>JBDHYK010000031.1:0-19814 GCA_039811305.1 Niabella sp.
AGATTGTAAGGAGATGGCCTACCATACTCAGGCAATTGGACTGTATGCCATAGCATTTACCGCCCCCTATTATTTTAAACCCGGTTCACCACAAGCACTGGCAGATTGCTGCAAAGAAGTAGCAGGTGCCGTGCCTGGGCTTCCTTTTTATTATTACCATATTCCGGTACTCACTGGTTGCGGAGTGCCCATGTATGATTTGTTGAAAGCTGTAAACGGTAGCATCCCCAACTTTGCAGGCATTAAATACACGCACGAGGACTTCATGGACTTCCTCTCCTGCATGTACATTGATGAAGGCCGATACGATATGCTTTGGGGGCGCGATGAGAATATGCTATCGGCATTGGTGTTGGGTAGCTTTGGCGCAGTTGGCAGCACTTACAATTATGCCGCTCCTCTCTACCTGAACATGATTGAAGCCTTTAAAAGCGGCGACCTGATAAAGGCCAGAGACCTGCAACAGCAATCCATAGATATGATCCGACTATTGGGTAAATACGGAGGCATTGCTACCGGAAAAGCCTATATGAAAATCGTTGGCTTGAACTGCGGCGGGTTCCGTCTGCCTATAAAAAACATGGGTGAAGAGCAGTTCGAACAGTTCAGAAAAGATGTGGAAGCCCTTGATTTTGACCAATTCAAATCGGTGTAAAGCCGTTCGAAAAGGCAATAAATCGCAGATACAATGCAAGTAGGTTAAGATTGCAGATAAACAAATAGAACAGCTTCCGCAAGGTGGCTGTTTCTATTTCAAATGTTATGCCTTTGAGCACCATTTTATATTTTTTGATTGATTTACGTTTTCAGTAACTTCGTCTCTGTCAATGTTTTCTATAAAAAAGAAAGAATGAAGAGAATTTTTGGTAAAAAAACTGATTCAAAAATCGTCATGTTTAAAAATTATTTAATTCTATTCATTATGGCTTCTGTATTGCCATTATCAAAAAGCGCTGCACAAAAGGCTACCCCCCGTTCCTGGTCGGTAGCAGCCACTTTAATGCAGAACAACAAACCCTCTATTGGTTTTGCAGGTATGCTGAGCGGTGTTAATAATAATGTGTTACTAATAGCCGGGGGTGCCAATTTCCCAGATGCGATGCCCTGGCAAGGAGGAAAAAAATACTATTCCGATAAAATTTTTGTTTTGGAAAAAAAGGGAGACTCCTTTGTTTGGAATACCAAAAACACCACTACGCTTCCCGAACCCATCGCATACCCCGGCGCTGCCAGTACCGATAAAGGTGTTTTTTATGTTGGCGGCGATAACGAAAAAGGAATTTCTTCAAAAGCAGGGTTGCTTATATGGAACAAATCTAAACAACAGGTTGCCTACAAAAACTTACCCGACCTGCCTGTTTCCGTAACAGCACCTGCAGTTTGCGCCCTGGGAAATACCGTTTATGTGGTTTGTGGCGATCAGGCGCAACAATCCTCCAACAAATTCTTTTGTATAGATCTGGCTACAAAACAGCCCGAATGGAAACCCTTGCCAGAGGCTCCCCTCGCTCTGGCAAATGGAATGGCAGTGATTCAAAATAACAAACTGTACCTGATTGGAGGCAGAACCAAAAGCAGTACAGGCATCAGCCAATTGCATAGCACAACTTTTGTATTTGACCTTAAAAAACAAAACTGGCAAAAATTAGCCGATATTTTCGACGGCGAAAGGAGTACCCCTTTTACGGCAAGCGCTGCTTTTGCATGGGGTAAAAATTATATTGTGCTGGCAGGTGGCGATAAGGGCGATGTTTTTCACCAGATAGAAACCTATCTATCGCAGATTGCAAAAACTGATGATGCTATTCAAAAGGAAAAGCTGATAAAAGATAAAAATGAGTTGGTGATGCACCACCAGGGTTTTAGTACGGATGTATTGTTGTACAATATCAAACTGAACCAATGGACGAAAATGGGGAACCTACCGGTGGCGGCACAGGTTACTACCTCGGCCAGTGTGTGGGAGGGCAACTTTATGTTGTCGAGTGGAGAAATAAGGCCCGGTGTGCGAAGCCCCAGGATTTTGATAGGCCGACCGGGTTTGAAATGACTTGATAAATGATAGAAGCATTGCTGCACAAAAGTGCGATCTGACTGCCGTATGGCGGGCGCAAGGAAGTTGAAATCTTTTCTGAGGCTGATAACGTAAAAAGACAAATTATGCCAAATACATTTGCTGTAAATAAAAACCAGGAAACCTCAAATTCCAATTACCCCTGGGTGGTGGTAGGGTTATTAAGTGTTGTTGCATTGCTGAACTATATGGATCGGCAGATGCTAAGCACCATGCAGGAGGCCATGAAAATAGACATTGTGGAGTTGCAAAAAGCTGAGTCTTTTGGTTTTTTGATGGCTGTGTTCATGTATATCTACGGTTTTATGAGCCCGGTGGCAGGCACCATTGCCGACAGAGTGAACCGCAAATGGTTGATTGTGGGCAGCTTGTTTGTGTGGAGCGCAGTAACTTACGGAATGGGATTGGCTACTACCTACGACCAGTTGCTTTGGCTACGTGCTTTTATGGGAGTTAGCGAAGCATTGTATATTCCCGCCGGCCTTGCATTGATTACAGACTACCATACTGGAAAAACACGTTCGCTGGCTATTGCCATTCACATGACAGGGTTGTATTTGGGCCAGGCCTTGGGCGGCTTTGGCGCTACTGTTGCTGAGAAGTTTTCCTGGCATACCGCCTTTCATTGGTTTGGGATTATCGGGATTGTTTATTCTGTAGTCTTAATTTTCTTTCTAAGAGAGAAGAAATCGGTGGTTACAAAACCCATCTCCGAAATAAATAATAAACCCCAGAACCTTCCGTTGCTAAAAGGGCTTTCCATGATCTTTTCGATGATGGCCTTTTGGGTCATTCTGTTCTATTTTGCAGCACCAAGTCTGCCGGGCTGGGCGATAAAAAACTGGATACCCACATTGTTCTCCGATAGTTTAAAAATTCCTATGTCCGAGGCGGGTCCATTGTCTACCATTGTAATAGCCGCATCCTCTTTTGTAGGTGCCGTATTTATCGGTGGCCCTTTATCCGACAGATGGGTACAAAAAAACCTTCGGGGCAGGGTGTTTACAAGTGCTATCGGATTGGCGCTTACCATCCCCTCCCTCGTCCTGCTGGGTTATGGTCATTCATTTGTAACCGTAGTGGGCGCTGCAGTTCTGTTCGGCGTTGGCTTTGGTATGTTCGATGCCAACAATATGCCCATACTCTGTCAGTTTGTGCCGCCAAATCTTCGGGCTACTGCTTATGGATTCATGAATATGGTAGGCGTATTTGCTGGAGCCGCAGTAACACAGGTGTTGGGTCGGTTCAAAGATGAAGGTAATTTCGGTTTTGGCTTTGCTATCCTGGGAGCAATTGTGGCTGTGGCATTAATCACTCAGTTACTAACTTTGAAACCCAAAGTTCAGAACATGGAATAGTTTTTATTAATCAACTTTTAAATAAATGTCAGTTATGTTGCGTAACACAGTTTTAGTTTTTGTATGGTTATTCGTCCTTTCTTTCCCAGTAAAATTATTTGCACAAAAAGACGTTCCCGTTTTTGTTTCAGGTAACGAGGGGTATAAAAGTTATCGAATACCCGCAATCATCGAAGCTCCAAATGGCGATTTATTAGCTTTTTGCGAAGGCAGGGTGCACCACGCAGGTGATTTTGGCGATGTTAAAATTGTATTGAAACGAAGCAGCGACCAAGGCAGCACCTGGTCGAATGTTCAGGTGGTTGCTGAGTTTGATACCCTTCAGGCAGGTAACCCGGCACCCGTTGTGGATATGACGGATCCTTCGTATCCTAAAGGAAGAATTTTTTTATTTTACAATACAGGTAACAATCACGAAGGCGAAGTAAGAAAAGGAAACGGACTGCGTGAAGTGTGGTACAAAACCTCGGTAGATGATGGGAAAACATGGAGCGAAGGCGTAAATATTACTCTACAAACACATCGCCCCCTTCAACCTAAAGTGAACCCAGCCTATAATTTTAAGGAAGATTGGAGAAGCTATGCCAATACACCCGGCCATGCCATGCAATTTACCTCGGGAAAATATAAAGGCAGAATCTATGTAGCGGCTAACCATAACGAAGGGAACCCGCAACCTCATTTCAAAGATTACCGGGCACATGGGTTTTACTCCGACGATCATGGCAAAACCTTTCACATAAGCGAAAACGTAAACTTAGAGGGTGGTAACGAAAATATGGCTACCGAACTTAGTGGTGGCCGATTAATGCTTAATCTTAGAAATCAACAAGGAAATATAAAAGCGCGCTACATTGCTATTAGCGAAGATGGTGGCCAAACCTGGAAAGATCAAAAATTTAATTTGGATCTGCCCGATCCAGTTTGCCAGGGTTCTATATTAACTATTGGAAAAACCAAAGGAAAAAATATTCTGGCGTTTTGCAATGCGGCAGATACGGAACATAGAAACAACCTTACCTTAAGAATTAGTAAAAACGATGGCAAAACCTGGTACAAAAGTATTTTAGTCTATAGCTCTCATAAAAAAGGGGATATAACTGCCTATTCGGACATTGTAAAAATTGCAAAGGATAAAGTAGGGGTATTATACGAAAAAGAAGGATATTCGAAAATCGTATTTACTGTTGTGAAATGGAAATAACTGCCTATCTATTTACATCCCAGGCAAGAAGGTGGTGGGGATTCCAAATTGCCGCCCAAAACGAATATGGTTTTAAACGTCATATCCAGCGAAGTGAGGGATCTTATATCGTATTTAGGAGACGCCACCTTCCAATCGGCATGCCCATCGCAACAATTTGGAATGTTCCCATAAGCTGGGTGTTCGCTTTTCTTTTTCTGCTTTTAATAAATACTGCATCGGCACAGCAAAAAACAAAAATTGCTTGTGTTGGCAATTCTGTAACCTACGGTTTGGGGTTAAAAGAACCAGCAGCAGACTCCTACCCTTCACTTCTGCAAAAAAGATTAGGATTTAATTTTGAAGTAGGAAACTTTGGACATAGTGGTGCTACTTTATTACGCCAGGGACATAATCCTTATTTCAAAACAAAGGCATTTGCCGATATGCTTCAGTTTAAGGCTGATATTGCCGTTATTCATCTGGGATTGAACGATACCGATCCAAGAAATTTCCCAAACTATCGCGATGAATTTATTCGGGATTATAGCTGGCTGATTGATACCATCAAACAAATCAATCCCAAAACAAAGATTTATATCTGTAGCCTTACACCCATCTTTAGTGGTCATCCCCGTTTTGTGTCCAGCACTTTTGACTGGTACTGGAAATTGCAGGAAAAAATAAAAGAAGTAGCCACTATTCACCAGTTACCAATTATAGATTTGAACAATGCTCTATTCAATCGCCCTGATCTTTTTCCTGATAATATACATCCCAATGAAGAGGGTGCCAAAATATTGTCCAATACAGTGTATTCCTACCTCACCGGAAATTTTGGTGGCTTACAATTGTCGCCCATGTTTACCAGCAATATGGTATTGCAACGTGATGAGCCGATAAAAATTTCAGGGAAAGCTAATGCCGGCACAATGGTGTCTGTGCAGTTTATGCAACAAAAAAAATCAGTGGAAGTAGATTTAAGTGGCAAATGGCAAATTATTTTACCAGCGTCTAAAGCCGTTTTAAAACCGCAATTTTTAAAAATTGAAAATGAAGGAAAAACCATTGTGCTACAAAATATTCTGGTAGGCGAAGTGTGGCTATGTTCGGGGCAGTCGAATATGTATTTCCCGTTGAAACAAAGTGCCGGAGCAGATTCTATTCTCAGTAAAGCAGATACTGCAGCTCCAATTCGTTTATTCAAGTTTAAGCCTGCTGCCGAAACCGATGGGCATGTCTGGACGGAGGAGGAACTTCAAAAAGCAAATGACCTGAATTTCTTTTCAGGTACCTGGCAGTTGAATAGTAAAGCAAGTGCCGCTGATTTTTCGGCAGTGGGTTATGTTTTTGGAAATGAAATTTTAAGAAACATAAAAGTTCCCGTTGGATTGGTAGAAATAGCGGTAGGCGGTTCACCCCTTATTTCCTGGGTAAGCAGATATACATTAGAGTCCTCTCCATTGTTTGTTCAGTCTTTTAAAAACTGGACAAAGTCCGATTTCATTATGCAATGGTGTAGAGAACGTGCTGTACAAAATATAAAAAATGCAACTAATCCATTACAAAGGTATCCCTACGAGCCTTCATTTAATTTTGAGGCCGGCATAGCCAATATCACATCCTTTCCAATAAAAGGCGTGGCCTGGTATCAGGGAGAAAGTGATGCAGAAAATGCTGAACTGTTTCAAAAGCTGTTTCCCGTTTTTGTGCAGGACTGGCGCAAACAATGGGGCAAAAACCTACCTTTTTACTACGTACAACTTACCAGTATTGAAAGACCCTCCTGGCCTTATTTCAGAGATGCTCAGCGACAATTGCTGAATCAAATTGACAATACCGGAATGGCAATTATTACTGATTTGGGAGATCGTAAAGATGTGCATCCCACTCAAAAAATTCCGGTAGGTAAAAGATTGGCAAGGTTGGCGCTAAACAACACCTATCGCCTAAATATTATTCCTACTGGCCCATTATTTCAAAAGGCAGTACGACTGGATAATAGAATTGAAGTGTATTTTAAGAATGCCATAGGGCTAAAAACTTCAGATGGTAACGCTGTTCGTGGTTTTGAAGTTGAAGATAAAAATGGTGAATTAGTTCCTTTATTGACAAAAATCATTGCTGATAAAATTCTTATCTATCTGCCCAAAAATGTGGTAGTAAAAAAAATAACCTATGCCTGGCAACCCTTTACTGATGCGAACCTTGTAAACAAAGACATGTTGCCGGCGAGTACGTTTTTAGAAAAATTTTAAACCAAAATATTATGAATATAGAAGGGTTACTTCAATACAAAGAATTTTATAACAATCAATTATTGAACGATACCGTTCCTTTTTGGTTTCCCCGTTCTTTCGACACCGAACACGGCGGCTTCCTGCTGATGCGTGATGCCGATGGTAGCCTGATTGACGATGATAAAGCCGTGTGGATACAGGGTCGTGCCACCTGGTTGCTGGCAACTTTATACAATACGGTTGAGCAAAAACAAGAATGGTTAGACGGTGCTAAATTAGGCTATGAGTTTTTGAACAAACATTGTTTTGATGCGGATGGTCAGATGTTTTTTCATGTAACACGCGAGGGGCAACCTATCCGCAAACGCAGGTATTATTTTTCTGAAACTTTTTATGTAATTGCAGCAGCAGCCTATGCTAAAGCCAGTGGCGATGAACAAGCTGCTGAAAATGCTCGTCGTGTGTTTGGAGAATGTATAGCTTATGCAACAGGTGAAAAAAAATTACCAGCAAAATTTGCCGGAACTCGCCCAGCAAAAGGAATTGGTGTGCCTATGATTATGACAAATACAGCTCAACAACTACGCGAAACCATTGGTGATCCCCGATGTGATGAATGGATTAGTAAATGGATAAAAGAAATTGAAACCTATTTTGTAAAAGACGATATCCAATGCGTGATGGAGCAGGTGGCACCCGATGGCAGCATCATTGATCATATTGATGGGCGTACTTTAAACCCCGGTCATGCTATTGAAGGTGCCTGGTTCATTTTGCATGAAGCCCGCTATCGCAATAATGACCCACACCTGATTCAATTAGGTTGTAAAATGCTGGACTATATGTGGGAACGCGGCTGGGACAAGGAGCATGGTGGTATTTTATATTTCAGAGATGTGTACAACAAACCGGTGCAGGAGTATTGGCAGGATATGAAATTCTGGTGGCCACATAATGAAACCATCATTGCTACGCTTTTGGCCTATTTGATGACGGGCAATGAAAAATACGCAACCTGGCATAAAATGGTTCACGACTACGCATATGAAAAATTTCATGATAAGGAACAGGGCGAATGGTTTGGTTACCTGCATCGCGATGGAGGCATTGCACAAACTGCAAAAGGAAATTTATTTAAAGGACCATTCCACCTACCCCGGCAGGAATGGTACTGTTTACAAATTTTAGACGCCTATTTAAACGATCGGCTATAACCTATTTTTTAAACAAGCCTTCTTGAATTCTGGTCTGTTGTTTTTCTTTTTTAAAGATTTTGTCTAAAACCCTACAAAAGATCAAAAGAATACCCGTGAATTATTGCCACAGCATTGGAGTAAAGCAAACCCATCATCATTTTGGCTGTATTGCCAATAAGGGAGTTGGTGGTTGCCTTACGTTTCCAAAGCAAATAAGAACATCAATCCGGATCAGATAATATGACCCAATATAGAAAAGAGACTGCCTTAAAAGTCCGCGACAGTCTCTTTTATTCTTCAAAATTTTTTATTTAAGAATCTTTGAGATTAGAAGGAGAGGTAGCAAATACAATTGTCCGTGATAAATATAATGCTGATGAAAAGTGGGATGGTCTAAAAGAATTTTTAACTAACTCTACGTTACCAACCGAACAGGTTTTAGAAAACTATCAGCATTTATGCAAGATAGAGAAAGCCTTTAGGGTAACAAAGACCGATTTAAAAATAAGACCAATCTTTCATAGACTTCTAAGAAGAATAGAAGCACACACCTGTTTAAATTTTGTTGCTTACAAAGTGTACAAGGAATTAGAACGTTATCTTTAAAACAAGAAAGTAGATTGGTCTCCGGAAAAAGTCATTGAAATACTTCAAAACATATATCAAATTGAAATATACCTGCCCAATACTAATGAACTGTACCAACGAGTTCTATTATTAACTGATGAGCAGAAAAAAATAGCAAAAATCTTTGTTTTTGACTTGAGTGTTCCAGTGCGGAACCCAGGAAAAAAGGCACAAGAGTGCCGAGCTACGCCTTCCGCATCCCCAGTGATTATAAAAAGAAAAGACCTGTAAGGCTTTTGCCCTACAGGTCTTAATTATTTTGCATCAAAAATTATTTCTTTTTTGCAACTTTTTTTGCTGCTGCTTTTTTGGGAGCTGCTTTTTTAGCAGGTGATTTTTTTGCCGTTGCTTTTTTTACTGCGGCAGTTTTTGCTGCGGCCTGCTTTTCTTCAATAGCTGCGTGAGCGGCTGCCAAACGCGCAATAGGTACGCGGAACGGCGAGCAACTTACATAGTTCAGTCCAACTTCATGGCAGAACTTCACGCTATCCGCATCGCCTCCGTGCTCACCACAGATGCCAACTTTCAGGTTGGGTTTTGTAGCGCGCCCACGTATAGTAGCTTCTTCTACCAACTCTCCTACACTTTCGCGATCTAATGTTTGGAAAGGATCGTGTGGTAAAATTTTCTGATCCAAATAGGTGGGCAAGAAACTGCCAATATCGTCGCGGCTGAAACCAAATGTCATTTGCGTAAGGTCGTTGGTTCCAAAGCTGAAGAAATCAGCAACCATCGCCATACGATTGGCACGAAGTGCGGCTCTTGGGATTTCGATCATTGTACCAAACAAATAGTCTATTTTCTTAACCTTCAGCTTTGCACACACTTCCTGGTACACCTTATCCACAATTTGTTTTTGGTGTTCCAGTTCTAATCGGGAACAAGTTACGGGTATCATTATTTCGGGCAATGCTTTCACACCCTCTTTTGCTAATTCTCCTGCGGCTTCCAAAATGGCTCTTACTTGCATTTCAGTAATTTCTGGGTAGCTAATACCTAAGCGTACGCCTCTATGGCCCAGCATCGGATTGTTTTCATGAAGCGCCAAAATTCTCATATTCAGCGTTTCTTTTTTAATACCCAATTCTTTACTTAGTAGTGCCAATTTATGCTCATCATGAGGAACAAATTCGTGTAATGGGGGATCGAGCAGACGAATGGTAACCGGTTTGCCCTTCATTACCTTTAATGTGGCTTTAATATCCTTTTTCACAAAGGGGAAGAGTTCGTTTAAGGCACTTCTTCTTTCTTCTTCGTTTTTACTCATGATCATTTTACGAAGGATAAACAAGGGTTGTTCACCCCCTTCGCCGTAAAACATGTGCTCGGTACGGAAAAGGCCAATACCATCTGCTCCAAATGCCATGGCTTGTTCTGCATCCTTGGGTGTGTCCGCATTGGTACGTACTCCTAATTGTTTTGTCTTATCTACCAATTTCATAAGACTTGTATAGGAAGTATTTTTTTGCAAATCTACCGCGCTCAAAGGTAATACGCCTTCATATACAACTCCTTTTGTTCCATTGAGGGTAACCCAGTCGCCTTCTTTAACTTTTTTTCCGTTGTGGTCTATAAAGTATTTGTCTTTGCCGTTGATGGAGATATCACTACAACCTACGATGCAGCATTTTCCCCAACCTCTTGCAACTAAGGCAGCGTGAGAGGTCATACCTCCTTTTGAAGTGAGGATGGCTTGAGATTTGTGCATTCCATCTACATCTTCCGGTGAGGTTTCTTCGCGTACCAGAATCACTTTTTCGCCTTTTTCTGCCCACTCCACAGCATCTTCCGATGAAAATACTACGCGACCAATGGCGCCACCAGGTCCGGCAGGCAAACCTTTTGCAATGGGTTTATGGGTTTGTTCGGCTGCAGGGTCAATCATGGGTAGTAATAACTCTACCAACTGATTGGGAGCTACCCGCAGAATAGCGGTATCAGCGTCAATCAGTTTTTCTTTGTACATATCGGCAGCCATTTTCACGGCAGCGACACCGTTGCGCTTACCCACACGACATTGCAACATGAATAATTTACCATTTTCTACAGTAAACTCAATATCCTGCATATCGTGGTAGTGCTTTTCCAAGCGCTTTTGAATGGCAAATAATTCTTTATATACCTTTGGATTCAGTTTTTCAAGAGTGATTAAGTCTTTACTATGATCATTTTTTGAAAATTCATTTATTGGCGATGGGGTACGAATACCGGCAACCACGTCTTCGCCCTGTGCGTTTACTAAGTATTCTCCATAAAAATGATTATCACCGTTACCAGGGTTTCTTGTGAAGGCAACCCCCGTGTTACTATCTTGACCCATGTTTCCGAATACCATAGCCTGCACGTTTACCGCAGTACCCCACTCATCAGGAATATTTTCAATGCGACGGTATTCAATTGCCCGCTTACCGTTCCAACTTGCAAAAACGGCTCCTACGCCACCCATGAGTTGATCCCAGGCATTTTCCGGAAATTCCAATTTCATGTGTTTGCGAATAAGGCCTTTAAATTCTTTAACAAGAGCTTTTAAGTCATCCACCGAAAGATCGGTATCGGCCTTGTACCCTTTTTTATTTTTTACTTCTTCTAATACTTCATCCATGATTTTGCGGATACCAATGCCGTTGGCGGGCTCCAATCCACCTGCTTTTTCCATCACCACATCGGCATACATCATCACCAGGCGGCGATAGGCATCATACGCAAACCTTTCATCACCCGATACCGCAATTAAGCCGGCAATCGTTTCTTCGGTCAGGCCGATATTCAATACGGTATCCATCATGCCCGGCATAGATTTTCTTGCCCCCGAGCGAACAGATAATAACAGCGGATTCTTAACGTTTCCGAATTTTTTACCCATAATTCTTTCAACGCCTGCTAATGCTTTCTTAATCTGCGCATCTAAACTGGTGGGATATTTTTTTCCATTATCGTAGTAATAGGTACAAACCTCGGTGGTTATGGTAAAACCCGGAGGTACAGGTAGTTTCAGGTTTGGGTTACCAGCCATTTCAGCCAGATTGGCTCCTTTACCTCCTAAGAGGTTCTTCATGGACTCATTGCCGTCGGCTTTGCCACCGCCAAATGAATACACATACTTTTTGTCTTTAGCTTTTGTTGCCATAATTGAATAAAATTTTTGAAGTTTTCAAAGTTACAACTTCACAAGCAACTTCCATCATACTTTGAGATGATTCTTATCACATTTTATCATTATTTTTTGTAAATGGAAGGCAGCAAATAGAAATACTCTGTTTTGCTATGTAACGGATGATCTATTTCATAGCAACAAGCATCTTGTAGTAAAACATCAAAGGTGTATTGGCTTTAATGGCCAAGTTGTGGTAATGAATGAAACACCTCCTCCGGCAAAAAAGGACTTGCATTGCCATGATTTTTAATGATGTCTCTAACAATGGTGGACGCCACAGAAGTATATTTTGGTTCGCCGGTAAGAAAAACAGTCTCAATGGATTTATCTAAAGTCCGGTTTGCATCGGCGATCGTTTTTTCATATTCAAAATCGCTCACATAACGAATACCGCGCAATATAAATTTGGCGCCTATTTTCTGACAAAAATCAATCGTTAACCCTTCGTATATTGCACCTTCCACTTTATCGTGATCTTTGTAAATCGTATTAATCCAATGCAATCGTTGCTCTGCGCTAAACATGGGAGCCTTTGTAGTATTAATTCCAATACCAACAATGATTTTGTCGAACAGGGGCATAGCACGGTTGATAATATCCACATGTCCCAGAGTAATGGGATCAAAAGTTCCGGGAAACAGGCAAATTCTTGACATAAGCATTTGAATTAGTCATTTCAGGCTGTCTTTTGCCTCAACCCGAAACAGAATAGAATCTATTAATTTTTAGAAAATGATACGCTCTCCTACACATTAAAAACTGCGTAAAGAGAATCAAAAATAGGAAAGTAGATGGAAAATGAATCAGATTTATGAAATTCACCGTTCAAGTACAACTAAAAAGGATAAAAACTTCCTCCTACTGATTTTCTGCCCGCGAATTCAGATCCTTTAAATATACTTCCATTTCTTTTTGGTAACTACTGGCTTTTTCGCGGGCAGCCGTTGCGAAATTCTCTTTATTGGAGGCGTAGATAATATCACGACTGACATTTACTAAAAGCCCACATTCCGGGTTCATTGCTTTTTCAGAAATTTCTTTAAGGCTACCGCCTTGTGCGCCTACGCCCGGAACCAATAAAAAATGATCGGGTATCAATTCTCTAATTCTTACGAATGAGGATGCCTGTGTAGCTCCAACCACAAACATTAAATTATCGTTAGTGCCCCAGCGAGACACGGTGGTCAACACTTTTTCGTAAAGGGGGCCATCGTGCAAGTTTTGAAGCTCAAAATCATTAGCGCCTTTATTGGAAGTAAGACCCAATACAATTGCCCATTTTCCGGCATGATTTAGAAAGGGTTTCACACTGTCTTCTCCCATATAAGGGGCTACTGTAATTGCATCAAAAGGCAATGTTCTAAAAAATGCTTTTGCGTATTGATCGGAAGTGTTACCAATATCTCCCCGTTTGGCATCGGCAATTTTAAAATGGCGGGGCCCGATAAAGTTGGCCGTTTTTTCAAGACTCTCCCACCCTTTACTACCACCTGCCTCGTAAAAAGCAGTGTTTAATTTATAGGCTACACAAAACTCTCGGGTGGCATCAATGATGGCTTTGTTAAATTCAAAAACGGGATCATCGGCTTCTAACAGATGGGCGGGTATTTTCTCAATATCAGTGTCTAAGCCCACACACAAATAAGAGCGTCGCTCCCGGATGAGGTCTATTAAGTGTTGTCTTGTCATTAAAATAAAGGTTTTAATTTCAAGATATTAATAATCAATGATTTGTTACTAAAGTAAATCAATCTCGAAATACAAAATCTGGCTTTTTAATTTTGGGATAAAATCACTACATCCATAGGCTAATGTAGAGGGTATAATCAATTTCATTTTCCCGCCTGGCTTAAGTTTGGGTATTGCTATTTGCCAGCCTACAATTAAACTTCCTAAATAAAATGCAACATTGGATCCTGAGTCAAACTGGGTGCCATCTAATAACTTACCAACATAATTTACGGTAACCGTATTGAGAACGGTAGGGTTATTTCCTTCTCCTGGCTGTACAATTTCATAGATGATCCCCGTTGTATCAATAACAGGGTTTGCCATTGTTTCGTTGGCATAAGCCAGCATTGCAGGCATCTCCTGAGCTAAGGGTTTCTCAAAACAAGGGTCGGGTCTTTTTAAACCTTTTCTACAACCCATAAACACAACAGCCACCAACACAAGTAGTAGCAAGGATTTTAAAAATAGTCTCATTATGTATTATTGTGCTTTAACTTCCAGCAGGGTGATGTCGTAAATAAGTTGTGAATTAGCAGGAATTACTGTTTGGCCTAAGTTGTTTTTGGCACCTGTGCAACCAAAACCATAAGCGCCCGAAGAAGGAGTCAGAAAACGCATTATCCCTTTTTCTTTCAGGTTGGATAGGGCGTAATACTCCAAAGGACTGTTCGCCAGCATACTCAAGGTTATAGCCTGTGGTTGAGAGGGTTGAGGAAAGGTAGCAGAATCAATTAATGTACCGTTCAACAAGCTTCTTACATATTTGAAACTGATTACAGATTCAGCAACCGGCTGATTTCCCGTACCGGGATCTACAGCCCCTGCATAAAACCCTAAAGTGGGTTGCCAGCTTATGTAACCGCTGGAGCTGCTGCTTATAAATGAATCAATAACTGCCCGATCTTGCTCAATAGTGTTATTAACACAAGAGGGACTTTTATCTTTAAAACATCCTGCTATTATAACAGCTACCATAATGAATACCAAAGGCAGCCCGAGAAACTTCTTCATAGAATACTAATTTTTAGGTTACAAAATTAAAGCTTTTTTGCTAAACAGGGGTGTTGTCATCGTCTTTATCCCCTTTTTTGCGCGACATTAACTCTTTATACCTTGTTTCGTTAACGTCCCACTTATGGTAAGACGAGAAAATAGCAAAAAACGCAACAATGCACAAACCCGCAATTAATAGCACCAGAAAAATGTTCGGATCAGAATTGGCCACCATATTGGCTCGTTGGTACCAGCCACTAAATAGATTGACAAAAATAGCCACCACCACCACCATCCCTAACGGCAAACTAATTAAAATGCTCTTAAAACGATTTCGTTTTTGTTTTCGGTTCGTTTCCCAAAATTTTAAAAAATCTTCTTCTTCTTTACTGATCATCTTTGCATAATGCTATTAGGCATAATCAATTATAATATGCTCACAATAAACGTATTATAGATATTATAGACTATTAAATTATAGGTTAAGCGGCTTTTTTTCTTCCTGACAATAATTTTATTATTACCGGTAAGGTAGTAACAACAACGATCCCCAGTACAATAAGTTCTAAATGTTGTTTCAAGTCAAAACCAAACTGTCCCATTAGCCATTTTTGTAAAAAATGGCCGGCAAACAACATGCTAAAGACCCAACCTATTGACCCTACAATATTAAATAACGTAAATTTAGCTCTATCCATCTGCACAATACCCGCTACAATTGGGGCAAAAGTTCGTATAAAAGGCAAAAATCTGGCAATAATGATTGCGCCTCCCCCATGATTTTCGTAGAAATCGTGGGCCTGATGCAAATATCGCTTCTTAAAAAACAGGTTATCTCGCCAATTGTACATGGCAGGCCCCACTTTTTTGCCCGTCCAATACCCTACCATATTGCCCAGGATTCCACAAAAAGAAATAAGTCCCCATAAAATCACCAAATCTACCCATTCATTTTGTATGTGCCCGGCACCAAAAAGCTTTAAGAACTGGTAAGTTAATCCGGGTTCGGCGTTGATGCCCTCGCCAATTTTGTGTGCGTAAATTCCGGCAACAAAGAGTAATGAATCTCCCGGTAAAAAAAAACCGGCAAATAAACCGGTTTCTGCAAAAACCACAAATAACAGAAGCCAAAGCCCTCCGTTTTCAATATACCACTGCGGTTGCAGAAGGTCGGTCCAGTGAAATGCGGTTAATATTGCCAAAAAGTCCATTTTGTTTATTTATGTTGGGTTGCGAAAATAAGAAAGCCTTTTCATACCCGCCTAAAAGACTCGAAATTTAACATTCTAGGCCATAAGTACTGATAAGCCTGTTTTTGCAAGGAACTGTAAAGTAGTTTTAATCTGACGTAAATCCTACATCCATTCTTACAGTATCATCATTCTCATTTGTAATTTCAGGTACATTGGCAGCAACGCATTGTGCAATAACCAGGTCGCCAGAAACATTCAGAGTGGTTCTGCACATGTCTAATAACCGATCTACACCTAAAACCAAACCAATGCCTTCGGGGGGAACGCCTACCTGTACCAACAGCACCACAATAAGAGGCAGGGAGCCACCCGGTACACCGGCGGTACCTACCCCGGCTATAATTGACATTAATACAACCAACAATTGCTGGCCCACCGTAAGATCAATTCCATACACCTGTGCTATAAACAACACCGTAATCCCCTCAAAAAGTGCTGTTCCGTTCTGATTGGCCGAAGCACCGATAGTTAAAACAAAGCGCGAAATGGTATCGGGAATATTCAGTTTCTTGTCGGCTGTTTCTAAGGCTATAGGAAGTGTGGCATTGGATGAGGAGGTGGAGAACGCATATAAATATACCTCACGACATTTTTTCATAAAATCGAAGGGGTGGGTTTTCCCAAAATATTTTAATGCTGCCCAATACACAACGAATTGCTGAAGGAGCAACCCTCCGATTACCACCCCGGTATAAGCGGCCAGATTTCCTAAAAAACCACCACCCATCGAATAGGTGGTATTAAATACCAGGCCAAAAATACCGTAAGGCGCCAATTTCAAAGCCCACTCAATTACTTTTAGCGATGCATTGAACACGGCATCCAGAATTTTTATTATTGGATGATCTTCATCATTTTTTATAATCAACGAAAGGGCGTATCCAAACAATAGTGAGAAGATCATAACAGCTACAATTTCTCCATTGAAAGCTTTTGCTGCCGAATCTACCGGATTTTGGGGAACCAGATCCACAATATATTCCTGCCAGGTTTTGGTAGAAGCGAGTTTTGCGTTTTCTCCTATCTTAATTACACCGGCATTGCGTTCTAAAGCCTCCCGATCAAACGATACTCCTTTTCCTGGTTGCAGCAGATTCACCATCAGGATGGCAATTATTACCGCCAGCGAACTAAACGCCAGCGTAAAAGCCATAGATTTCCCAGCTACTTTTCCCAAACCCTTTCCTTTTGATAGTTCAAAAACACCCATGATAAGCGCACTCACGATCAGTGGAACTACCACCGTCATAATAATTCTCAAAAAAAGCATCCCTGCAAATTTGCAAAGCTGTACAAAAGGCTCCATCCAGGGATTGGTTTTCTGTGGAAAGGTGTAAAATGCGATCAGCCCCAAAAAAAGACCCAGCAAAAAGCCGAAAAACAGTTTAATCCATTGGGGTAAATTTTTGCCTTTTTTCATTTGTTACAGTGTAATAAATTAAAAATTGATATTCCAATACATTAAAAAAGAGAGAACCAGTTTGTTTTATGTTTCTTTTTGTTGGGGTTTGGCTGATTACAATTTCAAAGTTCGATAAAGAAAGCCTACCCATCGGGTCAATTATTTTCGGATCGTATTGGCGCTCAACTTCAAAACTAAAGGAATCTGTTAATATCATAGAATAAATATTTTTGACATCTTTCATAAAATCTTTGTTCGTTATTGCATTTTTTTCTTATTTTTCAACACTGATAATTTATTTCGTTCTTCAACAAAGCAAAAACTAATGGGTTTATTCGTCAAGAAATCAATAAATATTCTGCTTGCAGAATCTCAGGAAACCGAACACGGTCTTAAAAAAACATTGACATCCTGGTCCTTAGTCGCTTTAGGAATTGGAGCCATCATTGGTGCGGGACTTTTTTCGATAACCGGCATGGCGGCTGCAAACTATGCGGGGCCGGGTATTATGATTTCGTTTGTAATTGCTGCGCTGGGTTGTGCTTTTGCGGGGTTGTGCTATGCTGAATTTGCCAGCATGATACCGGTTGCCGGAAGCGCCTACACCTATAGCTATGCTACCATGGGCGAATATATTGCATGGATCATCGGGTGGGATCTGGTTCTGGAATACGCTGTAGGCGCGGCTACGGTAGCATCCAGCTGGTCGGGTTACCTGAGCAAACTTATGCACAGTTATGGAGTTTCTTTGCCTCAAAGTTTAATGATGACTCCTTTCGATACTGCGGCAGATGGCACCCATGGGTTACTAAACCTGCCCGCTGTATTTATCGTAGTGCTCATGTCCTTGGTTTTGATCCGGGGCACCAGCGAATCCGCATGGGTGAACACAATTATTGTTATTCTTAAAGTTTCCATCGTTTTAGTCTTCATTTTTGTTGGTATCAAGTTTGTTAGACCCGAAAATCTGCAACCCTTAATTCCTGCCAACGAGGGCAGTTTTGGCAAATTTGGTATCTCTGGCATTATTAGGGCGGCTGCGATTGTGTTTTTTGCCTATATAGGATTTGACGCAGTGTCCACGGCAGCACAGGAAACAAAAGATCCCAAAAAGGCTATGCCCATTGGGATCATGGGTTCTTTAATTATTTGTACCATCCTCTATATCGTTTTTGCGTACGTTATGGTAGGTGTAGCACATTACACCGAATTCGGTAAAGGCACATCCAGCGATCATCTGGCGCCGGTGGCAGTTGCTATTGACCACATGGGCGTGCCCAATGCAGCAGGCAGTATCACACCTGCCTACCCCTGGTTAAATACCACCATTATTGTTGCAATTTTGTTGGGATACGCCTCCGTGATCTTAGTAATGTTATTGGGACAGAGCCGTGTATTTTATTCCATGAGCACAGACGGACTATTGCCTAAATTTTTCTCCCGGGTGCATCACAAATACAGAACGCCTGCCAGATCCAACCTGTTTTTCATGTTCTTCGTTAGCCTGTTTGCGGCATTTGTTCCCGGACGGGTTGTGGGTGAAATGACGAGTATTGGCACCCTTTTTGCCTTTATCCTGGTTTGCATTGGCATCTTAATACTACGCAAAGCAAGCCCCGATGCTCCCAGAGCATTTAAAACCCCCTTTGTGCCCTTTGTGCCTGTGGCGGGAGTATTGGTATGTTTTGGAATGATGGCGTTTTTACCCTTCGATACCTGGATCCGACTCATTTGCTGGATGCTATTAGGACTGGACATTTACATTCTCTTTGGAATTAAAAACAGCCATTTAAATAAAGATAGTCAAACGAAAAGCAAGAGTGTAACCATTGTATCCATAACCGGATTGATATTAACGGCCATCCTAATTGTAGTGTCTATTGCGCACCATTACACCCCCGATGTGAGCGATATGGGATTGTATATTTTCTCCATGAGCTTCGCTGCAATCCATATTGTTTGGTATTTACTAAAAATTTACAATCATAAAATTAAATGAAACAATGGGTAGTACTGCTTTTCTCAGTGTGTTTAACGTTAATACTAAAGGGGCAAAAGCAATATCTGTTAGCAGGAACTTATACCGAAAATAGTACTAGTAAAGGTATATCTGTTTATAGTTTTGATACCCTAAGTGGCAAAGCTACAGCAGTAAGCCAGTTCGCATCCATAAATCCATCCTACTTAGCGCTGAGCAAAAACGGAAATTATGTGTATTGTGTGAATGAATCTGATCCGGGTAAGCTATCCTCTTATTCTTTTAATTCTGAAACGGGAGAACTTTCCAAGATCAACACAGTCAGCAGTAACGGCAGTGCTCCCTGCTATATTGAAATAGACAAAACAGGAAATTGGTTGTTTTGTGGAAACTACTCCAGCGGCAACCTCTCTGTTTACCCCATTAATAAAAATGGTTCTATCGGAGACACAAAGCAAGTGATTCAACATGAAGGGAGCGGCCCAGATAAAGACCGGCAAGAGGCACCCCATGTACACAGCACGGTAATCTCTCCTGATAATAAGTTTTTGTTCGTACCTGATTTAGGTATTGATAAGGTGATGATTTATCCTTTTGATGCTGCAACCGGGCGCTTATCAGAAGC
>JBDHYK010000032.1:0-19595 GCA_039811305.1 Niabella sp.
ATAAATGCTCAAATGTGGTGTAAGGACGTTGATGATCGAATGTAACCTCTTTATTAGGAAGCACCAACACCAACACCCCCTCGTTTTTCAGCACTTCGCGCCATCGCTTCAGTGCTTTCAGAGGGTTGGCAAGGTGTTCCATACTGTGGCAGGATAATAAAAAATCGTAGGAAGCATCTGGAACACCTTCAAGTTCAGACGCCTCCGTGATGTACTGGTACCC
Source organism: Niabella sp. (assembly GCA_039811305.1). Classification (GTDB taxonomy): domain Bacteria; phylum Bacteroidota; class Bacteroidia; order Chitinophagales; family Chitinophagaceae; genus Niabella. The sequence continues at coordinate 224 of JBDHYK010000032.1, forward strand.
GTTTTGACGCCCGGTTAAATATTTATACGTCCAACCACCGTTAATTTTCCCTTCCCAAACCGTAGTGGTATTAAAATTAACACCATCCACACGATCGGCATACAAATACGCCGGAAAGTAACTTTTACGGCCAAAAAAAAGGCTGGGTCCACCTATTTCCAGTCCTTTTTTTCCCTTCAACAGCCTGGAAAAGTCAATAGTTTGTCTTTTATCCTGGTGTAGGGCCCAACTTGCTTTGGTAACGAACCAATCGGTTAATTTCATACATTCGCAAGATATAATCTTTTTTATTACTCAGGCATGAAAAATGTTTTTGGCGTTGTAGTATTGTATCATCCCACCGAGGGGGATAGCATCAAAAACATTTCGTCCTATCTTCATTTTGTTGAAAAAATAATTATAGCCGATAATTCTGAACCAACCGCTTCTACTGATTTTTCATGTTTTGGTAGCAAGGCGATACTCATTGCAGACAATGACAATAAAGGGATAGCGTTTCGATTGAACCAGGCGGCTCAAATAGCTATAGAAGCAGGAGCCTCCTGGCTGTTGACAATGGATCAGGACTCTAGCTTCACTTCTTCCAATTTGCAACTTTACGAACGCTGCTTTGAAAAGCTTGAAAACACAAAAGAGATTGCGATGATTGGGGTAGAACACTCCCGGCAGGAGGCGCTGTCCGATTGTTCCTTTGTTTTCACTTCAGAACTCATCACGTCGGGGAGCCTTGTAAATCTGGCGGTTTTTTCGACTCTTGGCGGTTTTGATGAGAACCTTTTTATTGATGAGGTGGATACCGAATATTGTTTCAGAGCGCTAATTAAAGGCTATAAAACAATAAAGTTCCCACATGTGGTGTTGCAACACAGTTTGGGAGAACTGCAGGATCATTATTCCTTAAAAACCCTTAAAAAGACAGCCAGAATTCTGCATAGCCCCATTCGGCTATATTATATGGTTCGAAACCATTTATATATAAATAAAAAATATGGCCAACAAATTCCCGAAGAGCTCAAAAAAAGAAGAAAGGCCGTTTTAAATATGGTGAAAAATAATTTACTCTATGGGAAAAACAAACTGAAATTAATCCATTTACTAATTTTGGGCTATTGTGATTATCGAAGGCCTCGAATGGGTAAATTTGATGCAAAATAAACTGGTTCGTTCCTATGCTCCCCTCAGGCTTTTTACAAAAAACGGTGATCGCATTGATTGCAATAGTCAGCAAACCCTTGCACAATCCGTATAAAAAATTTGGCATCAGTTGGCTGGCTTCTAAAAAACTTAAACATCAGTCTTCCGGTGAACTTAGAAAACAACGATTTCTGAATGGCGAAATCTGCTTTTATGACCCAGCAGAATTTATGTACGCCGTTAAAGAAATTTTTATTGACGAAATTTATAATCAGCCGCTGCCCACCCATCCGCGGATCCTGGATTGTGGTGCCCATATCGGACTAAGTGTTATCTACCTTAAAAACAAGTATCCCACAGCCCGTATTATTGCCTTTGAGCCCGATAAAAAGAATTTCGAATTGCTTACTAAAAATTTGCAATCACAAAATATGACAGACGTGCAAGCCGTACCGGCTGCGGTGTGGAAGGAAAACACGAAATTGCAGTTTTCGAATGAAGGCAGTATGTCCAGCAAAATTGAGGAGAGCCCCAATGATACCACAGCCGAAGTAAAGGCAGTTCGTCTTAAAGACTACCTTACAGAAAATATTGACTTTTTAAAAATGGATATCGAAGGAGCTGAATTTCAGGTGCTCCTTGATATCAAAGACGATCTGCCGAAAATAAAAAATTTGTTTTTGGAATACCATGGCACCTTTTCTAAAACCGGGGAACTCCAGCAAATACTAAATTGGCTTACGCAGAATCATTTTACATTTTATATTCAGGAAGCTGCCAAAATATTTCCACAGCCCTTTCGCCGCCAATTGCGAAATACAAATGATTACGATATTCAATTAAATATTTATGCCATTAATGACTCCTTGGTTTGATGACCAATTCAACTGCTAAACAACGCTTTTTGTGCCTCTCATTCACTCCTCCCAACCTTGTACTATCAGCATGGTTCGCATCGCCGACTTTTCCGTAAACTACAAATGACAGCGAACCTCGATAAGCAAACAATATTGAAAGCCATCGAGTTTCCCCAACAAGGCCTTATTTTTGCAGTATTCTTATTAGCTATTTCAGAATAGCTACTACCAAAAAATAATAGAACCCATGTCCATAACCTCAATTTCGCCTATTGACGGCAGGTACCAGAACCAGGTACAACAGTTACAAGGTTATTTTTCCGAATTTGCCTTAATCAAATACAGACTGCTGATTGAGGTGGAATATCTTTTTTTGTTGGCAGATCGAAAATTTCTGAAGTTATCGGCAAAAACAAAAAAGCGCCTTCGTTTGGTTATCGAAAATTTTAGTGAAACGGATGCAGCCGCTATTAAAGAAATAGAAAAAACCACGAACCACGATGTGAAAGCTGTGGAATATTTTCTGAAGCAGGTGCTGGAACAAACCCAGGACAGAGATGTAAAAGAGTGGGTTCATTTTGGCTTAACGTCACAAGACGTAAATAATACCTCCATACCGCTTTTATGGAAGCACTGCATGGAACAAGAACTCTTACCGGCTTACATCAACCTGCAGCACAGTCTTTACGAACTGGCCACCCAATGGAAAGAAATTCCTTTATTAGCACGAACTCACGGGCAGGCAGCATCTCCAACAATTCTGGGAAAAGAATTTATGGTGTTTGTAGAAAGACTCCAGGGTCAGATTGATTTATTTTCTTATATTCCCTTTTCTGCAAAATTTGGAGGTGCCACCGGTAATTTCAATGCACATGCGGTAGCTTATCCCAAAACAGATTGGATTGCATTTGGCAACTATTTTGTCGAAAATATTCTGGGATTGCAAAGAATGCAATTTACCACCCAGATTGAACCCTACGACAACCTGGCCGCACATTGTGATAGTATTAAACGCATCAACACTATCCTGGTTGATTTGTGCCGCGATATTTGGACTTATATCAGCATGGATTATTTCAAACAAAAAACCAAAGCAGGAGAAGTGGGTTCTTCAGCCATGCCGCACAAAGTGAACCCAATTGATTTTGAAAATGCCGAAGGCAACCTGGGTATCGCTAATGCCCTGCTGGAACATCTTTCGGCTAAATTACCCATCAGCCGCTTGCAAAGGGATTTAACGGATAGTACCGTTTTACGAAATATGGGCGTACCGGTTGCACATACAATCATTGCATTGAAAAGTATTGAAAAAGGATTGAACAAACTTTTGCTCAACGAAGCAAAACTGAAAGAAGACCTTAACAACTACTGGGCAGTAGTAGCAGAGGCTATACAAACAATTTTAAGAAGAGAAAACTATCCTAACCCTTATGAGGCTCTGAAAGAATTAACACGAGGCAAGGGTGGAATTTCAAAGGAGACCCTGCAACATTTTATTAAAGGGTTAAAAATATCTGCCTCAATCAAAAAGGAGCTAATGCAAATCACACCCCAAAATTATACCGGAATTGTAGCTAAGTATTAATTAATTTTATCTTGGGGCATGTTTTTTTAGTAGGATCTTTCCAAATTGTCGCACAAAACGAATATCCTATTGATGGTCATTTCGAACGAAGTGAGGAATCTACCCCAATATTCAGGAGATCTCGCCCTGCGGCGAGATGACGCTCGCGACAAATTGGAATGCAGCCGCGTCCATCCTAATCAATTTGCCCTATTTTTGCGCCTTAAACTATTTTAATGAAGCATCTGTTTTTCATTTTGACATTCTTTTTTATCAGTCAGTCGTTATGGTCGCAAAAAAAGCCGGCGCCCAAGGTTACAAACCGCAAACCCACCGCTACAGTAACACAGATCCAACCGGTTTTAAAAAATCTCACCGATTCTGCAAGCTATGCCTTTGGTGAAAATTTTGCCCAATCACTCAAAAAAGATTTTCCGGATATAAACCCGGAATTAGTAGCACAAGCTGTTAAAAACACCTTCCAAAATAAACCTGTCCTCTTTGATGAAATGGGTGGCTACCAGGTTTACAATCAATACACCACCAAGGTGAATGAGGAAAAAGCAAAAAAACGAATTGATGATGGCCGTGCATTTTTAGAAAAGAACCAACAAAAACAAGGAGTTTACACCACTCCAAGTGGTTTGCAATACGAAATTATAAAACAGGGAAACGGTTTTCAACCGGGATCTGATGACACCGTAGTATGCCATTACCGAGGTACGCTTTTAGATGGCACCGAATTTGATGCTTCCTACAACAGGGGTACCCCTTTGACCATACAGGTGGCACAAGTGATAAAAGGCTGGACAGAAGGTTTACAATTGATGCACGAAGGCGCCACCTACAAATTTTTCATCCCCTACGAGTTGGGCTATGGCCTGCGGGGTGCCCCGCCAGATATACCCGGTGGCTCCACGCTTATTTTTGATGTAGAACTACTATCTGTTAAAAAAAAGATCTAAGCGCCGGAGCTTACTTACAGGAGTAATGCTCCTTTATGAAAAACTGCGCAAACGGTTGCGCAAAAACTACTTAAAACACAAAATATGTGCGGAATTGTTGGCTATACAGGACATCGGCAAGCCTATCCCATCCTTCTCAAAGGGCTGAAACGATTAGAGTATCGAGGTTATGACAGCTCAGGGATCGCCCTCCTAAAAGAACACAGCATCAGTATTTTTAAAAAGAAAGGTCGGGTAGCCGATCTGGAAGATAGTATCGGCACTCAGGATGCTCGGGCACATACAGGGATTGGGCATACCCGATGGGCTACCCACGGCGAACCCAATGATGTGAATGCCCATCCTCATCTTTCCTCCAATGGCCGTATTGCAATGGTACACAACGGCATCATTGAAAATTATGCTGCTCTTAAAAGTGAATTAACCAGTCAGGGGTATCACTTTCGAAGTGATACCGATACGGAGGTATTATTGAACTTTATAGAAGCGATACAAATTCAAAATAACTATTCTTTAGAAGAAGCGCTTCGTACTGCTTTGAAAAGAGTAACCGGAGCCTACGTTATTTTGCTGATTGAGCCAGAAAATCCGGATACGATTCTTGCAGCCCGAAAAGGAAGCCCGCTGGTTATTGGCATAGGAAAAAACGAGCATTTTTTGGGTTCAGATGCCTCGCCTATGCTTGAATATACAAAAGAAGTGGTATATGTAAACGACTACGAACTGGCCATAATCAGGCCAGACGAACTAATTCTTAAAAACTTAGGCAATGAAACCATTACACCCTACGTTCAAAAATTAGACATTGAGTTAGCCGCAATTGAAAAAGGGGGATACGAACATTTTATGCTAAAAGAAATTTTTGAGCAACCTCAAACTATTTTTGACAGCATGCGTGGCCGATTGAATGCCACAGCAGGAACAATAACCCTTTCGGGTATTCAACAATATGCAGACCAATTAATCGGTGCTGAACGCATCGTACTGGTAGCCTGTGGCACCAGTTGGCATGCAGGGCTGGTTGCCGAATATATTTTTGAAGAGCTATGTCGAATTAATGTAGAGGTTGAATATGCCTCCGAATTCAGATATCGAAACCCAGTTATTAAAAAAGGCGACGTAATCATCGCCATCAGCCAAAGTGGAGAAACAGCCGACACCCTTGTAGCCATAGACAATGCAAAAGAAAAAGGCGCCCTTATTTTGGGTGTTGTGAACGTAGTAGGATCTTCTATTGCAAGAATTTCAGATACGGGAGCTTATACCCATGCCGGACACGAAATTGGTGTAGCTTCTACAAAAGCTTTTACAGCACAGGTAGTGGTACTTACCCTGATCGCGCTAAAATTGGGTTATATGAAGGGAAGCATTTCCAACACGCGTTACAAACATCTTTTAAAAGAACTGGAAGCCCTGCCCGAAAAAGTTGCCTGGATACTCAACCATCATGAAAACATAAAAAAGATAGCAGAGAAATATTATACAGCCCGAGACTTTCTATTTCTGGGTCGCGGTTACAATTTCGCAATTGCACTGGAAGGAGCTCTGAAACTAAAGGAAATCTCCTACATCCATGCAGAAGGTTATCCCGCCGCCGAGTTGAAACACGGGCCGATAGCCTTAGTGGACGAAAATTTACCGGTGGTCTTTGTAGCCACCAAAGGATCGGGCCACGAAAAAATAATCGCCAACATGCAGGAGGTGAAAGCCCGTAAAGGAAGAATACTGGCCGTTATTACTGAGGGAGATACAATAAGTGCATCCCTCAGTTCAGATCTAATGGTAGTACCCGAAGCAGACGAAATAGTGGCTCCTGTATTGAATGTTATTCCGCTACAACTACTTTCGTATTATATTGGTGTAGCCAAGGGTTTGGATGTGGATAAGCCGCGTAACCTTGCAAAAAGTGTTACAGTAGAATAAAAGATGAACACCGGAGCAGATGCCGTTCATGAAAACGATAAATGAAATTTATAGACTTTTTTACTCCCTTACAAAACACACCTTATAACTCCTAAACAGATTAGTACATGAACCTGATACAACAATACCCCATTGAAAAAATGGGCTATAATTTTATACCGGCCGAATACCTGCCCGAAGGCAAAGACGAGTACTACTTGCGCTTTCAGCAAAATCCGGCTACAGACTATCGCCCACTCACAAAAACCGAAATATCGGTTTTAAAATCCAATGGAAACCGATGTGCAAAATGGGAGAATATTTTGGTACGGGATGGAATAGATATTCATCTTATTGAACGATGCACATTCTATGGATTGGTACGCATTGGCCGTTTAGAGCCGCTATTTCTGGAATTCAGCGAGTTTAGAACCGCTGTAGGCTTATACAACTGTTTAATTGTAAGTTGCGATATCGGAAACAATGTGGCGCTGAAGAATGTCCGCTTTTTGAGTTATTATATTATCGAAGACGATGTAATAATAGCCAATGTGAATGAAATGTCCTGCACCTCCCATGCCAAGTTTGGCAATGGCATTATTAAGGAGGGTGAAGAGGAAACCGTTCGGGTATGGCTGGAACTCTGCAATGAAAATGGGGGGCGCAAGGTGATGCCATTCGATGGGATGCTCCCCGGCGACGCCTGGTTGTGGAGCAAATTTCGGGGAGATGCCCAATTGATGAACACTTTTAAAGAATTTACACAGCGTCAATCAGATACCCGAAGAGGCTATTATGGCACGGTAGGAAAAAGTACGGTCATAAAAAACACACAAATTATTAAAGATGTAAAAATTGGCAGTCATGCTTACCTGAAAGGTGCGAATAAATTAAAAAATCTTACCATTAATTCTTCAGCAGAAGCCAAGTCACAAATTGGTGAAGGTTGTGAAATGGTGAATGGCATCATGGGTTATGGCAGCCGTTCCTTTTATGGCGTAAAAGCGGTTCGCTTTATTTTAGGGTCTTTTTCACAATTGAAATACGGTGCGCGTCTTATCAACTCTTACTTAGGTGATAACTCTACAATTTCGTGCTGCGAAGTGTTAAACTCGCTTATCTTTCCCGCACACGAACAACATCATAATAATTCCTTTTTGTGCGCTTCACTCATTTTGGGACAAAGCAATATGGCCGCAGGCGCTACCATTGGCTCCAATCATAATTCAAGGGGCGCAGATGGTGAAATGCAGGCGGGAAGAGGGTTTTGGCCCGGGCTATGTGTGAGCCTGAAACACAATTCAAAATTTGCTTCGTTTTGTATGATCACAAAAGGCGACTATCCCAACGAACTAAATATTCCCCTGCCCTTTTCTCTCATCAGCAATGAAGTACATTCCAACCAACTGGTAGTAATGCCTGCCTACTGGCTGCTCTACAACCTATATGCTATTTTAAGAAATGAAAGAAAATTTGCCGAAAGAGATCGGAGAAAAGAAATAATTCAGAATTTGGAATATGATTTTTTAGCACCCGACACCATCAATGAAATTTTTACCGCTCTGCATTTATTAGAACACTTCACCGGCGAAGCCTATTACAAGAAAAACAGGCTGACGGGTGATAAGGCCGCCTTTATCGAAAAAGGCAAATTCCTATTACAGAATCAGTCACCTTTGATAGGCGAACTAGAAATACGAGCCGAAGGCTTTGAACATTCTGAACGACCTGTCGTACTTTCAAAAGTTCAAAAAGCGTATGATATCTACAAAAAAATGGTACTTTTTTACGGCACGCTCCAAATCGTTCAATATAGCGAAAAGAACTCTATTTTCTCTACTGCAACCATCGCAAAAAACCTTTACGATAGCGAAGGCAGGTTGAATTGGGTAAACATGGGAGGACAATTACTACCCGAAAACAAATTGAAATATTTGTTAACAGCCATAAAAACAGGCCAAATTACAAACTGGAACGATGTGCATAATTTCTATCGCGGGGAGTCTGCTTCCTATTTACTGGATAAACAAAAACATGCTTTTGCCGCATTATTAGAACTGCTTGAAATAGGCTGTAACGATTTTACGAAAGACCGTCTGATACAACTGCTGAATACCACACTCGACAGTAAAGAATGGATGGTAAGAATGGTGTATGAAAGCAAGGCCAAAGATTATAGCAACACTTTCAGAACAATGGTGTATGATACCGTTGCGGAAATGGAAACCGTGACAGGCAAATTAGAGGATAACCCGTTCATACGCCAGCAGCGCGAAGAGTTGGTGGTTTTCAAAACCAGTCTTGAAGCGTATATAAAAAAAATAACCCCTGATTTTTGAATCAGGGGCTTTAGTTTTTTTACATTACGTTTCTGCCATTTTCATCATTAATTACTTCTATTTCTACAGGAACTACGCCGTGGTTTAAACTGGCTATTTGCTGAAACGCGGACTTACTCAAATCTACCCGGCCTTTAATGCTGGGAGCCATCCGGTCGTTTACAACCACTTGCACACTTTTGCCTGTTTTTTTATTAGTTACCAACAGTTTGGTACCTAATTTATACTTGTTAGAAGCTGCGGTCTTTAAATGATCGCGATAAATTGCGCCGGTTGCTGTCTTTCTACCATTAAACTTACTGTGGTAGTAAGAAGCTTTTGTTGTCGGCGGGTCTGCTTTGGCAATATTGCCGGTTGCAGAAAAAATTACAAATGTTAATACTAAGAATAGTACCTTTTTCATGTAATAAATTTTAGTTAAACAATAACCTCTACACTTTTTATTGTGAGGTTTTTACAAAACCGATGCTGAAATTCCGGGTCTTCCCTTGCTCAGCTTTAAGTCGTAATCAACTTACTTTTCAATTACACCTTTTGTCCTTTGACAAATTGAAGCCGCAAAGATACTACTATTAACTCAAAAAAAGGGTATTTTATTGTGATCATTTTGATTTTTTTTATCTTTTCAAACAAGTTAAGTGATTATATTACTGACTATCAGTGCATAACATATAATTAATAATACTACTGCTTATTTCATGTTTACCACTCCTTCCAGGTCATAATCATAGGCTTTTGTGATGGTAACCGGATAAAACGCACCCAGGGTCAGTTTTTCTGTGGAGGATATGATGACTTCGTTATCTACTTCCACACTGTCAAACTCGGTACGTCCTAAATATCTCCCTGCCTCTTTTTTGTCAATAATTGTTTTGAAGGTTTTTCCCAGTTTTGCCTGATTCAGTTCTAAGGAGATTTCTTGCTGAAAGTCCATAATCTCCTGCGCCCGGCGCTCTTTTTCTTTATGTGGAACGCTGTCTTTTAAACCAAAGGCTGCTGTATCCTCCTCATGGGAATAAGTAAAAATACCTACTCTGTCAAACCGATGTTTGGCCAAAAAAAGTTTTAGTTCTTCTACGTCTTCTTTTGTTTCTCCGGGAAAGCCGGCAATCAGGGTGGTGCGGAGGCACAAGCCCGGCACTTTTTCTCTAACGGCAGCAATCAGTTCATCGGTTTCCTGCCGGGTAATTTGCCTTCTCATGGCTGCAAGCATCTTATCGGAAGCATGCTGAACCGGCATATCCAGATAATTACAAATATTCTCGCGCTGGCGCATCACATCCAGAATTTCTAAAGGGAACTTGCTGGGATAAGCATAGTGCAGCCGAATCCATTCCAAACCTTCAATATCTGCTAATCGGTTCAGCAAATCTGGCAACCTTCTCTTTTTATAAATATCAAGACCATAATAGGTTAGTTCCTGAGCGATCAACATAATTTCTTTTACACCTTTTTTTACTAAACCTTCTGCTTCTTGTACCAACGCTTCTATCGGCTTGCTTACATGGCCTCCACGCATGAGAGGAATCGCACAAAAAGCGCAGGTTCTGTTGCAGCCTTCAGAAATTTTTAAATACGCGTAATGTTTGGGCGTGGACAGCATCCGTTCGCCTAAGAGTTCTGTTTTATAATCGGCCTCAAACTGCTTCAAAATGGCATGCAGCTCCATGGTGCCAAAAAAGGCATCCACTTCAGGAATTTCATCCTCGAGGTTCTTTTTATATCGTTCACTCAGGCATCCAGTTACATATACTTTATCTAATTTGCCGCGCTTTTTAAGTTCCACCTGCTCCAAAATGGTCTGAATACTTTCTTCTTTTGCCAAATCAATAAAACCACAGGTATTTACCACTACAATGTTATGATCCAATTTTTTATTCTCGTGTACCACATCAATATCGTTTGCCTTTAGTTGTCCGCTAAGGACTTCACTATCCACCATGTTTTTGCTACAACCCAGGGTAATGATGTTGACTTTATCCTTTTTTAATGTTTTTGCTTTCACGTTGATTTATAAAATTGATTCTAAAAATAATTGCAAATTTAGTCTATGCAAATTAAATGACTTGTAATGGTAGAAAATTGGGATCATTTCTAATTGTTGCGATCCTGCGAACTGCAAAGAGGCATCTACAGCATATAGGGAAAGATCCCTCTCTACGTTCGGGATGATGTTTACTAAGTTGGAGCTTCGTTTGATGCAACAAATTGAAATAGCTACAAATACCCGATTTTTTTAAAAAATACTTTGGTCTGCGAGAACCACAGTCTCAAGTAACCAAAAAACGAAAAGCAGCCTATTGACTAAATGAAGCAAATGGTTCGGGTACGTTTCGTATCATAAATTGCGAAAACAGAAACTGGCACATTAAGGCGGGGTATCCCTGAGTCTATTCTCTCAGAAAAAAACAGTGCTTCGCGTTGACAAGAGATACCATGCCCTTCACTTGCCCAGGGGAGTAAAAATTTACCAGAGTTCTTGTTCTCCAAGACGAGGCTACTGGTTTTACTCTTTTATTGACTTAATTTTCAAGATTTTTATACGGTTCGTAGAACAGGTTCCTTCTTCGGGCTGCCAGGAAATATTGACCCTCATAGGAAAAGAAGTTACCTGGAAATCATCGGGGAAACCATCTGTAGTGTACTCCAGTCCTTCTTTTATTGGTTTTTTATCAATGGTGAGAATATAGCCTCCGCAACACATGCACATTCGTCCATCAAGTCCTACAATCGTAGCATTGGACACGAATAGCTTTTCTTTACGACAGGCTATATTGCCTGCCAAAAACAATACAACGAGAAACAGAAAACAAAAAGACCAGAAAGACCGGTTCATCTTATTTTTTTACAAAGTTATGAAAAATGGTACTAAGAGAGGAAGAAAGGATTAAAACATTTATTCTTTTAGGTGCTCTAATCTTGATTTGGCTTTGTTAAACACATTTCTTCCTAAATCAATTCCTTTTCTTCTTTCTTTTTGGGCTTCGGGGGGCAGGTGAATAAAATCCTGGCACTCTTTACTACAACAGTGTTCGTACTTTTTCGCACAGTCTTCACATTGAATAAACAATAAATGGCAGGCCGCATTGGCACAGTTCGTGTGGGTATCGGCGGGTTTACCACATTGGTGGCAGGAAGCAATCACTTCTTCTGTGATTCGTTCGCCCAACCTTTGGTCAAACACAAAATTCTTCCCATGAAACTTTAATTTCAAATTTTGATTTTTCGCCTGGTTTACATAATTGATTATGCCTCCTTCCAGATGAAACACATTTTTAAACCCCTTATGCAACATATACGCTGAAGCTTTTTCACAGCGAATTCCACCTGTACAATACATAATAATATTTTTCTCCTTGTGGATGTCCATCATGGCTGCCGCCATGGGCAATTGTTCTCTGAATGTATCACTCGGTATTTCAATTGCATTTTCGAAATGGCCTACTTCATATTCATAATGATTGCGCATGTCTATCACGATGGTGTCCGAGTCGTTGGTCAGTTCATTAAATTTCTCTGCATTCACGTATTGGCCTTTATTCGCCATATCAAAAGAAGGATCGTTAATACCATCAGCTACTATTTTGTTTCTCACCTTTATTTGCAGCACAAAAAACGACTTTCCGTCATCATCCACAGCAATGTTCAGGCGTAATCCGTTCAGCGGTTCAATAGCATATAACAGGCTTTTAAACTTTTCAAAATTATCTTCAGGAACACTTATTTGGGCATTAATACCCTCTGTTGCCACATAAATTCTTCCTAATACGCCCAGCTCAGAAAGATTTCGAAACAGATGATCTCTGAATTGTCGGGGATCAGGAATTTTAAAATAACAATAAAATGAAACGGTGATGCGTGGTGTGGCATCCGCCAAAATACGTTCTTTCAGCTCCTTCCGGGAAACACGGTTATGTAATGTCATATTTGTTGAAACTTGATCCTGAATGGGCTGTAGTCAGGAAATTAATAAATAATTGGGCAGTTACAGACTGCACCAAATTTCAGGTCAAAGATAGGCTTTCAACCGTTTGGGTCAGAGGCTGAGTGTTTTAACAATAATTCCCGCTTCGTAAAAAACAAAATCCAAAAAAGAACAGTTGCTAAAGGGAGGGCAACCTGTACGGCAAAGGGATGTGAATTATAATGAGCTAAAAACAGGGGGCCGTTAATAGCGCTAAAGTCAACAATCGAGGCATCCAAATACGAAATGAGGATTTTAAAATTGAGTAATAACAGGCCCAGTAGCCATGCCCATTTTATTCGAAGCCTCCTCTTAACTATCACAAAGAAAAAAGTAAACACCGAAAGCGGTGTTAAAACCCAGAGGTTAAAATAATAAAACCATTTTATCCAATGTTTTTGGATAGCGGGAGAAAAGGATGCCACCTCTTTTTTTAGTAAAACGTCAACGTCATTGTGAGACTTGTTGTAAATATATAGTGGCTGGTAGCCTGCTTTTTCAAATAGCAAATGCTCCTTGTAGCGTGCACCCTGCAGAAATTTTTTCAGGTGAAAAACGCCGTTACTGTCCGTGAACGTATTAGCTATCACTCCCAGCGAAACAGATACACTATCAACAGGCAGTTTTGTTTGGGAATCCAATACCTTTCCATTCGCCGTAACAATGCTATCGCAGGAAGACAGGATTACCCCAAAAAGAATAATTAGGGCACTTAGTCGGTTTGTATGTTTCATTTCTGGTCTTTCTCTTTAATACAATTTTGGTAAAAAAGAGACCTTTAGGATGGTATTGCATCCCTTCTTAAAAAGGAAGCCGCCAAAGCTGCAAATCCGCCTACCAGCCCCCCCACAAAACCGGTTACTAAAATCATGATGGCGGGACTATTGCCTACGCTCAATAAACCGCCAATCTTACTTGCCAGGATACCGGCATTGGAGCTATTGATGATGGCGGCCAGCACAACCCATACAACGAAAACCCCCAAAAAGCCGCCGATAAAAGAAAGCGCTGGTTTTTGATGAACGATCAACGACACTATAAAAGCAACGATCGCTACTGACCACCAGGGTGCATACAACCCCGCTAAGAAAGAAAAAATGGCGATGCAAATGACAGTTATAAGAAATTTCATTTTTCCGAACGTTTTTTACTTAATAATTTGTAATACAAAACTTTTTATGCGTATCCGGTTTCTTTCTACTTCCCAAAATTCATAACCCATTTAACACGCGGGTCTTTACTATCGGTAGCACGCATCAACCAAAGAGGATAATATTTTCCCTGCACCCAACTATCTACCATATCATCATAAAAACGGCTTCCGGGGTTACCGCTTTGTCCACCCGGGTACACGCCATAAGCCTCTACCGGTGCTCCCATTTGTACTACCATCCTCCAACTGGGCCCGTGGCTTTTTGTAACAGCATTGATAATATCGCTCCATCCGCCCACGTTCAACCCTGTTCGGGCAAAAGGCAGGGCCGCCTGCCCCAGCAAATGAAATATGGACACGTCTTTGAATTTTGCCCACTCCCATCGTCCCTCTTTTTCTAAAACAGCAAGCGCTGGCGCCGCAAGATTGAGGGCCTGGGTAACCTGTTGCCGGATCGTTTCAACTTCAGGGGTGTTAACATTATCCACAAAACCCATCAGCGTTGAATCTCTTTCCCACAGTTCCAGGGTAGTTTCTTCATCCGGAAACGCGGTATGAACGCCTGCTTTGCTGATTTCGTCAAACCAAATATTCCGTTGTAAACTGTCAAACCACATTTTATAAACAGTCTGTGCAAGGGATGCAGGGCCAGCCATCAGGTCCCAGTCTTTTACAACTGTCCAATATTTCTTGGCGTCTGGAGAAAGATTGGGTTCATCTGTGTATTTCAACAAAAGGGGGCGCATATCTTCTGCAATGACATTGAAGTAATTATTTTGCAGATCCATCATTTGTTGGGGTGTTACCTGGTTCATTTGCGACAGAAAATGTTCTATGGCAATCCCCCTGGGGGTAAGATAGGCGCCGGGTATGTAATAGGGATAGGTGGCATCAGTGGGGCGCTGGTTGGCACTAAATAAAAACCCTCTTGCTGGGTTCAGTGCATGCGGATTCTCCTTTTGTGGAATAGAACCCTGCCACATATAACTACTATCGGTACCTGGCATCACATAGCGTCCCTGTCCGGGCCATCTTGCTGGAAATTTTCCTTGTTGCCAAACGGCTATGTCGCCACTATGGGATGCAAAAACGAAATTTTGTCCCGGGCATTCGAATGTCTTAATGGCTTCCACATAGTCTGTATAATTAGAGGCCCGGTTCAGTTTAAAAAACGTAAAGCCGTCATCACCTGTTTCGTGTGCTGCCCATTTAACAGCCAGGGCCGTTTGGCCGCCAACTTCATCTCTGAATCTATTGTCAAACATCACTGGGCCAAACACAGTGTAATACACGGTATCGTACACCGTGGCACCCCCTTTCACTTTTATCGTTTCTATACGGGGTTTTGTGGGCTGCCATTCATTATTATACCAGTACTCTTTTTTGTGTTCATTTTTGAATTTTATGGAATAGTAATCCTTTACATCCCTTTGGGCATTGGTAACGCCCCAGGCAATACTGTCGTTAAACCCGATAATGATATTTGGGCTCCCGGGCAGGGAAACTCCATATACACTAAATTGTGGCGTGCTCAATTGCATCTCGTACCAGATAGAAGGCAACGACATTTCCAGATGGGGATCGTTTGCTAAAATAGGCGCCCCATTGGCTGTTCTACTTCCGGCCACTACCCAGTTGTTACTGCCGTTGTCCTTATTGGGTTTTGACACTTCGTCAAAAACAATCGGCCCGGGCGAACTACCAAAATATGCCGAATCAGCCTGAACAGGCATTTTGGGCTGAATGGCTGGTGTGGGAAAAACAGTTCCTTTCGGTACAATCGGTTTCAATGAGTCCGGTACCTGTGGGTACAGGGCATTAATCTGCGCATCAGAGAGGAAAGTTTTCAGGTTGGTATAGGCCAGGTCGCTTTCAGTTCCAGACGATAACATTTTAGCCATCATTTTCAATAACAAAGCCGTTCTAAGGTTCGTCCATTCTTCCGGTTGAAAATTGAGTAATTTATATTCTAACGGAAGGTCCTTCGGAGACAGGGAATGGATATAAGCATTGACCCCATCGGTGTAGGCGCTATAACAGCTTTTAGCCGTTTCGTTTTGCTCCATAGCAAGAAGAGAGTGTTCCGCTCCGTATTTCATCCCCAGCCGTCTTTGCTCTTTGTCGTAATTTATCGCTTTCTCACCCGCAATTTCTGATGCGCGCCCCTCGGCTGCTTTGGTTTGCAAATCCATTTGAAACAATCGGAACTTCGCATGAAGGTAGCCTTGCACAAAAAACAGATCCTCATCATTCTCGGCAAATACGTGCGGCACTAATCGCTCATCGAAATATACATGAGCCTTTGATTTCAGCTGAGGAAACTGTACCGCCTCATCAAAACTGTGGTTTGTAGCTTCGGCATTTTGCCAAAAACCAGTCTGTGGGCTCAGAAAACTCCCCAGCGGCATGGGCAGTAGGCTCCCCCAGGGTTTGCTTAATGCCCATACCAAGGCAAGGGTGATGATTGTACTAACTAAAAAAGGTATAACACGCATGATCTAACAATTAGCCTTTAAAGATAGGAAATAAAATAATCAGACCCACGAGGTACAAAAGCCCACTTGGTAAAGATAGACCAAACCGATTTGTTATCGCAGGGTCGAAGGCAAATTGGAATGCTTTTGTTGCAAAAGGTTTTCTGCTACAGAAAAGGTTTATATCTTTAACCGCAGAATCTTTGCCATGAAGGAAATTACATTTAACACGTTAGCATCCGGGTTTTCCGGTGATTTATTTTACAACGAGAGTACGCTGCACAATGCCTATAAAATGATTTATTCCACCGATGCTTCTGTATACCAGGAGCGTCCCATTGCTGTAGCGGTTCCAAAAACTAAGGAGGATATAAGAGCTTGTATAGAATTTGCTCGTTTGAATGATATCACCCTGATCCCGCGCGCCGCCGGCACATCTTTGGCCGGGCAGGTAGTGGGCAAGGGAATGGTAGTGGATATTTCAAGATATTTTAAGAACGTAATCGAACTGAATGTTGAGGAAAAATGGGTACGGGTAGAGCCTGGCATTATCCGCGATGACCTGAATATTTTTTTAAAACCCTATGGCCTGATGTTTGCCCCCGAAACCTCTACTGCCAACAGGGCATTAATCGGAGGAATGATTGGCAACAACTCTTGCGGTTTGCACTCCATTGTTTGGGGCGATACCCGAAACCACCTATTGGAAGCTACCGTTTTTCTAAGCAACGGAACGGAGGCAACATTCCGGGCGCTTGAACCAGAGGAATTCAACCAAAAAAGTAGTCAAAACAATTTTGAAGGCAGCATTTATAAAAAACTCGGCGCCTTATTGGCCAAACCTGAAAACCAAAGGGCAATTGCAAAAGGCTACCCAAAAAAAACATTAACCCGCCGCAATACCGGTTATGCGCTGGATATTTTATGGAGCCAACAGGAACAAAAAAAAGGCGGTTTCAACCTTTGCTCTCTCTTAGCCGGCAGCGAAGGAACCCTGGCTTTTATTGCAGAAGCCAAACTCAATCTGATTTCATTGCCGCCCCAACACGAAGCCCTCGTTTGCGTGCACTGCAACTCCGTGTCTGAAGCGTTGCATGCCAACAATGTAGCACTGAGCCATGCACCCGTAGCATCGGAGTTAGTAGATAAGTATATTATGGACTTCACCAAAGGACACCGCATGTATCACCCTAACCGGTTTTTTATTGAAGGCGATCCGGCTGCAATGCTTATGGTAGAGTTCATGGAACCCTCGGAAGATGCATTACAAAAAAAAACCAGTGAGCTGATCGCTGATTTAGAACAACACCATTATGGATACGCCTATCCGGTTTTAAAAGGCAAAGAAGCCAACCTGGCCTGGGATATAAGAAAGGCAGGCCTGGGGTTGATCCGCAACCTGCCCGGCGACAGTCAGCCTGTCAACCTTATTGAGGATTGCGCGGTAGCTCCTGAATACCTTCCAGACTATATTCACGATCTCCAACAGGTCTTAAAGAATCATCAACTCACTGCTTCCTACTACGCACACGCCGGGGCCGGCGAACTGCATGTAGAACCGATGATTAATTTAAAAACCAGCGAAGGGCGAGCAACTTTTCGAAACGTTTTAAAAGACACAGTAACGCTTGTAAAAAAATATCAGGGTTCGCTGAGTGGAGAGCATGGAGACGGTCGGTTACGCGGCGAATTTATACCCGATGTTTTGGGCAAAGAGGTGTATCAATTGCTAAAAGAAGTCAAGGAGATTTTCGACCCTACGGGCATCTTCAATGCAAACAAAATAGTTGATACGCCACCAATGAACGAACAATTAAGATATGAAGCCGACCCTCCAGTAAAAAAAATCAACACGATCTTCGATTTTTCTTACCCGGGAAGCATTTTAAAACTTTCGGAAAAATGTTCGGGATCGGGAGATTGCCGTCGTTCGCACCGAACCGGAGGTGCCATGTGCCCTTCCTATATGGCCACCCTTCAGGAAAAAGACACTACCCGCGCAAGGGCAAATATTTTACGACAGTTCCTAACGCAGTCCAGCAAAGAAAATCCGTTTGACCACCCCGAGATTCGGGAAGTAATGGACCTTTGCCTCAGTTGTAAGGCCTGCAAAAGCGAATGTCCAACCCAGGTAGATGTAACAAAAATGAAAGCTGAGTTTTTGCAGCACTATTATGATGCTCATGGAATTCCTTTCCGAACCCGTGTGATTGCCAATTTTACCCAGTCGCAAAAATTGGGCATTTTAGTACCTGCTATTTATAACGCCCTTGTGAAAAACAATTTTACTGCGGCCATCATCAAAAAAGCTATTGGTTTTGCACCAAAACGCTCCCTGCCTACTGTGGGGAGCACTACCCTAAGAAGCTGGTATAAAAAAAGGATAGCAAAAAAAACACACCGAATATCCGACAAAAAAGTGTATCTGTTCTGCGATGAATTCACCAACTACAACGATGTGGAGATTGGGAAAAAAGCCATTCTTTTGTTGGAAGCATTAGGATTTGAAGTTCTCATTCCACAACATGGTGAAAGCGGAAGAACCTATCTCTCCAAAGGGTTGGTAAGAAAAGCCAAAAAAGTAATTAGCAAAAACGTGCAAACACTCGGAGACATTGTATCTGAAGTAATTCCGCTGATTGGCATAGAACCTTCTGCCCTTATTACTTTTAAAGACGAGGCCCTTGATTTAACCGAAGGAACCTTAAAAGAAAAAGCCCGACAACTCGCTGCGAACAGTTTTTTAATTGAAGAGTTTTTGGTAAGAGAGTTCGACAAAGGACAAATTAGCACGGATAGTTTCACTGAGGACGAAAAATTGGTGCAACTGCAGGTGCATTGCTACCAAAGAACGTTTGGGTTTACCCCGGTTATAGAAAAAGCGATTTCCATACCGAAGAATTATCGCGTTACTACCCTGGCCTCTGGTTGTTGCGGCATGGCGGGTTCTTTCGGTTACGAAAAAGAGCATTTTGAGGTTTCTATGAAAATTGGGGAGTTGGTACTTTTACCTGCAGTGA
>JBDHYK010000033.1:0-18407 GCA_039811305.1 Niabella sp.
ATAAAAATTGTATTGTTGATGCCAGTGCTGAAGCCTTCTTCAATATCCTATTCAGTAGTATTTCAGTTACATTGAAACAAAGTTTCAGCAACTCAAATATACAAAACTGGTAAAAGCTTTTCTATAACGAGTTTATAAATTTTTGATGATTATTCAAATAACTCGGGTTGGTGGTCGGATTTTATGGGCTTCACCCAGTCCATTATAACAGTTTTATTAAAATCGGTGAGTTTGGCGCCAACGGCCTTCCAGCCCATCACTTCAGTTACTTTTGCGAGTTTAAACTTAGCTCTCCGCACCTGATCGCCGCGTCCGGATTGTACTTGCAGAATAGGTTCCTCCTCTGTAGTGGCGACTTCTACGTAATTCCCCTCCCCTTCTTTTATAAACAGGAATTTATTTTTTAGTGTAGAGGTTTCAATTTTAAACCGCTTCACGTTGTACTGAAGTTTTTCTTTGTCCACATAAACGGCCGTAATAATTTTTTCCGGATCGTAACGTTCAATAAGCAATACTTTATCCGGATCAAATTTTTGCGACAACTCCTGATCGGTAATTTCATAATGGCCTTCGTTATAAAGAATCAGAATACGATCATCGGGCTCAAACATTCCCAAGTATTGGCCTTTATCCTCGGTACTCAGACGTCCGAACTTATCGTCAAACCACAGTTTTCGTCCGTCCAGTGTGGCTCTTCCGGCTTCTTTAAATTTCACCGAGCGGATTGGATATTTTGTAACCTGATTGCCCATACTTCCTCTGCTTTTAATAGCCAGTTCTTCAAAGTAATAATCTAATTCTTTAATGCGGGCGGAGCAACTGGGGCTTAAAACGATCTTTACTACTTCAGCTTCCCCATTTGGATTGATAGAGAAATAATGGACTCTGCTTTTATCGTCTCCTTTGGTAAGGTCGTACTCCCGATCTCTTTGAACGCCGGTAACATTAAACCGTTTCGCGTAGCTTACACCGCTTTTCCCATCCACATAAATCATATTGTAGGTAGTACGGTCATCAGTTTTTAAAAAAATGGCGGCATGAATAATGTCTTTACCGATAAATGTTTTATCGGAAACCCGTACAACTTTCATGATGCCTCTTTTAGTAAATACGATGATATCATCCAGATCGGAACATTCAAACAAAAATTCATCTTTTTTCAAACCCGTTCCAATAAAACCACCAGACAAGTCGGCGTATAATTTGGAGTTAGCGATGGTTAAAAGCTTCGCTTCAATCACCTCAAATTGCTTTATTTCGGTTTTTCTTTCGCGTCCTTTGCCATGTTTCTTTAATAGGTTTTCAAAATAGCTTATTGCAAAATCAACAAGGTGGTTCAGATCGTGATTTACCTGGGCAATATCGGCTTCAAGCCCGTTTATCTGTTGGTTCAATTCATCTATATCCAGCTTGTAAATTCTTCGAACGGGTTTTTCAGTAAGTTTAATAATATCTTCGCGTGTAATATCTCTTTTGAGTAACCTTTTAAAGGGGTTGAAGGCCTTATCAATGGCCAGCAATACCTTGTCCCAGGTTTCGTGCTTTTTCTCGAGCTCTTTGTATATTTTTTCTTCAAAGAATATTTTTTCTAAAGAGGTGTAGTGCCACTTTTCGTTTAGCTCAGAAAGTTTGATTTCAAGTTCTCTTTTAAGTAATTCTTTCGTATTTTCCACAGAAACCATAAGGAGTTCCTGTACCGATAAAAACTCGGGTTTTTGATTTACAATTACACAGGCATTAGGAGAAATGGAGACTTCACAATTGGTGAACTTATAAAGCGCATCAATTGTGATATCGGGCGATATTCCTTGCGCAAGATCTACCTGAATTTCTACCTCAGCTGCTGTGTTGTCAGTAACTTTTTTTATTTTTATTTTGCCAAGATCATTTGCTTTTACAATAGAGTCTTTTAAACTTTCTGTAGTTACACCATAGGGAACACTTTTTATAAGTAGTGTTTTTTTGTCGGCTTCTTCAATATGTGCGCGCACCTTCACCTTGCCGCCGCGTTTTCCCTGGTTATATTCGGAAGCATCAATCATGCCGCCCGTTTGAAAATCGGGGTAAAGTTCAAATTTCTTGCCTCTAAGGTGTTTAATTGCCGCTTCAATCAGCTCGATAAAGTTGTGAGGTAAAATTTTTGTTGCAAGACCCACGGCAATGCCTTCGACCCCCTGAGCCAGTAATAACGGAAACTTCATCGGCAGCGTAATCGGTTCGTTTTTTCTGCCATCGTAACTTAGTTGCCAATTCGTTGTTTTATTATTAAATGCAATGTCTAATGCCAGCTTGCTTAATCGGGCTTCGATATAGCGCGGGGCGGCTGCATCATCTCCGGTTCTTATATCTCCCCAATTGCCCTGGGTTTCTATCAGTAGCTCTTTCTGGCCCATATTTACCAGGGCATCGCCAATACTGGCGTCACCATGTGGGTGGTATTGCATGCTTTGCCCAATGATGTTGGCCACTTTATTGAACCGGCCATCATCCATTTCTTTCATCGCGTGTAAAATACGACGCTGAACGGGTTTTAAACCATCTTCAATTGCTGGTACGGCACGTTCCAATATTACATAGGAAGCGTAGTCCAAAAACCAGGTTTTAAACTGGCCTTGCAAACCTGTGGTGTTTGAGTTCTCTATATCATCTCTTATATCATCATTAACTGTCATAACTAAGTACTCGTTTTTTATAGCCGTTTCCTCTTCAATATGTATTTTCTTTTATTGAGCTTTTATATAAACGCAGTTTTTAACGTTCAGATTGTAGCGGGATGCCCGGTTTGGGTACTTCCAATTTTTACATCGAAGCTTTTCCAGGCAGATCTGTCCCCTTCTACCTGCACTTTCCCCTGGGCTATCATTTCTTTTAATCGCCACATCAAAAATACGTCTCCGGTTTTTGGATTCATGCGGTTCAGTGTATTCGTAATCACCCGGTTGGCTTTTTGCCAATCTCCTGTAATGTTTTTTAAAATCTGTTCGTCAAAAAAATCTTCCGGTTTACCAGAAATTTTTTTTCCACCTTCTAAAACTCTGACATAAGAATTTTCTGCCATCAACCGGCTCCATTCATCAGGATCTACTTCAAACTCACTAAGCGTAATCGGGCGGGCAAGTTTTTTAGCTTTCAAAAACTCTGTGGGGGGAATTTCACTCAACCAGGACGGATAAAAAATCTGGCCTTTTTCGTTTATAAATGGCAGATTGTTCATATATAACACTTGTACCCTGCCCTGAAACTCGCGTAACTGTGGCATCAACCAGTAGTACCCACAAACGTCGTGTTGGTTTTGTCCCATCCAAATCCATAATTCCTGATCGGGACTTTCCTGTAATGTTTTCAGTAGATTATGGACAGTCATCTTATCCGCCACCAAATCAGATTGTTCTTTATAGGGTGAGTTTTCTAATAAATTTTTCCACCAGTCCCGACGTAGCTGATACCCTTCGGTTTCGTAAATACCCTGGATGGGGCCTACGGCATAGTCATCTTTTATCTGCACAATTTCGCCAGCCAGGGATTCGTCTAATTCCTGAACCTTTTTCAATACGTCCACTTCAATTTCGTTAAATACTATATGAATCATCCTTTTTGTATGGTTTTATTTTCCGATGCTAATTTTTATCTTTGATTTTTACAGCCAGAAACAGGTAATTATTTGCAGCAGCAATCACCTCATAAGAAATGTAAAAACTTTCAGAAAAAATCTGAAAGGCTCTAAATTCATGAGTGGGTACGGCAAACTCATCAAACATAATAATATCACCGGCTTTAAGATATTTATAAAACTGGCTTAATGTAAATAGGGTTGCCGAAAAAATATCAGCATCTAAATGAATCAGTTTGCGGTTTTCGTTATCGTACTGCTCTAAAAATGGAATGAGCGTATCCTGAAACAAACCTTTGTAAAATGTGGCGCGCTGATCGTTTACATTGATGGACTCCAGGGTAGCTGCTAAAGCTCCTTTCCCATAGGATCCAAATGCTTCTGGCAGCCCTTCGAAAGTATCAAACCCAAAAAACCGCGAATTGGGGTGGGACTGCTGTTGCAACCACCAGCGAAAAGATGCCCCGCTGGAAACTCCAAATTCGAAATAATCAATTGCGATTGTATCAATCCGCTCCTGCTGAATAACAGAACGATACAGTTCGTATCTGCGATTGTAATCCCAGGTCTTTTGATACCAGTCGTTATATCCGGTAACTTCCTTTTCTTTACGCCAACTGCTTAAACGGCTCATGTACACGATCTGCATCAATACACCCTCAAGGGGTTGTACCAACCTGTGAAGATTCCACTTTAAAAAAAGCGATTTTGACTTTCTGAAAATTGCGATTTTGTTCACGGTTTATTTTAGCGTTATTATTTTTTGAAGAGGAACCCTCGATACCCACAACGCAGATTTAAACTACGCTCTCCTCTACTCTGTCAATTTCTACTACCAGGTTATCTATAATAAAATTTTGTCGTTCCATCGTGTTTTTGCCCATATAATATTCTAAAAGTTGTTGAATATGGTCGCCTTGTTCTATTCGCATCAGCTGTTTCCGCATGTCGTGCTCAATAAACTGGCTGAACTCATTCGGACTGATTTCTCCCAGGCCTTTAAAGCGGGTAACCTCCGGCTTCCCCGACAACTTTTTTATAGCGGCTTGTTTTTCCGTTTCGTTGTAACAATAAATGGTTTCTTTTTTGTCGCGAACCCTAAACAAAGGCGTTTCCAGTACAAAAACTTTTTCTTGTTTCACTAAATCGGGGAAGAACTGAAGGAAAAAAGTCATGATTAACAGGCGGATGTGCATTCCATCCACATCGGCATCGGTAGCAATGACCACATTGTTGTACCTAAGCCCTTCAATACCTTCTTCAATATTCAGCGCATGTTGCAACAGGTTGAACTCTTCGTTTTCGTACACCACTTTTTTAGTGAGTCCAAATGCATTGAGGGGTTTTCCTCTCAGGCTAAAAACTGCCTGTGTTTCTACGTTGCGTGCTTTGGTTATGGAGCCACTGGCGCTATCGCCCTCGGTAATAAATATGGTGGTTTCGTTTTGCTTTTCAATAAACTCTTCGCGGCCTTTTGTTGGAGGATTTTCGTTGAGATGATAGCGACAATCGCGTAGTTTTTTATTGTGTAAATTAGCTTTTTTGGCTCGTTCATTTGCTAATTTCTTTATCCCCGCCAGGTCTTTGCGCTCGCGCTCGTTTTGTTCGATCCGTTTTTTTAAAGCCTCGGCAGTACCTGGGTTTTTATGTAAATAATTATCCAGTTCTTTGGAAAGAAAATCACCAATAAACTGCCTCATACTGGGTCCGTTCAAATCCACGTTCTGAGAGCCTAACTTCGTTTTTGTTTGGCTTTCGAACACCGGTTCCACTACGCGCACAGAAACTGCAGCTACAATGGCACCACGGATATCGGTGGCTTCGTAGTCTTTTTTGTAGAAATCTCGTATCGTTTTCACAAATGCTTCTCGAAAAGCCTGCTGATGGGTACCTCCTTGTGTAGTGTGCTGCCCGTTTACAAAACTGTAAATTTCCTCACCATAATCGTTGCCGTGGGTTATGGCCAATTCAATGTCGTTTCCGTTCAAATGGATGATGGGATATCGAATTTCATCGGCATTTGTCTTTCGTTGCAACAGATCCAATAATCCGTTCCGACTGATATAGGACTTGCCATTGAACAGTATTTTAAGACCAGCATTTAAAAAACAATAATTCCACAACTGGTTTTCTATATATTCGTTGTGAAATTTAAAATTTTTAAAAACGGTTTCATCTGGAATAAACGTAACCAGGGTGCCGTTTTGTTCTGAAGTCTTAGCCTCTTTATACTCTTTTATTAGAACGCCTCGTTCAAATTCGGCAACTTTTTCTTTACCCTCCCGAACAGAGGTTACTTTAAAAAAATTGCTAAGCGCATTGACGGCTTTTGTACCTACGCCATTCAACCCCACCGATTTTTGAAATGCACGACTGTCATATTTAGCACCGGTGTTAATTTTACTTACCACATCTACCACCTTGCCCAACGGAATACCCCGGCCATAATCGCGTACCGTTACAGTTCTGTCTTTAATGGTCAGCTCAATCGTTTTACCAAACCCCATCGTATATTCGTCAACGCAGTTGTCCAACACTTCTTTTACCAAAACATAGATGCCATCATCAGGGTTGCTACCATCGCCTAATTTACCAATGTACATGCCGGGTCTTAACCGGATATGTTCCTTCCAGTCCAGGCTTTTAATACTGTCCTCGGTATAATCTGTACCTAATACTAATTGTTCACTTACTTTAGCCATGCTTTTACCATTTTTCCAGCGTCATATTAATTCTATTCCGTTCTAATTTAATATGGTTCCTGACAACCCTTTCCAATTTTTCAATTTGCCATAAAGCAGCTCCCAATTTTTCCCGGCTGTTAAGATCATGTTGAATTGCAGACATAAAATTGTGTTAACCCATTGGAAAACTATAAATAGAGCGTATTCTTCTATATAAACCAGGTTGGTACAGCGAGCCACCCACCGTACAAATATAATAAAATGCAGTGCTTCAGCAGGTTTTAGAGTTATGCACATCTGTGGAGAAGTTATCGTACCAACGAAGACTTTCTTTTGCAGACCTTTTTTTGTGTTTTTATAATCATTTAGTGCCGGCGAAAACTGATAATACCAATTTATGCCTTTGTAAAGCTGTACATTTTGCCGTATTTCATCTTGCGGGCTCCTAAAAGCTGCAATCTGTAAGATTTTCTAATAAATGGTTAGGATTAGGTAATTTGGGAAAAGGGCGTATGTAAAAAATAGGAAGTATTTTTCGTTCTTACTTAGCCAATATCCATTTATCAGTTAGTTTTGTATTCAAATCAAAAACCCATGAAACAATTTGTACCCCTGTTTTTATTATTTGCAGTACTTACAGGCTGTAAAGCTCCAAACAATAATAATACGCCGAGAGCGGATTCTGCGGAAAAGGATAGTACACTTAACAAAACAGGTACAACACATAGTGCCAGTTTTTATCAACAATACGAGGGAACGATTGCAGGAAAGCCAGTTGTAATGAACTTAGTAAAAAACGAGGACAGGTATGAAATGAGTTATTACTATAAGAACATTGGAAAAATCATACATCCCTATCAAAAATGGGAGCCTCCTCTCAGTGAGGATACTGTCTATTTTCAGGAAACCTTTTCGAATATAAACCAGGAGGATTGGAGCCAGACCGACCATGAATTAAACCTCCATATTACTCAGGAAGCTATTCGGGGCTTTTGGTTTACTGGTGACGGCAAAAAGCGATTCGAGGTAGAACTGAATGCGGTTGAACTTCCCGGTTCTTACGACTTTTCAGTGGTTGCCTGCGAGGATTCTCTTGTTTATGCAAAACTTGCAAAAGACACGCCGAGGGCTCATATCAGCATTATGCTATTAGAACCAAAGGACACAGAGGATCGGGCATGGGTTACAAGTTTACTTCTAAAGAACTACTTAAATACCGAATCTAAAAAACAAACAGGTGACCTGTTACAAAATATTCGAAATTATACAACTGCTTATATTAATGACTATAAAACAGAAATGGATGCGTTAAAAGGCGAAGGCTTTTTTAAACACGATGAAGAATCAGCGGCCAGTTTTTATTACGAAGAACAAATGACAAGCAATATTCTGTATAATCAAAAGGGATTTGTTGTACTAAAGACCGACTTTTTCACCTATTCGGGAGGAGCGCACGGCATGTATACCCGTAATATTTCCTGTTTTGACATGGAACAAAAAAAGCTACTAAACCTCAGCGATGTGGTAACCATTGACAGCGTGCAGTTACAAACCCTGGTTGAAAAGTACTTCAGGCAACAAAACGGCATAGCTCCGGATGTCGCACTTTCAAATATTTTATTTGAAAACCAGTTGCCGGCCAATAACAATTTTTATTTTACTCCCAATGGATTAGGGTTTGTGTATCAACCCTACGAGGTAGCGGCCTACGCATATGGTATTATTGATGTGTGGATTCCTTATCAGGCCTTACATCCCTGGCTGCAACCCCAATTTGTGAAAAAAATGCAGCTATAACCCGCTCTGTAACTTTGGGTATTTTGTTGTTTTTAACAATTTTGTTTTTTTGAAACCGGTTATCGGTTGTACCTTAGAATAGTGAAGCTACAACTTATCCTTATTCTGATGCTGATTGGCTTTGTCGGAAGTGCAGGGGCACAGCTACCCGATTTTATTTCTGTAAAAAAAGCCAACGGCAGAACGGTTCGAAGTTATTACAGGGATATGGACATAGAATTTACCATCCAGGATGGCCAGCGATTTCGGGGAACGATTGCAGAAATTTATAACGATTCACTTTTTTTAAAAGTGTATCAGGTACAGCGTACCCTGTCTGTATGGAACACCCCGATTTTCGATACCGTTAACACGGTTTTGCTTCCGTTTCACTATCAGGAAATAAAAAAAATTTTTATCCCTAATATTCACTCAAAACAGCGCTTAGTTAGCAGAATGGGCACCTTGCTGTTTATAGGCGGCATTGGATACACCCTGCTCAACTTAGTGAATAGCGCTGTAAAAGGAGAATCGGCGGTGGAAACCCATAATGTGAAGAACCTTGCTTTTGCCCTTACGGCTGCAGGTGGTGGCTATTTTCTCATGCGGCAGAATCAGGCGGTCTCCTCCCGACCCGGAAGGCGCAGTAAAATTGTTTATGTGAAAATGAATTAGGTGCTATTGGGTTTCGATTTTTGAAAAAATACTCACCGGTCTGAAACGAATACCCACGTTATAAGGAGTAATATCCAATCCTCGCTGATACATGCTTTTGGAAGCAATTGACCCATAAAAGGTAACTACACCTAATGAGAGCTCGGTAACATAAGAAAGTTTCCAGGGTCGCAGGTCAAAATTGTCTTTTGCTTTTTTCTTTCCCTCGTCAGAGGTTACGGTTTTGTTTCTGGAAGCGCACAGGTAACCAATACTAATACCTGCTCCCCAACGGAAGGGATACAAACGATCGGGAGTTAGATTCAGATTCAGCATGAGCGGAGCGGTAATATAATCAGCGGCTAATTTATTCTTTTTATATACCCGATTCGGAGTATCGTCAAGATGCACGACAGGCGCATGGGCAATTGCGGGGGGTTCCGGATCATACCTGATGGGTTGCTTATAATAATAATTATTAAACTCGAATCCCAATCCATATTGAAGATGCACATAATGTTTCAATAGGTTCAACTCCTGCGTAACGAACCATAGGTTGATATTTCGGGAGCGAAAGGGTTTTATATCAAACCATTCTTCATTGCTGCCAGGAGCATAGCCCTGCGTTGCGGGGTCGGGGCTTGAATAATTGGTTCGGTCTAAATAATTGGAAAAACCAACATCAATGTTCATCCATTCCGTCTTTAACCTTTTAGGTCGTATGGTGCTGTTCAACTTCTTAAATACTCCTTTTCTTTCCGGAACTACCACGGTATCGGCGTCATTATCCCGAATAATGGTAATCCCATCAATGATAATCGTATCTGGGTTTTGTTGCGCCAAACAAGGCAAGGTACCTATAAAACACAAAAAAAGCAGGGTGATTTTAATCTTCATACCGTTACGAATTATCTCAATATCATTTGTCGGTCGGCATCGAGCCGAACTAATATAAACAATAAAATTGTAAAGGTAAGTAAAGAAGTTCCTCCATAACTGATAAAAGGCAAAGGAATGCCTATTACAGGGGCCAAACCAATAGTCATTGATACGTTGATGGCAATATGGAAGAAGAAAACTGCCGCAACCCCGTAGGCATAACATCGGCTAAAAGTGCTTCGCTGGCGTTCTGCAATAATGATCATGCGGTAGAGCAGCAACAGGTAGAGCCCAATCACCACAACACTACCCAGAAACCCAAAACCCTCGCCAATGGTGTCAAAAATAAAATCGGTTCTTTGTTCGGGCACAAACCCGTAACGGGTTTGGGTGCCACTGAGCAACCCTTTCCCGAAAAGTTTACCACTTCCAATTGCAATTTTCGATTGTTTTACATTGTAGTCGGCCAGGTTGTCCTGCTTTCCTGTTTTTGTGTTAATCTGAACTTCACCTTTTAAATACTCTTCAGGAATATCTTTGCCGATTGTACTGTAAATTCTTTCGACCTGGTGTTTTCCAAAAATATTTTTAAAAACAAAGGGGACACCAAACCGTTGAACGCCAACGCACAGCATCCACAGAAAAATAATTTTAAGCAATAACCCTCTGTCTCTTTTAATTCTTCTAAAATTCAGAAAAATTACCAATGCGGCAATCAACGTAAGAAGAATGGCTAAAAGGTTTTTATCGAGCAGTAAGGTAGAAATAACCAATGCCACCAAACAGAAGCCCACGGCTATATAAATTGAGGGAAGCCCTTCGCGATACATAACCAAAAAAAATGCAAAGAAAACCAAGGCCAATCCGGTTTCTTTCTGAAGAATGGCCAGAACCGCCGGAGCCAGGGTGATGGCTGCGGCAATTAGCTGAGAGCGAATTTTACTAAAATCCAAATCTGGATTGGATAGATATTTTGCCAAAGCCAATGCTACGCTAATTTTACAAATTTCGGCAGGTTGAAATTGAAAACCTCCAATCCGGATAATGGATTCGGTGCCTTTTACGGAAGAATGGAACGGAAATACGAGTAATAAAAGAACAATGCCCACAGCATACCAGAGATTGGCGGTTGCCGGAAAAAATTTACTGTCGGTTAATAAAATGAAAAGGCTCAACACTAATGCTACAATTACAAAATAAAATTGCTTGCTGTAGTCGGTTTCAAAGTTCAAAAAACTCTGTAACACAGGATCCCCCTCCTTGTAAGTAACCCCAAAAATTGCAATGAGGCCAATGGTAACCAAAGCAAAGTAGATGGTTATCAGTGTGCTATCTACGCCCTTTGATATTTCTGTTCTATTGGAGTTCATACTACAGTTTCAAAAGTTTCTGTTGGTTTTCTAAAATATTTAAACAGATCCAACCAGGTTGTTCGCAAAGGAGTTTTTTCTTTTTCTCCCGAAGCGGGTTTCTTGCCCGTAGTATCTGCGGTGGGCTTTTGATATTTTCTCAGGTATCTTTTTAAACCGCTACTGTCTCTGGTAATTTTTGCCCATTCTTCGGCTCGCAGTGAATCGGTTTTATATTGAAGTCTAACAAAATAGGAAGGGATGATATTGGCTTTTGAGATTCTTTCAAAATCAGCCTTACTTTTTGGTGTCAGACTGTCCAGCAGGAACTGTTCCATCAAAATGCGGGCAATTGGGCCGCCCCAGGTAGCTCCATACCCAGCATTCTGCACTACAACTGCAACGGCAATCTTAGGGTTATCTTTTGGGGCAAAACATACAAACATCGAGTTGTCCTTTAGTTTTATCCGCCTTCCATCCAGTACGGTAAAGTTTTCTGCGGTACCCGTTTTTGCACATACGTCTATGCCGGGTATCGTTGCCACACGTGCGGTACCCCTTGTTACCACATCATTCATCCCGTTAATAATGGCTCGGTAGGCGCTATCCTGAATATGAGTGAGTGCTTCATTTTTTTTACGATATTTATTCATAAAAATACTGTCTGCCGGCGTTTCAAATTCAATACTATCTACAAAATGTGGGGTATAATAAAACCCTTTATTTGCAATAATGCACATCGCATTGGCCAATTGTAGTGGTGTGGTAGTCATTCTGTCCTGGCCTATACCCAACGTGAGGTTGGTACAGGAGTTCCATGATCCTCTATAGTCTTTGTCGTATTGTTGTACTGTGTAAATGCTGCCTTTATCTTCGCTGGGCAGATCCACTCCCAATTTCACTCCCAAACCAAATTTGTGCATATAGTCTTCCCATACCTCATATCCTTTTTTCACGTTTCCAAACCTTGGGTTGTCTACGGCAAGCCGGTACACATGGGTAAAATACGAATTACAGGAATTAGCGATGGCCAACCGTAAATTGGCAGCATGCCCCCCACCCGCGTGGGTACAAGCGGGCTTTCCACTGCCGCATCCATAATATCGTCCTCCACAGGGATATCCATAGGCTGGGGTAATAACACCTTCATCCAGGGCTACCAGCCCGCCTAAGGGTTTAAAAGTAGAGCCCGGTGGGTATTGGCCTTTTATCGCCCGATTGAGCAAGGGTGCTTTCACGTCTAAGGCAAGTTTGGCATAATTTTTATTTCGTTCGGGGCCGGTTAAATCGTTGGGGTTAAAATGTGGACCCGAGGCCATGGCCAAAATTCCACCCGTTTGCGGATCAATAGCCACAGCAGCTCCCAGTTTGTTGTTCAGAAGCTGTTCTGCCAGTAATTGCAATTTTATATCCAGATGGGTTTTTAAACCTCGGCCGGCAATGGCAGTAGTATCATAGATTCCATTTTCGTATTTTGCTACCAAACGATTTTTATTATCTTTTATCATATACTGCACACCCCTTTGCCCCATCAGCACTTTTTCATATACAGCCTCTAATCCGTTTTTTCCGGTATAATCGCCCATCCGATAAAAACCACCCGATCTTTCAATATCTTTTGGACTTACTTCGTTGATATAACCCAAAATCTGTGCTCCCACATTGTAGGGATAGGTTCTTACCGGTCGTTCCATGAGTGCAAAACCTGGAAAACGCCAGCTATTTTCTTCAAATCGGGCTTGTTTTTCGGGGGTTAGCAAGGATTCAAATGGGGAGGGTCGCACTCTTGAGTTTTTTAGGATGGCATTTACAATACGCGTTCTGAATTCGGCCGAGTCAACCTCCATCAGTCTGCAGAAGGCGGTAGTGTCAAAATTTTTTTTCACTTCTGCCGGTGTTACTATCAAATCAAACATTATGGTATTGTTCAGGATGGCTCTTCCTTTACGGTCGTAAATAATGCCTCGCTCTGGGTAAACAATCTTGGGAAATACAGCATTGCCCTGCGCCAATTGGTCATATTTACTGCTGAACAATTGAAGGTTGGCTAATTGCAACACAATAACAACAAAAACCGATAAAAAAATTAACCGAATAATATAGGTTCTGGACTGGTTAAATACCGACATACTGCTTACTTCAATTTTTCATTGCCTGCTCCCACAAAATTGGCAGGGATGAAAGGATACAAATTTTTAAAAATCATCGGATTCGGCACAGTTAACGAAATTAATTAAAAATTTATTTAATTATTTCAATTATATGATTATAAGCTCGTTATGACAAAATAAATATCGCATAACGCTGCTTTTTACTACAACACGGTTCCCATTCATTTCACAATCACAAAGATTATTTAAAGGGGGGAAATCAGTAACGAAGAATCCTACAGTGTAAAAATACAAAGCAAATCGCTCTAAAGTTCATTTTACCTGTAAATTATATAAAAAATCAGGCGGTATTGGTTCTGTATTTCAATTTTCGGGGAAACAGAAGCTCAGCAATATAGATCATGAGCATACTGATAGCGGTGGTTGTTATTGCTTTCATCAGAAAACCGATAAAAGATCCAAAGGAGAGCCATTCCAAAAACAGCAGGTAACTATTATGTAAAAAACTGAGAATCAAGGCGTATAAGCTGTAAGCCGTCCACCCCAGCGCTTTGGGGGAGGGTTCTTTATAGTTAAATTCGGTAGAGTCTTTTGGAGCGAACAGGTTGATAACAAAGGGTCGAACATAGGCCACCAGCACACTGGCTGCTGCATGAAGTCCCGGGGTCATACTGAAATAATCTACTGTGATTCCCAATAAAAACCCAAGCATCAATAACCAGCTCCTTTTGAAATAGAACGGTAACCATAGGATGAAAAGAAAATAAAAATAAGGTGTAATCAACTCATGTAAATGGGGCATCACATCCAATATATATACTTGTATAAAAACAAATATCAGGAACCTGAAGCTATTTTTTACCAGATCGCTCATTTAATTACCTGTTTTACTTTCCACTTTTTTGCGGGTGTCTTCATTTAATTGTTTTTGTTCGGCGTAGTTCATATTTTCCACAACAAACACCTGCTGCAGGCTGCCAAAACTTGCTGTTGGCTTTACTTTCAGAATATAAAAATTGGTGGACTCATCCCGTAAAACAGCCGATACGGTGCCTACCATTTTGCCCGGAGGATAGCTTAACGAAAAGTTTCCTGTTAGTACCGTATCTCCCTTCTTCACCGAATCGGACCGGGGAATGCCGTTCATGGTTAACTCTAAAGCGCTTTTACCATCCCAGGAAAGCATTCCGGCGCGCTGGGTTTTCTTTAATTGAACGCTTAATTTGTTCATAACATGGAGCAAAGTCATCACTTCGCTGAAATTTTTTCCTGTATTCACCACCTTACCTACTAACCCGCCGTCGGAACTAAAAACGCCCATATCATCAGCAATGCCGCTGCTACTACCTTTATTTATTTGTAAATAATTTTTGTCATTGTTTACAGTAGTGTATAAAACCTCTGCATAGCGCCAACGATACTGCCTGATTCTATTGACGGTATCGGCCCAAACCGTATCTTTTACGATGGCGTCTAAGGTATCTATCTTTACAAAATTCTGGCTTAGAAGATTCATCAGCGAATCGTTCAGGCGATGCACCCGTTTATTCTCTTCTATCAGGTGAAAGAAGTCTTCAATACCATTATACTTTTTATTGAAATATTTAGTAACGCTTCCGGCCATTCCCAGACCCTTGGTTCTATGGAATCGGTTATACGAGAATAACAGGTAAAGGCTGATAATTTGCAAAATAATAAATGCAATAAAAACAGAATACCGTCTTATGAATAAAAAAATGTTTCGCAACTACTCTGTTCGATTAACTATTTACAATGCTATTTTGCAAAAAACTTCAGCACTTTTTGGGTTAGCGCATTACAAAGGGGTGCTTGTCGTAGTTTTTAAGTGCAATACCCGTACCCCTAACCACGTTTTTCAGTGGATCGTCTGCCACATGAACCGGAAGTTTTATTTTCTGGCTCAATCTTTCGTCCAACCCACGAAGCAAAGCGCCACCTCCTGTTAAGTACAATCCCCGGCGATAAATATCACTTGCCAACTCGGGAGGTGTTTGTTCCAAAGCTTTTAAAATAGCCTCTTCTATTTTAAAGATGCTTTTGTCTAATGCTTCTGCAATTTCCTGATAACTTACCATAATTTGCTTGGGAATACCTGTAACCAGGTCGCGGCCATTAACCGGGATGTCATCTGGCGGGTTGTCTAAATCTTTCATGGCGGCCCCAATTTGAATTTTGATTTGTTCTGCTGTTCTTTCGCCAATCAAAAGGCTGTGATAACGACGAAGTGCTTCCATAATATCGGCAGTAAACTCATCTCCCGCTACCCGGATGCTCTGATCGCAAACAATACCTGCCAGGGCAATTACCGTAATACCCGTGGTACCGCCACCTATATCAATAATCATATTGCCCACGGGTTCTTCCACGTCTATTCCAATGCCGAGTGCGGCAGCCATCGGTTCGTGAATCAGATACACTTCTTTTGCTCCGGCCTGTTCGGCACTGTCGCGTACCGCCCGTTTCTCTACCTCTGTAATGGAAGAGGGAATACAGATCATCATCCGCCAACTGGGCGGAAACAGAGGCTTTTTGGGATAAACTAACTTGATAAGTTCGCGGATCATCAGTTCGGCAGCATTAAAATCAGCAATCACCCCATCTTTCAGTGGACGAACCGTTCTAATGCTTTCGTGTGTTTTTTCGTGCATCATCAATGCCCGCTTCCCTACAGCCAAAACCTCCTTGGGGTTATTCCGATTGAGTGCAACGATACTCGGTTCATTCACCGTTACCTCATCGTTTCGTATAATCAGGGTATTTGCGGTACCCAAATCCATTGCTATTTCTTGTGTAAACCAATTAAAAAGTCCCATTCCGTATATTTAATAAATGTGTGCAAAGGTGTGTTAATTTCTTCAGATTAACAAGGTTAAACCCGTTTCCTTAGGGTATTTTTCAAACATATTTTCTAATTCGTATTGCGAATGTCAATAAAAGGTTTATAACTCCCCAAAAAACTACTGAATTTAGCTTTTTGATCCATTTGTTGTTCCTTTAAGACAAATCTACGGGTACTGCACAGTTGATCCATTCTCCGTCAAAACTGGCATTATACTTTTTGTAAAAATTGATAGCAGGTTCATTCCAATCAAGTACCTGCCAGCTAATACGAGAAAGTTGTTTTTCTTTCGCTTCCTGAAGAATTCTTTCAAAGAGTTGGGTTCCAATTTGTTTGCCCCTCATTTTGTTGGTTACCAAAATGTCTTCAAGGTATAAGGTTTGCCCTTTCCAGGTAGAAAAACGAATATAATAGAGCGCAAAACCAACGATTTCTTCAGAAAAAGGATGGTTTGTTTCTGGCGTCCCCGGTATTGTTGCTACAAAGGCCCACCATACCGGATTCTGTCCAAATCCACTGCGTTTAAAATGATCCAGACTTACTGTAACCTCTTGAGGAGCTTTTTCATAAGTTGCCAGTTCTTTTACCAGTTCTAATAATTTTTCGCAATCGGCTTCAACAGCCCTGCGGATGTTAATTTGCATAGTTTCCTAATAGATTCTCGTACAATTGTTTGTTTTCCAAATCGAAACAAACAAAAATTACTTTTTCGATGGTGGTATTTTCTGTTAAAAATTCCTTTACACTGCTCATTGCAATCTCCGCAGCGGCCGATTTGGGGTAACCATAAACTCCGGTACTGATATTGGGAAAGGCGATGGTTTGGCACTGATGTGCAGCCGCCAATACTAGAGAATTGCGATAACAGTTTGCCAACAATTCTGGCTCTTGATTTTTACCCCCCTGCCAAACGGGGCCCACCGTATGGATAACGTACTTAGCGGGTAGATTTCCGGCCGTTGTAATTACAGCCGTACCTGTAGGGCATCCGCCCTGCTGGGCCACTATCTGCCTACATTCTTTTAAAATTTGCGAACCGCCAGCCCGGTGAATTGCCCCATCTACCCCACCCCCACCCATGAGTGAACTGTTGGCTGCATTAACAATAGCATCTACTCTTATTTGAGTTATATCGCCCTGCTGAACAACGATTCTTTGCTTCATAGTTAAAATCATTCCTTTATTGGGAAATTCTGGTGTTACCACAACTACAAACCATCCGTACGGCACCTACTCCTATCGGTTGGAATATCAGCACGAGGTGCGGGCAGAGGCATTCTATGGTTTGGCGTCGTAGGCCCATTCTATCAACGTGGCGCCCCAGGTAAAACCTCCGCCAAATGCTGCTAACACGATTTTATCACCTTTTTTCAGTTGGTTTTCCCATTCCCAAAGACAAAGGGGTATTGTAGCACTTGTAGTATTACCATAGCGCTGTATGTTTATCATAACTTTATCAGGAGAAAGACCCATCCGTTGGGCAGTAGCATCAATAATGCGTAGGTTTGCCTGATGCGGAACTAACCAGGCGATATCATCTCCAGTCAGATTATTGCGTTCCATCAACTCAGCGCTTACATCCGCCATACCTTTTACGGCAAACTTAAACACTGTTTTTCCTTCCTGATAGATGTAATGCTCTTTATTTTGTATAGTTTCTACACTCGCAGGGTAAGCCGAGCCACCCGCTTTCATTTTTAAGTACTCGCGACCGCTACCATCACTTTTCAGCAAGCTGTCTTTAATACCATAGCCATTCTCACTGGGTTCCAACAGAACGGCTCCTGCCGCATCACCAAAAAGAATACAGGTTGTACGATCCGTATAGTCCACAATAGCGCTCATTTTATCGGCGCCCACCACCACTACGTTTTTATAGCGGCCGCTTTCAATTAAAGAAGTGCCCAGAGTAAGCGTGTAAAGAAAACCAGAGCAGGCTGCAGAAACATCAAAGCCAAAGGCATTGACAGCGCCAATTTTATCGCCCACAATATTAGCAGTAGCAGGAAACAGCATATCGGCCGTAACGGTTGCTACGATAATGCATTCAATTTCTGAGGGATCCATTCCCCGTTTTCTGCAAAGTTCTAAAACCGCCGGGGCAGCCATATCGGAAACACCCTTACCCTCCCCTTTCAAAATTCTCCGTTCTTCAATACCACTTCGGGTTCGAATCCATTCGTCGTTGGTATCTACCATTTTTTCTAAATCGAAATTTGTGAGTTTGTCTTCGGGTACGTATCCGGCAACGGCCGTAATAGCAGCGGTAATTTTATTACTCATTCAGTTTAAAAATTTAGTGGGCAAAGTTAGGAAGAAACATTTAATATACATGGAATCTAACAAGTGTTAGTTTTATAACGTCACTACCATCCGAAAGTCTAAAAAGATAAATAGCCCATATTATCTTTGAGGTGACAAAACTTCATAAATATATGGGACTATTTACCCGCAATAAAAGTAACAAGAAGCCAATTATTAAAC
>JBDHYK010000034.1:0-18328 GCA_039811305.1 Niabella sp.
TAAAGAGATTTTGTAATAATTTATCCCGTTCAAAGTTGATGTAAATCACTTGTTCGTAATTTTTACGCCCAAATTCTTTCATCAGCCATGTTTTCCCCACCTGACGAGCACCTCTCAACAATAGCGGTTTTCTGCCTTTTGTCGTTTTCCAGTGCAGTAAATCCTCTAAAATCGCCCTTTTCATGTTTCAAAGATACTTAAAAAAATAATAAAATCACATTTCTCCTGCGATTTATGTGTGATTTATCACATTTATCATACGACTTTTGTATAAATTATCACATTTTTCATACGACTTTTGTGTAGATTATCACATTTTTCATACGACTTTGTAAAAATTATCAAATCTCCAAGCACTCACTCCACACTTACCTGACCGTTCATCAGCATAGGCAAAAGCCAATCCCGTCAGGTACATTCCAAATTCCCCCTGCTGAAGCGACACAGCAATAAACCAAATATACACCCTTACTAATCCTTTGATTTTCAAATTTTTAACGATGGTGTATCTATAATTGTCGCGAGCGTCATGCCGACTGCAAGGAGGCGTCTCCTGAATATTTGGGTAGATTCCTCACTTCGTTCGGAAAGACCATAAATAGGATATTCGTTTTGTGCGACATTTTGGAAAGCACCCATTGATTCTTTTTATGCATTTGTAAGTGTATCTCCTATTTGAACTCGGGTTTACACTACCCTTCCGAAAAGAAAATTATTTTTCCTTCCCTGTTTTTTCGCTCTTTTTAAAGAAGATGAATGTCAGAAATAATGCAGAAAGAGACAGGTGAAGAACGCCAGCCTATAGCATCGGTTTCAAAAGAGGGCGGGGGAATTGCTTTGTATGAAACTTCTTCGTAGATTTGAAGTTCGGCTCTTCGATTGAGCATTCGTGCTAAAAAACCGCTTCCCCACAAGGCCGAAAAACAAAATGGAGCATCTGAGACATATTTTTGAAAAATCGGGCATTGAAACTGCTTCGATTCGGCTCATAGCAGGTGGCGATATTAATGATGCTTTTTGTGCAACAACCCCTACGGGCGCACGGTATTTTATCAAAACAAATAGGGCAGACAGCTTTCCTCAAATGTTTCAAAAAGAAGAGTTGGGGTTGGAAGCTCTGGGAAATAGCAATACTCTGTTTGTACCTCGGGTGTACGATTGCGGGTTGTCGGGTTCGCTGCAATATCTTATTTTGGAATGGATAGAAAATGGGCCCCCGGCCAGAAATTTTTGGGAAGATTTTGGCACCCAACTGGCTTTGATGCATCAAGTGCAGCAATCCTATTTTGGGTGGGAGCAGGATAATTATATTGGTAGCCTGCCTCAAAAAAATGTAAAGTACGCCCGCTGGGACGAATTTTATGCAGCCTGTCGGGTACTGCCGTTGGTAAAACTATTGTTTGACAGAGGGCACTTGGATAACGGTGATGTGCTGCGGGCGCAAAATTTTTGTAAGAAACTCAATGAACTGTTTGCCACTGAGCCTCCCAGTCTGCTACATGGCGATCTTTGGAGCGGTAATTTTATGGCTAAAGAAACTGGGTACGCTGCTGTTTTTGACCCAGCAGTGTATTTTGGCCACCGCGAAATGGATATTGGAATGACGCTGCTTTTTGGGGGGTTCGATAGCAAATTTTATGAGGCCTACCAACAAACCCATCCCATGGAAAAAGGATGGCAGCAACGGGTCAATTATACGCAACTGTATCCCCTGTTGGTGCACAGTTTGTTGTTTGGTGGGCACTACATAACCAGGGTGCGTTCTCTTTTTATAAAGTTTTAAACACCTGTTGATAACTAAAGCCGGTAAGGTTCGGGTTTTTTGTAGTAATCTTGCATGAGATTTACCGCAGGGTTCTGTTTTGTTAAACCTATTAAATGTTATTAGAATGGCACTACTCGATTACCAACAAGAACAGGCTTTGTTCCAACTTCATCAAACACTTACCAAAAACTCCACAGATTACGATTATTTTGAACAGGTGGACATCTTCCGGCAATTAGAAGCTGAAGGGTATGTGTTTCTCAGTAGCTCACATCAAAACCCCCAGGAAATTATTGTTACAAAGACGGAGAAGGGGCGGCAGTATCAGTACAACTGGGTTCAAACCGAGTTTCGGTGAAATCGGCTATCTGAATAGAGAAAAACACAAAAATTGGAAGGGTTGGCCGGGTATTTTACTATTTGTGCTAACTTGCTGCTTCGATTCCGATTTTAAATTCAAGTCAATCCCTTGAAATAAAGATGAAAAAAGGCATAAAATCATTAATTTGTAATAATGATACGATTGAACCGAGGGTAAATTGATTGGCCGTCTTAGGATCGAAACAAGATTCTTTAAAACCTTAAAATGATTAAAGATATTGGCGTGGGAATTATTGGCCTTTTAGTGATCTTGGCCATGATTGCAGCGGTGAATTACATCCGCAGAATGAATCTGTTCGACCGGAACAAAACCCTTGTCGCTGTGTTTAAAAGTTCGGGAGGAATTGAAACGGATCATAACGTGATGATGAATGGCCTAAAAGTAGGTAAGGTGGTTTCCGCCGAAGCCGCAGATACTGATCTTTCTGCTGTGAGGGTGAGCATGAAAATAAATAGAAATTTGAATATCCCTGCCAACTCTGTGGCTCATATTGTACAAAACACACTGAGTTCACCCGTGATTGTGATTGAAAAGGGCAACTCTCAGGAATTTCTAAATGACAACAGTATCATTACTACAAGAGAGGCGCCCGGACCCATTGAAAGTCTTCAACTACAAGCCAAACCGCTGGCAAATAAAGTTCATAAAGTATTGGACTCCTTGTCTGTGAGTTTAAAAAAATATAATTCAAAATTAAATGCTAAAAAACCTGCTGAGTTGCAAAAACAAGTGGCCGCATTTCGTGTAAAAATGGCTCGGTATGCGCTCTCGAGCCGGCAGATGGAGGCCGAAGTACGCAAATATATAAGCACATTGCAGCAGCTTACCCATAGCCCCGCGTATCACAATGATTCGGTTAACAATAAGATCTCCGGTATTAACCAGAAACTTTTGGAACTGAATCAGTTGAAACTTGCGGATCAGGCCGATTCGGTTCGATGGGCAGTTTCAGGGCTGAGTCAGAAAATAGCCTTACTGAATTCGGGTAAGTTCAAATCACTCACTACCAGCAAGCACACTTACGATGATTTGTACCAACAATTGGCTGAGGTGGAAGTTTTGCTTGATGA
This sequence comes from Niabella sp., assembly GCA_039811305.1. Taxonomy (GTDB): domain Bacteria; phylum Bacteroidota; class Bacteroidia; order Chitinophagales; family Chitinophagaceae; genus Niabella. The sequence continues at coordinate 3,218 of JBDHYK010000034.1, forward strand.
TATCCGCACCCACCCAAAACGGTATCTTAATATATCGGTTTTAGGAAAATCGGAAAAGCCCAAACAGCCCGATACTCCGGAAACCATCGAAAGACGAAGGAAAAACGCTGAGTTCAACAGAAAACAGCAGCAGCAGTACAAATTGTAGAAGCTGCCGTTTGCCCGGAACAATTTTTTTCGTAGTATTTACAAAGTTTCTTTCAGCCACCTGTAAAATTCGCGCTGCCAAACCAAACCGTTTTGAGCCTGTAGCACCCAGTGATTTTCATCGGGTAGATATACTAAGCGGCTCTTCAGCCCTTTAAGCTGTGCTGCCTGAAAAGCCTGTAGTCCCTGCTCAATGGGAACCCGATAGTCTTTACCACCCTGATAAATCAGGATGGGGGTATTCCATTTGTCTACCCCATTGCTGGGGTTGAACTGAGTAAATGTTTTTTGAGCTGCCAGGTTTTTCTTATCCCAATAGTTACCCCCGCCGTCCCAATTTACAAACCAAAGTTCTTCGGTAGTGCCATACATACTTCTAAGGTCAAAAACGCCATCGTGGGCGATAAAAGATTTGAATCGGTTGTTGTGAATGCCCGCCAGATAAAAAACCGAGTACCCACCGTAACTGGCTCCAATTGCGCCCAATCGGTTTCTGTCCACATAGCTTTCTTTAGCCATCGCATCTATGGCTGTCAAATAGTCTTTCATAACCTGGCCTCCCCAGTCTTTGCTAATTTGCTCGTTCCATTTGGTGCCATGGCCGGGCATGCCACGCCGGTTGGGTGCCACAATAATATAGCCATTGGCCGCCATCAATTGAAAATTCCAACGAAATGAATAGAACTGGGTGAGCGCTGATTGGGGCCCTCCCTGGCAATAAAGAAGGGTGGGGTATTTTTTCCGGGAATCAAAATCAGGAGGATAGATTACCCAAACCAGCATTTGTTTACCATCGGTTGTTTTTACAAATCTTCGTTCGGTTTTGCTTTTTCCCACAGTAGCATATTGTGCGTCATTGATATGTGTGAGCTGCTTCATATTGCCCGAGCCGATGTCCACAGTATATAATTCGGCAGCATGGTTCATGTCGGTTCGGCTCACTACAAGGGTAGCCCCACTCTGGCCAACAATGCCGGTTATATCAAAATCACCTTGGGTTACTTGTTTAATACCCGGTTTTGAGTTGGTTATTCCCTTATAATTTATTGCAAATACCTGCTCAGTTCCATTGATGGGGGCTATAAAATAGATAACCCTTCCATCATCGCTCCATTTGTAAGAACTTACGTGTATATCATCCCGATGAGCTGTAAGATTGACTCTTTTTCCGTCTTTCATCACTACAATGTCCTGTTTGTCAGCTTCATAGCCATCGCGTTTCATGCTCAGCCACGCCAAATCGCCCTGCGCACTGAACGAAGGGCTTAGGTCATAACCCATCATGCCTTCTGTGAGGTTGGTAGTTTTTCCGGTTTCGATGTGATAGGCATACAAATCGGTATTGGTGCTTTCGGCATAGGCTTTGCCATATTTTTTCTTACACACATAAATGATTTGTTTGCTGTCGGGGCTCCACACAAAATCGTCGTCGCCACCAAAAGGTTTTGTAGGGCTATCATAGGGCTCCCCTGGCATAATATCTTTAATTTCAGCAGGTTGATTAATGGGTGCAAAAAACACATGATTAAATTTACCATCTTCCCACTCGTCCCAATGCCGGTACATCAGATCGTCAAAAATATACACGTTGGATTTTGTGAGTTCAGAATAGTAGTCAGAACCGAATATTTTTTTAATCTTCACCTCCTTAGAGCTTAAAATATAGTTCCCATCGGGTGAAATATTTCGGTCTTTGATCAGGGCTTTGAAATCGTCAATGGCTTCACCGACACTTCCATTTATGGGGATACGAAAGGTTTTTTTAGTACTTTTATTTGATGCCATATCGGGTGTGCTTACATTATACACCACAGCTTGTTTGTCGTTGGTTAGGCCAATGGCGCTTACCCGTCCTAATTTCCAAAGAAGCTCGGGGGTCATTGCATTTTGGGTGTTTGCCTGCATCCATAGTGTAAGGCAAAAAACAGAAAGAAGTATTCTCATATAAAATCGTTTTGGCTAAGGTAAGCAGTTGTGTGCAATGAACCAATGGTTTTTAAAAAGTAAAAACGCCACAGGGATTCTGTAGCGTTTTTGTATGGTTTGGTTTCGAAAAAAATCAGTTTACTTTCACCATAAAAATATAATCCTGTATTTTTTTGGTTTGGTGGGTGCGGTTCATGCCCGCCAAAGAAGTTTTTGTGGTGAGTTTCAGGTTGCGAACCGCTGTATCGGAGGCTTCCTTGCCTTTCAGGTCGTTTAATACTTTAAAAATATTGCGGGATTGAATAGCAAAGGCAAAACCCTGAACGTCTTTTTGTCTTCCGTTAAGAATACCAATTACTTCGCCGTTATTATTTAGGATTGGGCTACCGCTATTGCCACGGTTGGCATCCATGTTGATCTGACAACTGAGTGTATCGCCGTGGTAACCGGTTTTAGAACTCAGATAACCCTGTCCATATACGATTACTTCATCTTCACGAGGGTAGCCCAACGTGAAAATGGGTTCGGCCAGGTCGGCGGCGGTTTTTGAAATGGAATAGGGGATCGTGGGCAAGGTGGTAAATGCCGAATCATCAATTTTTAGAATTGCAATATCCCGAAGCGCATCGGTGTACACCACTTTTGCATGAAATTCTTTACCCTGAATATTTTGCACGGCAACATTCTGGGCGTTTTCTACCACATGGTTATTGGTTACTAAATAGCCTCTGCTATCAATCACAAATCCGGTACCTCCGTTGGTGAAGGAAACGTCTTTCCGGTCTCTTTTCAGGTTGTTAATTTCCTGATCCTGCTGGCGCGATTTAGTAGCCAAACTGTTGATATTTCTTTTCAGAATTTCAAATTGATCCGTAGGGGGTTTGGGGGTCATCATCCAGGTCATCAGGCTTACCATCAAAGCTGTAAGCCCGGCAATAGAGGCCGCAATAGCTGTTGTTTTTTTATAGCGATGGTAGAGATACACCACCCTGGCCTTTCCTTTCAAGCGAAGGGAGTTGATTTTTCCTTGTTCTGTAAGATTCACATGGATGTCGGTCAGGGACTTGTGAAATTTCTGCCATTCGTTGAAGCGGTTCATTTTTTGCAAAAACAGGGTGTGCTCCACTACCATCTGGTCAATTTCACTATTTGTTTTTCGCAGATTTTCAAAGTGCAGGCGCTCATCGGGGTTCATTTCGCCCAGTATATAGCGTTCTACGGCTTCTGATAAAAGAATATGTTCTTGTTCTTGCATCACGAATCTGATTTTTTATATTGAGTAAAGAATATTTTCTTCAACCGGGTTAAACACTTGTATTTCTGTGTTTTAGCATTTTCGGCGTTGGTATAGCCAAAACTTTCTGCGATCTCCTGCATATTCTTTTTATTGAAATAGAAGGCGATCAATATGCCGCGACAGGGTTCTCCCAAACTGTTGATGGCTTCGTGCATCATTTCATACTCACTGTTCTTTTCTTCATGGTTCACCAGGTCCTCTTCTACATGCACTTCATTATCTGTAAGCTCATAATCCTGAACTCCATACCGATTGGCCTGTTGTAACCTCTTGAGCCACAATCTTTTAGCAACAGAATACAAATAGGTGCGAATCTGACAATTCAATTCAAAACTGCCCGAACGCGCTTTTTCAAACAACACCACCATAGCTTCCTGAAAGATATCTTTAGCGTCCTCCTGGGTTCCGCTATTATTGATTATCAAAGCCTGAACCAGGTTGTAATTTTGCTTATATATTTCCTCGGCCGCTTTTTTATCATTACGGGCCAACCCTTTAAGCAACAGTACTTCCTGGTCTAAATTCGTCTCTTTCACGCTACGCTGTATTTGATACTTTTTTTTAAAAATAGTAACCCTGTTTCAACTGAAAAAATTTTTTATTCTTAGGTTACCTTTCAGGCATTTGAGTATTAAGGGCTATAAAGGTACTAAGTATTTATTCGGCAAGCAATATAGAGAAAGCCGTCCTGCTTTGGTTGGACGGCTTATTTTTTTAGGAATTGTTCAATTCGAATACCGAAACCCGCAAAACTCAAGATTCAGCCAAAATTTTTAAAAAACGAAACGATTGTAGTAGAACTCTTGCTTGTCCCTACCGTTTGAGAATCAAATTATTCCCTTTTACAGGCCAATTTAACAGATGTTTCAGAAAAAGATCCAAAATTTCTAAAAGATTTGTTAAATTGCGCGTGTTTGTTTAGCGGCTGCGTGTTTGTTTGCTGCGAAAATGTTCAAAACGAATTGTAAAGTTAAAATTTCAGACTATGTTAAGAAAGAAGCTTGTCAATGCTTTTGCTGAGTTCAGATCCCGAATACTGGTATTTGCACTCTTTGCAATTTCCGTTCAGGTAGTTGCACAAACCGATCTGGTCACCGGTTCTGTAATGGACGACTAGGGTAACCCAATTGTTGGGGCCACCGTTTTAGTGAAAGGCAGTTCGGTAGGAACCGTAACCGATGAACAAGGAAAATTTTCTATTCGGGTATCTCCAAATGGTACTCTTGTGTTTTCAAACGTAGGCTATGCTTCCGTAGAAAGGAGTGTTGCCAATCAAAAGGAGATTACGGTGGTATTAAATCAGGTGGGCGCCTCTCTGGAAGATGTGGTGGTAGTGGGCTATGGCACTCAAAAAAGGATTAATCTTACGGGTTCGGTGGCTTCGGTGGGTGCCGACAAAATTGCCAACCGCCCGGTAATGAATTTAGGTGCTACCCTGGCGGGCGCTGCTCCCGGTGTACGCGTAACCCAGGGAGGCGGTAACCCTGGCGCCGAAGATATTTCCATACGCATCCGCGGTACCGGTTCGTTCAACAACAGCGCACCTCTTATTTTAGTGGATGGTGTAGTAGCTGATATGGTGCCGATCAATACCGATGATGTAGAGAGCATTTCAATTCTAAAAGATGCTTCTTCGGCTGCTATTTATGGGTCTCGAGCCGCTAATGGTGTTATTTTGGTTACAACAAAAAAAGGGAAAAAGAACGAAGCGCCAAAAGTAACCTTTAACTCATTATACGCCCGCGAACGACCTGTAACCGACTTAACTTTTATGTCTAACACGGCCGATTGGATGGAGTTGCACAATATTGCCAAACTCAATGCCAACCCTACTTCCACATCGCCGGATTATGCTTATTCAACCATTGATGAATGGCGTGCCGCCGACAAGAACCCTAATGGCACCTACACCAATCCGGTAACAGGCCAAAGCATTCCCAACTGGCTGGCCTACCCCAATACAGACTGGGCGCAAGTATTGTTTCAACCCGAATACTACCAGCGCTACGGTGTTTCTGTAACAGGAGGGAGCAAAAACTCATCCTATTTAATGTCGCTGGGCTATCAAAACAACCCAGGTACATTGAAGAATACGGGTATGCAACGCTATAATGTACGGGTGAATTTAGAAACGAAGATTGCAAATCTCATAAATTTTGGAACCCAAACCTATGCAACCAAGGAGTACAAAGACCCTGGTAGTACCTCAATGACTTATTTATTACAGGCCTTCCCGGGTATTACTCCAATTTATAAGGGAAAATACGGAGCCAGTGAAGACCCCAATACTACCCAAAAAGACAATATCCTGCAACAAGTGGCATCTAATGGTGGTTTAAACAAGTTTACCCGTATCAACAGTTCCTGGTTTGCCAATGTTGAAATATGGAAAGGACTGGTAGCTGAAACTAAATTTAACTATAGCGACTATTTCCGCGAAGATGAAAACTATTCTCAAAACCTGCCACGCTACAGTTTCCGGGAAAGTTTTGATACCCCAAAAGAAGGTCTTGGTAATTTAGACCAGGCCACCAGCTATCGGTATGCCTATAGTTCCAACAGCTATACTGCCGATTTATTACTGCGCTACAACGGAAGTTTTGGCAGGCATGATGTAGGAGGACTGTTGGGCTATGAACAATATTATGCACAAAACAGTGGATTTAGTGCTACTAAAAAAGGCTTGCTTGACTGGACAGTAACCGACCTGGTTTCTGCTGCCACGATGGAGGCAATTGGAGGTTCGGCAAAATCGGATTATGCCATGTTGTCGTATTTTGGCAGAGTAAATTATGCATTTGACTCAAGATATTTGTTTGAGGCAAATTTCCGTTCGGATGCATCTTCTAAATTTGCACCCGGTAAGCGAACCGGATTTTTCCCTTCCTTCTCCGCCGGATGGGTTTTGAGCAACGAGTCCTTCTTTGCGCCGTTTAAGAATTCGGTGAACTATTTAAAGTTAAGAGGTTCTTATGGTACCTTAGGCAATACCGTGAGTGGCAACTACGACTGGCAGACCCTCTATCAAAAAGTGAACAATGTGTTTAACGAGCAGGTGGCCAATGGCGTGATACAACAAACCATACAGAATTTAAGCCTGTCTTGGGAAAAACTAACCACGTATAATCTGGGTTTTGAAGCCAAATTTTTCAGGTCGCGCTTAAACACAGAATTAGACTATTACATTCGAAATACCTCCGATATTCTTACGCCTGCAATTATTTATCTAACCATGGGTAATATCAGTGCACCAATGTCTAATACCGCTTCCATGTCCAACAGAGGTATTGAACTGACACTGGGTTGGAATGACAGGATCGGAGATTTTAAGTACGGTGTTAATGCAAATTTCAACTATAATAATAATAAGGTAACAAAGTTCAAAGGCACTCTAAACTATGCACTGGATCCTAATACCTTAGATGTTTTCGGAAACCCAACCTGGCGATATACCAACCTGGCGGATGTATCTACAGGTGGCGATACCCGCCGTGTAGAACAATACATGATTGATGAATGGTTTCTGCGCCGTCCATACGCCGGCACTGGATCGTACAACAATTCAGATGGTACCGTAAACCCCAAAGGTGGGCCTAAAGACGGGATGATCCGCACAAAAGCCGATTTGGAATGGGTTAAAGCCATGATTGCAGCCGGGTATTCTTTCAACAATAACACAGTGGGCCCCAATGCTGCCAATATCTGGTATGGACAAATGATTATGGCAGACGTAAACGGAGATGGTAAGTACGGAAATGATGATGATCGCGAGTTTACCGGAAAATCTACTGTGCCCAAAACAGTATTTGGTCTTACTTTAACCGCTGCTTGGAAAGGGTTCGACCTTAATATGCTGTGGGCCGGCCGCACGGGATCTTACCATTATATCAACGACCGGGGCGCCAATGGATCTATTATTTCCAATACCGGTGATGTGGTTCCCGGCGACTCCTGGACAAAGTATTATTTTTATGATGCCGTAAAAGCCAATACCGACTATGCCAATTACGACCCGGCAACCGACCCCAATGCAAAAATCAATGCAAAGTATCCACGCTTGTTATCGGCAAGTTCGATTATGACATCAAATACCTTTTTCCTGTATAATTCAAGTTATTTAAAACTTAAATCTTTACAAATTGGTTATACTTTTAACCAGGGCTGGTTGCAAAAAGCCAGGATCAATAACCTAAGAATTTTCGCTTCTGGAGAAAATTTGCTAACATTCAAAAAAGCAGATTTTCAGGGTGTGGATCCCGAACTGGGAAGTTCGCTGATTGTTTACCCGCTTGCTAAATTATACTCTGCAGGTATTACACTAACATTTTAATGGATTAAAAAAAATTAGAAATGAAAAAACTGATATATTTAATTACAATAGTAACTGTGTTAGGGAGCATGACTGCCTGTAAAAAGCTATTGGAAAGATCGCCAAATGATAAAATATCTTCCGGAACCATGTGGACCACCGAGAGCCTGGTAGATCAGGGAGTGATCGGTGTGTATTATTCCTTACAACGTCCCGTGCGTAGCAACGGATTGATTGGTACGGCTCAAAATATCGGATACTATGGTTATGAAGCCTTTGGTATGACAGGGCAGGGGGAATATAATTTGGATAATTTGTTCTCCAGCGCAGTAAAACCCAGTTCGGGCTATTTTACCCATCACTGGAGATGGTGTTATGATGGTATTCATCGTGCGAATGATGCAATTGCCCATATCCCCGCCGCGCCTATGAAAGAAGAAAAGAAAAAACGTCTGGTAGCCGAATGTAAAGTACTGCGTGCATTTTTCTACACCCGCTTAAACGAATTGTACGGACGTGAGGGATTAGGGGTGCCTATCTACACCGAACCGATTGACCCCTCCCAGGCAAATAAAGGACAAAGCCCCGAATCGGAAGTCTGGGACTTAATTGTTAAAGACCTGACTGATGCCATCAATGAACCCTCTTTGCCCAATAATCAAATACAGGGCGAAGGACGCGCCAGTAAAGGCGCCGCCTATGCCTTGCGAGGCAGAGCCTATTTGATGAACAAAAAATATGATTTGGCCGTTGCCGATTTTGCAAAAGTGGGCGAAATGGGTTACAAATTGTTCCCTAATTACAGGCAATTGTTCAAGGTGGCCAACGAGCGCTGTGAAGAAATGATACTCAGTGTTCAGTATATTGAAGAACCCAACGGATACGGCACTGCATTGCAGAAATTTTGTGCAGCCTTTCAACAAGGATCAAAAGATAGTCGTGGTTGCTGGACAGATTTGCAGGTTACACCCGCTTTAGTAAACCTGTATGAAGTGATCGAAGGAACTACGGTGAAACCCTTTAATTGGTCCGATTTTTTCCCACAATGGGATGCATTGAGCGCCGCGGGCACCCCCAATAGAAAAGTATTTTTCCTTCGCGATAAGCAAGTAAACGGTGCGGATATCCACTCAACCATTACAAACGCTATTAATACAGAATTGAACAAACTTAGTGCAGATGCGAAAGCCCTATATCTCTCTGAAGGCAACGAGGCACGCCTGAAATTAGCCTACACAAACAGGGATCCTCGCCTGGCATTTAATGTAGTAACCCCCTATGCCGATTTCAAAGGTGTTAACAGCAACTCCTCTGGTGAAGGCATGTACACCTTCAGGTTTCCGGTTACCGGAAAGTATTACGTAGATCAATCAGGAGCAGAACCCAATTTGAACAAAAGCTTACCCGGTACTTATTACACATCGGGTACCTGCAATGCGCAGGCTGAGTTCAAATATATACAACGTAAGTTTGTAGGAGAGGGGTTGGAATATGCCCGCCGTGAACAAAATCCGGTGGATGAACCGATTATTCGCTATGCCGACGTGTTGTTGATGTGGGCCGAGGCCTTAGTAGAAATGAATGACCTGGCTGGTGCTCAGGCAAAAGTAAAACTCGTAAGGGATCGCGTAGGAATTCCTACAATGGCTGCTTCTTTTGCCAACCAATCTGCCGCTCGAAATTATGTAAGGGATGAACGCCGGCGCGAATTAGAAGGAGAAGGGATCAATTTCTTTGATGAAATGCGTTGGAAAACACTGAAAGAGACAAAGTTTGATCAAAAAGTTGCACAACATGCCTGGGGCGGCACCGAAAATACAGGGGGGACTACCTACGAATGGATTGGCGATTACTGGTACACATGGCCTGTGCCAAAATCAGAAATAGAACTAAATACGAATCTGAAACCCACCCCGGGCTGGGTGTATTAGGCTGAACGGTACTTAGTTACAACAAAAACGGTTCTAATAGATGGTTTCATCGGTTTGACGGCAGTTGAGTACCCAGTGTCTCATCTGCCGTTTTTAGCTGAAAAATATAGGGGTTATAATTTTTTTGTTGTTCATGCTGCCTTAAAATAGTAATCAATGAAGCGCTTTAAAACAATATTGATAATATCTGCCTGGATGGTTGCAAATTTTTGTTCTTGTAAAAAAAATAAGGGCACAGACAAGCCCAATATACCCCGCCCTCCTGCGGTTGCCTACGAGTTTGAGCCAACACCTTCCTGGCAAGATGATTTCTCCGGAGCAACGCTGAATTCAGACGCTTGGAAGTTGCATGCACCCGGCCCAAGACAGGACGGCTATAATGATATGACCGGTATGTCCTTCGATGGAAATGCTTTTATCAATAAAGTGTATTCTGATACGATATCGGGAACTGTAACACATCACGCCGGGATGATACGCACCAACCAGGAGTTTAAGTACGGAAAGTTTGAAGCAAAAATATCTTTTGTAAACAGTTTAGGCAGTTGGTCTGCCTTTTGGCTACAAAGCCCAACCATGGGCAATCCCATTGGCAGCCCTAAAACCGCCGGTATGGAAATAGACGTGGTAGAATCCCTGTCAAATGATGGGGCGGCTTATCAAAATCTTCATTGGGATGGTTACGGTAGCGACCATAAAACAGCAGGGGTAAAAACTGCTGATTTTGGTGTGAACAGCGGGAATTACCATATTTATACCTTAGAATGGACCCCCGATTATTATAAATTTTATGTGGATGGCACACTTACCTGGACTTATACAGCAAACGTATCGCAGCGTTCAGAATTTATAATTTTAAGTTCCGAAGTGAAAAAATATGCAGTGGGCACCTGGGCCGGTCCGATTCCTGTAAATGGATTTGGTTCTCTTAAACATACAGTTACTATTATGAAAGTGGAATCAATCAAGTGGTATAAACTAAAATGAAATACTCAAAAATGAAACCCGTTTTAATTTTAGCCATCCTTTTGTGCACTGGAGCAGCAAATTGCAAATCTGTTAAAAAAGCAATTTTGGAAGAACAACCTTCAAAGGGAACAACCTATTACGTGGATCCTAACGGTCGGGATAATAATAAGGGTACAGAGCCCACAACTGCATGGAAAACCCTGGGAAAAATCAATACCCGGGTTTTTTTGCCCGGCGACAAAATTTTATTGAAAAGTGGTGGCGTTTGGAACGAAACACTAATTTTAAAAGGATCAGGAGCCGAAGGTGCACCGATTGTTGTTGATAAATTCGGGGGCGATACAAAACCCATCATCAACGGTGGAGGAAAAACCAATAATTCTACCACCGTACTTTTAGACAAAGGCTCCTACTGGGAGATTAACAATTTGGAAGTAACCAATACCGTACCCGACAATATCACCTATGCAGCTACCGGCATAAAAGTGAGCGGAGGCGGGAAATTTGAAAAAGAGGCTGTAAAGATTGCCATCAAAAATTGTTATGTACACGATGTAAATGCCGCTACTGCCAAACAGACCAATTATATAAAAGGTACCGGTGGAATTATCATCAACGGAAAAGTAAACGATTTGTTGGTTCAGGGTTGTCATATTGCCAACTGTTCGGTAGAAGGACTACGCACCACCGGTTTTTCTGAAATGGAACACCGATCTTCCAATGTAGTATTCAATAATAACCTTATCGAAAACATTTATGGCGATGGCATTGTAATGTCGCAAGTGAGCGGGGGTAGCAAAGTAACGAATAACACAGTGTATAATGCCTGTATGACCAATGATATTAACTTTGCCGGTATCTGGACGGTTGCCAGTAAAAATACCGTAGTTGCCTTTAACGAAGTATATGGCATGAAAGGCGGAGGCCCCAATGACGGGATGGCGTTTGACGCCGATGGCTGGGATGAGCCATCAACAACAGAAGGTGATATCTTTGAATATAATTACTCGCATGATAATAATGGCGGATTTATGTTATTTATGTCTTATGCAAAAAACATAACAGTAAGATATAATGTGAGCATAAATGATGTAGGAGCTACTGGCGCAAAAAAGCTATTTTTAATTCAAGACAGTCCTAATAAAGACCGCTTTGTTTATAACAACGTTTTTGTAATAAAAAACCCAGTAGATAAGTTGTTTTGGGAAGGTTCCGGTGCTGTTTTTTCTAATAATATTTTTTATACCGAATCGGCCATAAACAAATTTTCGGATAAAACCCCTGATTCAAGAACACGATTTGTGAATAATTGCTTTTATCCCGAAACAGCCTTTGGGAATCTTATTTGGGGCAGTGCCGAACGGAACAACAATTTTTATGGCAACCCGTTATTCAAAAACCCGGTACTGGGCAGTGGGCGCTCTTCAGCATCGGGGTATAGTATCAGCGTCAACTCCCCTTGCAGGGGTGCAGGCATCGCCATCCCAAACAATGGGGGAAAAGATTTTTTGGGTACGGCTTTACCAGGAGTTAATCCGGATGTGGGTGCTTTTCAATATTCAGCTTCGGGCACAGCCGGAAGTTTTTTGAAAAAATAGAGTCGAAATTTGTCTTAGCATGAAATCAATATTCCTTCTCGGCGTTTCCTTGTTAGTACTTTTTTGTGAAAAAGGCAGTGCGGTCGTGCCTCGTAACCTGCTTCAGAACCAAGCCACTCTGCAAGAGGTGAAAGATCGGTTATTGCCCAGGGAGCAATGGATTGCCTATCCAAAATATACGAACCGAGCCGGCTGGGATCAGTTTACACGTGGTTTTTCCAGTGATCTGGTGCAAAAGGGCGTAAAAAAACTGAGCTACCAATGGCAGGTGGTGAAAGCAACCGACTATTTGGAGTTTGAACGCAGTGGCAGCCGAGAAATAATGGAAAAACCTTACAATGAAAACATCAGCACACTTACCCAACTCATTGTGGCAGAGTTAACAGAAGGTAAAGGGAGATTTTTGGAGCAAATTGTTAATGGGGTGTGGACGCTGTGCGATATGCAATCCTGGGCACTATCTGCCCACTTGTCGGCACAAAAGTATAAAAGAAGCCTGCCTGATCCCGAGGAAGAGATAATTGACTTGGCGGCTGGAGATGTGGGTTCTCTCCTGTCCTGGGCGCTGTGGTTTTTTAAAGAAGATTGGGATCAGGTCAACCCCATGATTTCAAAACGGGTAGAACAAAACCTGAGAAAGCGAATTTTGGAGCCCTATATGCAACGAAGCGATTATTGGTGGCAGGCGCTGCAAGGCTCGCCTGGGCGCATGGTGAACAACTGGAACCCCTGGTGCAATGCCAATGTATTAGCCTGTTTTTTGTTGGTTGAAACCAATCAGGATGTCTTGGCTGAAGCCGTTCATCGAACTATGAAGAGTGTGGATCAGTTTCTGAACTATGTGAAAGAAGATGGTGCCTGTGAAGAAGGGCCTTCTTACTGGGGACATGCCGCCGGAAAATTGTACGACTATCTGCAATTATTGTCCGATGCGACTGGCGGAAGAATCAGCCTTTTCAATCAACCCATGATAAAAAATATGGGTACATATATAGCTCGTAGCTATGTGGGTAAAGGTTGGGTGGTCAATTTTGCGGATGCGTCGGCAAAGGGAAGTGCCGATCCCGCTTTAATATATCGCTACGGAAAGGCGGTTAACAGCATCGAAATGCAGGCTTTCGCTGCCACGCTGTTGGCTACAAAAGGCAAAAATGAATTGCTGCCTTCTGGCAGAGATATGTTTCGGATATTGGAATCGTTATCAAAAAGTCAGCAATTTCAGCATCTTCAAGTTGCACCCTTTGCTACACCCGCTACTACCTGGTACCCTCAAACCGAGTTCTGTTATATGCAGGATAACGGCTTGTTTTTTGCAGCGAAAGGAGGGTTTAATGATGAAAGCCACAATCACAACGACGTGGGTTCTTTTAATTTATATGTGGACTCGGTTCCCTTTATAATAGATGTTGGCGTTGGAAGTTATACCCGGCAAACCTTTAGCAGCGAACGTTATTCTATTTGGACAATGCAAAGCAATTACCACAACCTGCCCTTAATCAATGGAGCACCCCAATTGCATGGCAGAAACTATAAAGCGTCTTCGGTGGTTTGTAACGAAGCAAAAAAGCAGTTTCAGCTTACTATTGCTGATGCGTATGGCTCTGCAGCCCATGTAAAAAAATGGACAAGAACCTTCCAGCTTTCTTCAAAGGGATTGCAATTAACAGAGGACTACGTTTTAAATCGGGTTACCGATAGTACTACAATCAATTTTATGACATGGATGCCTCCTAATTTCCGGCAAAAAGGAAAAGTGGTACTGGAGAAAGACGGAAAATCTTTAACGATCACGTATAACCCCAATCAACTGCAACCCCAATTGGATACAATTTCCGTTACGGATAAGCGCCTGTCCGATATTTGGGGAAACAATCTGTACCGCCTGAGGTTTTTAATAAAAAATAAAAAGTTAAAAGGGAACTGTCAATTGAATTTTTACAGATAACCAAAGTCAGAGAATTTTTTTTAAAATGTTGCCAAAATTTTCAACCCTCCTTTTTTTACGGTTGATAATCCATAATTCTCTTTTATTTCACCGAATTTCTTTTTTCCTGTCCCAAATGCAACTTGTTCCCCTGTAGCTGCATCGCTGAACTTCCCACCACAACTCTGAAAAGTACTACAAGGCACACGTTAATTTTTATTTCAAATTATTTTATTTTATTTCAAATAAAATAATTTTATTAATTTCGGTGTCGAAAAGAGATTGTTTTTGTAGCTATTTTATTAAATTTTATAACAATTGTGATGCGTTTTAGAATGATTTTTTTTATTACGGGCTTCTTTCTAAGCTCCAGCCTGCTGCTTCAGGCTCAAGTGCAATTGCATACGATACAGGTAAAGACTCCAAAAGCCACACACCGGTTTTTTAAATACAGTGGTCAGCAATTTCCGCTTATTAGCGGTCATAGAGGTGGATCGGTACCTGGTTTTCCCGAAAATTCAATAGAAGCTTTGGAAAACACATTAAAATACACTCCTGCTTTTTTTGAAATTGATCCCCGGTTGACAAAAGACAGCGTCATTGTGTTGTTGCATGACGCTACAATGGAACGAACTACCACTGGAAAAGGCAAACTTGCAGACTATACCTGGGAAGAGCTTCAGAATATTCGGTTAAAAAATATCAAAGGGCAGATTACCGATTTCAAAATTCCTAAATTGGAAGACGTTATAATCTGGGCCAGAGGGAAAACGATACTGAATCTCGACATCAAAGACGTTCCCTTTGAAATGACGGCTACCCTCATTAGAAAATTGAAGGCAGAAGCATTTGTTATGGTTACCGTTCATAATCCTGAGCAGGCAAAGTTCTATTATGACCGAATTCCTTCCATTACCTTTTCGGCACACGTAAAAAATAAAAAAGCATTTGAGGCCTATGATCGGTCTGGGTTTCCATGGGGTCAGGGCATTGCCTATATCGGTTCAAAA
>JBDHYK010000035.1:0-18107 GCA_039811305.1 Niabella sp.
ACCACCACCACCGATGTAGAAAACTATCCCGGCTACCCCGATGGTATAACGGGGCCAGAAATGATGATTGACTTTGAGAAGCAGGCAGCCAGAATGGGTGCCGACCTCCGGTATGGAATTGCCACCAAAGTAGATTTTTCGGCCCACCCGCATAAAGTATGGATTGACGATGAAAAACTCATTGAAGCCGATTCTGTAATCATCGCTACCGGGGCTTCTG
Source organism: Niabella sp. (assembly GCA_039811305.1). Classification (GTDB taxonomy): domain Bacteria; phylum Bacteroidota; class Bacteroidia; order Chitinophagales; family Chitinophagaceae; genus Niabella. The sequence goes on from JBDHYK010000035.1 coordinate 221, forward strand.
CAAAATGGTTAGGACTGCCCAGCGAAGAAAAATACAATGGTTTTGGGGTGAGTGCCTGTGCGGTATGTGATGGTTTTTTCTTCAGAGGCAAGGAAGTAGCGATTGTGGGAGCCGGTGATACAGCCGCCGAGGAGGCTTTGTATCTTTCAAAACTTTGTACCACAGTGCACATGATTGTGCGCAGAGACGTAATGCGTGCCAGCAAAATCATGCAGGATCGGGTGATAAACACCCCCAATATAAAAGTATATTTTAACCACAATACCGAAGAAATACTGGGTGATAAAACGGTAAACGCCGTTAGGATTTTTAATAATAAAACCGGAGAAAAAACCGAAATCCCCGTCAGCGGCTTCTTCGTAGCGATTGGCCACGAGCCAAACTCCCAGATTTTCAAAGACTATTTGGAAATGGACGAAACCGGTTATATTCAAACCCAGCCGGGTACCAGCAAAACCAATGTAGAAGGCGTATTTGCCGCAGGAGATGTGCAGGACAAAAATTATCGCCAGGCGGTAACCTCTGCCGGCACCGGATGTATCGCCGCGTTAGATGCGGAAAGATTCCTAAGCAGCAAAGGACTTTAAAAAGTGATCTACAAATCAAATTTCAAGAACAATATCAGCGCAAACGGCTGATATTGTTCGTTTTACTAATAACAAAGTTTCATTTTCACCCAAAACAGGCATCACATTCAAGAATTTTTTACCATACGATTTGAAAAACTGCGTTTTTTTGGCTTCCATGGTCTTTACGAACAGGAAAAAAGAGAAGGCAATGAGTTTGAATTAGACGTTTGTATTGATTTTAACCCTCCCAAAGCCACTATTTTGAATGTGGAAGATACCCTCAACTATGTATCTGTGTACGAAGTGATCTATAACGAAATGCAAAAACCACGGGAACTACTGGAGACCCTTCTGCAGGAAATGACCCAATCCCTAAAGGAAAAATTTGACGAAATAACACAAATCAACCTGACTCTTTACAAATTAACTGCACCCATTCCTAACCTAAAAGGGCGTGTAGGCATCCAATATTCAAAATTATTCAAGGATTCGCAGTAAATTCTGGCAAATTTTCACAATATATTAAATATATTTATAGTTCTTTAAACAATAATTTACATGTTTTTGCGTTTATATTTTATAATTTTGCAAATTCATTACGCATTTCATGTTGAGAAAAAAGACTTCTGTACTTTTAATTAATTCTGCTGGCAAACAAACAAAACCTTTTCAGGTGCCAACACAGATTATCCGCCACTGGCGTAAACTGACCTTCCTATTTCTTACTATCATCGTTTCTCTGGTTGGTGTGATTGCCTGGATGGTTTATTTTAAAACTGACAAATATTACCAGGAGAAATTAGCCAGTGCCGATGAGCGATTCAAGGTGATTGCAAAGTCGGTAGATGTAGTTCGCTTAAAAAAGTCGTTTCAGTCTATAGATTCCAGTCTGATCCAGATTAACGAAGCTTTAGAAAAAAGAGGTTTGGGCGAGATTAAAAAAGTTGATGTGGGTGGTGAAGAAGGATTTGAGGTGGAAGACGCCAATATGGTTGCCGATTATTATAGCCAATACTTAAAAAACATAGAACATAAAGTTAGTTTCACACCTTTGGGTTTGCCAAGCGATGGAGAACAAACATCCAATTTTGGGTATCGCTATAATCCTTTTGGTGGCGGAGGCACCGAATCGCACTTTGGAATAGACTTTAGAGGCAAAATTGGAGATCCTGTAAGAAGTACTGCCGATGGAGTTGTGTCTTTTGCCGGGGTACGCGGAGGCTATGGCAACTGTATTATTATAGAACATGCCAACAGCTTTGAAACCCTGTTTGGGCATCTATCCAGAATTCTGGTGAGGGAAGGACAAAGAATACAGGCGGGTGAAAAAATAGGCCTTTTAGGCAGTACGGGGCGCAGTACGGGACCTCATTTACATTATGAAGTGATCCAAAACGGCGTAAAAATAAATCCAGCAAAATTTACAACGCTGTGATTGATTTTTGCTTTGATTTAGATATATTTGCCTGATTCCAGATTGCCAATATCTAAACTCAAAATACTCAAAGTGTTCAAAAAAAACAAAAAACGAACAGCCACCGAGCTGGAACAGCAAGCCATTACCACCGTAATTGGTCCTGATATTAAAATTGTGGGCAACCTCACAGGCGAAAATGCTGTTAGAGTTGACGGCACAATCGAAGGAAATGTAAGCATAAAAAATGGAGTGATTTTAGGCGACCGATCTACAGTGCGCGGCAATCTGCAAAGCGACTATGTGGTCATTTACGGCCAACTTCAGGGCAATATTGAAGCCAAAGGCCTCTATTTAAAAAACACCGGAGTAATCCAGGGCGATATTCATGTAGAAAGCATCGAAATAGAACTGGGCGGAAAATACAACGGAAAACTAAATATGCAGGCAACAGCCGAAGTAATAAAAATGGAATCCGTATCCAAAAAAACGATGGAAAATGCGGAAAATGCGCTTGCCCGTTAATCCATTCCTTTCATTTATCTCAATAACTTTTCCAATATGCTAAAAACAATTCTTATGGGCGTTCTTCTGTCCAGCTTATCCGCAGCTTCTTTGTCAGCACGGGCACATCCATCAGCCTCCGATCCCAAAGACCTGATCGGACGTTGGGACTTGACTCTGGATCTGAAGGGACAGTCCGCACCCTCCTGGATGGAAGTAAAACTCTCGGGCTTTAAAACCTTAGTAGGATACTACGTTAGTGTTGCCGGCAGTGCCCGACCGGTTTCTAAGATACAGTTTGAAAACGGTAAATTTCAATTTGCTATTCCCCCACAATGGGAAAGCGGCAGTAACGATTTAGTAGTAGAAGGCGAGCTTGTTAGCGAAACCATCAAAGGGTTTGTTACCGAACCCGATGGAAAGCGCTATTCTTTTAAAGGAGTAAAAGCCCCTCTTTTGAAACGCAGTGCCGATCCGGATTGGGGCAAGCCTCTTGCGCTTTTTAATGGTAAGAACCTGAAGGGTTGGACAGCGAAAGGAAATAACAAATGGAAAGTAGAAAACGGCATCCTCAAAAATACCGGTGCCGGTGCCAATTTGATTTCTGTTCAAAAATTCTCCGATTTTACCTTGCACGTAGAGTTCCGTTATCCAAAAGGCAGTAATAGTGGCATTTACTTAAGGGGGCGCTATGAAGTGCAAATAGAAGACAGCCCAAAGGATGCCCATCCAAACAGTGTTTTATATAGCGGCGTGTATGGTTTCTTACCCGCTACTGAAATTGTAACGAACGGTCCGGATGAGTGGAACAGCTATGACATTAAATTGATCGGCAGGCGGGTGACTGTAATCGCAAATGGCAAAACTGTTATCTGCGACCAGGAAATCCCGGGCATTACGGGGGGCGCATTAGATAGCAATGAAGGAGAAGCCGGGCCCATCTATATTCAGGGCGACCATGGGCCAATAGAATTTAGAAGTATCGTAATTACGCCCGCAGTGAAGTAACAAAAGGAGTAGGGTTTGAAGCACTGTGCCATCAACTCACAGGATTCTGAGTTGTTTCCGCATGAACTTTAAATCGAAGTTTTTGATTTGTATTTGCTCCTTTAGAGCGAAAAGAACCTGTGCATGCGAAGGTACTGTACCTTTTTCTGTATTATCCATCCGGGTTGTTTCCATCAACCATCTTTTCCCAGGTCTTCATCGGTAAATGCAAGCGGCAGCAGATCTTTGGCACTATCTACAATGTAAATGGTGCCCTGTAACCCAGCAAGAATCAGGCGCATGGGTTTTCCTGCCCTTTTTTCATATTCTGTTAATGCCTGCCGGCACATGCCACAGGGCGAAATAGGATGGTTGCTTTCTCCGTCTAAAGCATGGTAAGAAATGGCTAAAGTATCAATGGGTTCATCGGTGTATTGGGTACCCACAGTTGCCAGCAGGGCTCTTTCGGCACAAATACCCACAGGATAGGAGGCATTTTCCTGGTTGGTTCCAATGACGGTTCTTCCATTTTCGAGGCGGGCAGCACAGGCTACATGAAAACGCGAATAAGGCGCATAAGCTTTTTTTGTTGCTTTCCGGGCTTGTTGTAGCAAAGTAGCATCCAGTTCGTCCAACTCAGTGATGTCCTTCACAACTTTATAGGAGAATTGAAATTTTCGTTCTTTCATATTGCTACCTTTTTAAACAGCGTATTAAACCAGACGCTTTTTTACCGAACCTTTCTGAACAGCCGGCTCCAGCGTGGGCCATTTTCCCAGCTAAACCATATCATGGATGCTTTCCCCACAATATGATCCTCAGGCACAAAGCCCCAAAAACGGCTGTCCTGCGACTTATGACGATTGTCCCCCATCATCCAGTAATAATTCATTTTAAACGTGTATTGGTTGGTTTCTTTCCCATTAATGACAATTTTACCGTTTGCTACCTGTAAATCATTCTTCTCGTAATTTTTTATACAGCGGGAATACATCGGAAGATTTTCAGGAGTAAGCGTAATGGTAGCGCCTTTTTTGGGAACCCAAACCGGACCGTAATTATCCGGTGACCATTTATGAATCGTATCGTAGTAGGGGAACATTGAGGTAGAAACCAATCCATCGCTGGGATAAATATCCTTCCGAATGCTGGATGCATCAATAGCTGGCAATTTTTTCAATATTTCTAATTCCGACAAAGTCAGGTTGGTCTGATACACATTGTTATTATACACGTTAAAGTCTGAACCAGCATTTTCTAAGTTCAAACGGATGCCTGCATCTCTTAAAAAATCCGGATCAATCATCACCTGGTTTTTACTGCTGTAGGTATAGAACGTAGCGGAATGAGGTGGGATGGTTGCCTGTTGGCCGTTTAAATAGACAATACCATCTACAATTTTCAGCGAATCTCCTGCAATACCGATACAACGTTTGATATAATTATCGGTTTTATCTACCGGATGCACCACAATCGGATAATTGTACGGATCGTTCAACACCTGCTGATCCGATAGGGAGCCCGCCTCTGCGCGTCGCTTGACATCGTAATAGGGATTGGCCGACTCAAACATCGGGTTGTGAATTACCGTATCTCCATTTGGAAAATTGAACACCACACAATCGTAGCGCTCCACGGGAGATGCAAACCATCTGATATAGGGAAGCTCTAATGCTGTGGTATAGGATCGGGTATTGAAAACAGGGGTGTAATTATGAATAAAGGGGATGGATAGCGGCGTATTGGGCACCCGGGGGCCATAAGCGAACTTACTTACAAATAAAAAATCGTTGATCAGAAGGCTTTTTTCCATCGAACTGGATGGAATGGTGTAGGCTTCAAAAATAAACAGTCGGATAAGGGTGGCAGCTACAATGGCAAAGATAGCAGCATCCAACCACTCTCTCCAGCTTGTTTTTTTATGCTGTTTTACTCCCTCGGCGCCAATGAACCGGGAATCTTTGTTTTGTGCCAGCCAGGGAAAATAAAACGGAGCCAATAGAGCTGCCCCAACATGGTCTAAAAACGAAAAGCGACAAAACACTTTGGCAAATTCTATAAAAATTCCGGGAGTAATAAACCAACCCACAACGGGTATAAACTGCCAAAACACCCAATGCTTGGGGCGTCCGGCAATATCCTGCATCACCCAGGTATTATAAAAAGGAACATAGGCCTGCCAGGCGGGCCGACCCACTTTTTTAAATAAAGACGCCAACCCAAAAGAGGGTAAGAGCACCATCAACAAACTGATCAAATAGACAATAAACAAATGATATAAGGGCATGAACCAGAAATTTAGCGCCAAATTTACCATAAACTGCTGACAATACAGCAGTATTAACAAATTGAATTTTCAAACATCCTGGTTCATTTAGGAACCTCTTACCTTTGCAAAATAATAACGAGCTTTTTTTTCAACTTACCATTTAAAATAAAACGATCATGCTTAAAAAGGGTTTCATCTTTGTTTTCGCCTGTTTTTTTGCACAAGTTGTGTCTGCACAAAATGCGTCTGTCATCAAAAACATTACAAAAGATGCATTAGAAAACTCTGAGTTAGAACATCTTGCCAAAGGCTTGTTGGACGGTATTGGCCCACGACTTGTGGGTTCTCCTAAAATGAAACAAGCGCACGACTGGGTTACGGCCAGGTATAAAACCTGGGGCATCCCCGCAGAAAATGAACAATACGGGCAATGGAGGGGATGGGAACGAGGTATTGCTGCCATTACGATGACTGCACCCTGGGCGAAAACCATGGCCGGTACCCAATTAGCCTGGAGCCCAAAAACGCCTAAGGGCGGAGTAACTGCGGAAGTAGTGATCCTGCCTTTTGCACCCGATTCTATCAGCTTTCTGAAAATGGCTCCTCAAATGAAAGGCAAAATCGTATTGGTAAGCATGCTGCAACCTACCGGCAGACCCGATGACAATTGGGAAAAATATGCCCGCAGGGAAGCCTTTGAACAAATGAAAGCCGAAAGAGCCCACAACGAGGACGCCTGGAACAAACGCATCACAAACACAGGCTATAACGCTCGAAATATTGCAGTAGCAGTGGAAAAAGCGGGAGCCGTTGCAGTGATCGGATCGTTCTGGAGCAAAGAATATGGTTCAAACAAAATATTTGGCACCAGCACCAAAAAAATGCCGGTTATGGATCTTTCCTTAGAAGATTATGGCTTGCTGTACCGATTAGTGGAAGCCGGCAAAAAACCCTTTGTCAATATCGTTGCCGAGTCGAAAGAAACGGGAATGCAACCCACCTACAATACGATCGCAACGATAAAAGGGGGTGCTAAAGCAGATGAATACGTAATTTTATCGGCTCACTTAGACTCCTGGGACGGAGCTACCGGTGCTACCGACAATGGCACAGGAGTTTTAATTGCAATGGAAGCCATGCGACTATTGAAAAAATGGTGTCCCAATCCTACGCGCACGATTCTTGCCGGGCATTGGGGCGGCGAAGAGCAGGGACTGAACGGCTCGCGCGCTTTTGTACAAGACCACCCGGAAATGATGCCGAAGGTACAAGCAGTATTTAACCAGGATGGCGGCACAGGCAGAAACAACTTTATAAATGGTGCCGGGTTCCTGCACGGGTACCATTTTCTTACCAAATGGGTGAAAGGAATTCCAAAAGAAGCCGATGTGTCTATTCAATTGGCGTTTCCGGGCGAGCCTTCGGGCGGAGGATCGGATCAGGCGCCCTTTTTAACCAAAGGAATTCCTTCTTTCTATATGGGTACTAATAATTGGGATTATACCAACGTAACCTGGCATACCAATTTGGACACCTATGATAAAATTGTGTTTGACGACTTGAAAAGAAGCGTTATCATCACAGCCATCATGGCGTATATGGCCAGCGAAGACCCTGAATTTGCATCGCGGGAACCCATCCAGCTCAACGACAACCAAAAATGGCCCGAACCGGTTCCTCCTGTACGGGTGGGAGGGATTGACTAAACGGCTATTTCTTTTTGGGCGCAGGTTTGGCTTTACTCGGAGCTTTTTTGGCAACTGGCTTTTTTGCTGGCGCCACAAAAGGCTGTAATGGCTTAGTTATTGAAGCCAGTTTAATAGCTTCATAAGCGTTTACAATACCGCCTGTTACGCACAAGTCCGACAGGGAAACCAGCTCTTTATTACCGGGGTTCTCAACTTTTTGAGTGGGCTTGCTCACCGTTTTTTCAATAATATTTTTTACCTGGGTCGCTGTTAATGCCGGGTAATAACTCATGATGAATGCAGCCAAGCCGGCTACCACCGGCGACGCCATGCTGGTACCCTGCAGATTCCGATAGGTATTGCCTCCCGGTACGGTTGAATAAATTTTTACACCCGGGGCAAACACATCCACCGATTTTTTTCCATAATTTGAAAAAGAAGCGGTCAAACCACCGGCTTTTTCATCACCGCTGGCGCCTACGGTAATCCAGTTTACAGGTTTTCCGCCGTCTAAATAGCTTGGAGACGGAAAATTAAACGTGGTATCCACATTTTTAGCATCATTCCCCGCTGCGTGTACCATTAATACGCCTTTACGATCGGCGTATTTTACCGCATCGTCCACCCATTGTTTTTGTGGAGAATAGCTTTTCCCAAAGCTCATATTAATCACACGGGCGCCATTGTCCACCGCGTAGCGGATAGCCAGGGCGATATCTTTATCATACTCATCGCCATCAGGAACCGCCCTGATACTCATGATTCGAACGTTATCGCTGATTCCATCAATTCCCAGCCCGTTATTTCTCACGGCGCCAATGATCCCTGCAACATGGGTACCGTGTACGGCGCCTTCGTTGGTTACATAAATATTATTGTTCCCGTAAAACTTATCGTTAATATCTTTGTAGTTGTCATTAACAACTCCTTTTCTGTAATCTTTGGGGGGCTCTGTTTTTGATTGGGCTTTGTCCAATTCGCCCGAAAAATACTTATTGATTTCCTCTAAAAATGCGGTATTGGTAAGGGTTTCACCTTCTTCTTCGCCCATGGCCAGCATTACGGTTCTAATATGGTCTGCAAAAGGCGAATTGGCTTTATAACCGGCCAAATCTTTGCAGGTGTAAACCTCTTTCTTTAAATCTTTTCGGATCGTCTGATCTCCTCTTCTGAAAACCTCCATTTGCATAAGAATATCATCTGACCTCATAGGTTGGGAATCGTCTGTTTTGGTAAGTTCGGCTCTTGCTCGTTGCCAGGTATCATACTCAAATCTTTCCTGCGGGGGTACTTCGCTGGCTGTAAGACCTTCATATTTGTTCTTCAGCGACCAGTACACCCTGCCGGCTTCAAAGGTTTCTTTTTCTACATTGGCTTTGCCATCATTACTGCCCAGAAAGTTCCAGCCGTGAAGATCGTCAATGTAACCGTTTTTATCATCATCAATACCATTACCGGGCAGTTCTTTTGGGTTCTGCCAAAGAACCGATTTCAGATCTTCATGCAGGGTGTCAATTCCCGAATCAATTACCGCCACAATTACGGGTACACTTTTTAATTTTTTTTGTTTTAAAAATTCATAGGCTTTGTTCAGGCTGATACCATAGTAACCTTCTGTTTTCAAGTCTCTTACATGCCAGCCCTGGGGCACAGCATCCTGCGCCGCAGCGAAAAACGATGGGAGCAACAGTAACCAAACAAATCCAGGTGTCAACAATAGTTTTTTCATCGGAAACTGATATTAGAATATGTTAAAGTTGCAAATTTAGTCAGATAACATTTAAGAATGTCTTAAAATGCCCACCTTACCATTTTGTTAGCAAAAAATTTGGTAAACCACATGCTTCTAAGTGGGATGGCGAACTACAACATCAGTGTTGAACATTTTTTCATTTCCTCCATCCTTCGAATTATTAATTATAAATTACAAATCGCAAATCGTAAATCGCAAATCGTAAATCGTAAATCAAAAATCGTCAATCGTAAATCGTAAATCGTAAATCAAAAATCGTCAATCGCCAATCGTAAATCGTAAATCGTAAATCGTAAATCGTAAATCAAAACTCGTCAATCGTAAATCGTAAATCGCAAATCAAAACTCGTAAATTAACCATTAACCACTAACCATTTCACAATAGCAAATCACAAATGAAATTTAATTCCTTGTGCCAGGGGTAAGGCCGTTCCGTAATTGATGGTATTCGTTTGTCTGCGCATGTAATTTTTCCAGGCATCGCTGCCACTTTCTCTACCTCCGCCGGTTTCTTTTTCGCCCCCAAAAGCCCCTCCTATTTCAGCGCCCGATGTGCCAATATTTACATTTGCAATGCCACAATCACTTCCGGCAAGCGATAAAAATTGCTCAGCTTCTCTCAGGTTCAGCGTCATGATGGCAGATGACAGACCCTGGGGTACCTGGTTATGTATTTCGATTGCATCCTGTAACGATTGATACTTTAACAGATACAAAATGGGAGCAAAGGTTTCCTGCTGCACAATGGGAAATGAGGCTTCCACTTCTGCTATACAGGGTTTTACATAACAACCACTGCTATAAGAAGCTCCCACCAACACGCCTCCCTCTACAATAAAAAATCCTCCCTGTGCTTTGCACATTTCTATGGCTTTTAAGTAGGTGGCAACAGCTTCTTTGTCAATTAGTGGTCCCATGTGATTTTCGCTTTGAAGCGGATTGCCAATTTTCAATTGTGCATAGGCCTGCACTAATTTTTGCTTCACAGATTCATACACGGCTTCGTGAATAATCAGTCTGCGTGTAGTTGTGCAACGTTGCCCTGCGGTTCCCACAGCTCCAAACAAAGCTCCCATGACAGCCACTTCTATGTCGGCGTCTTTTGAAATGATCATGGCGTTGTTGCCTCCAAGTTCCAGGAGGGTACGTCCTAATCTTTGGGCTACTGTAGAGGCAACCGCTTTACCCATACGGGTAGAGCCGGTTGCTGAAACCAGGGCGATCCGCTCATCTTCTGCCAGCCATTCGCCTACGTCGCGCGCGCCCACAATCAGGTTGCTTACTCCCTCGGGTACTTGGTTGGCTTTAAACACTTCGGCTACAATGTGCTGGCAGGCTATTGCGCAAAGCGGAACTTTTTCAGAGGGCTTCCAAACCACGGTATCGCCACAAACCCAGGCCAACATACTATTCCAACTCCAAACGGCTACGGGAAAGTTGAACGCAGAAATAACACCTACCACACCCAGCGGGTGGTATTGCTCAAACATTCGATGGGCAGGTCGTTCACTTTGAATGGTCAAACCATATAATTGGCGGCTCAGCCCCACCGCAAAATCGGCAATATCTATCATTTCCTGTACTTCTCCCAACCCCTCCTGCAAACTCTTGCCCATCTCGTAAGAAACCAATGTACCCAACACTTCTTTATGCTTTCGCAACGATTCGCCAATTTGCCTCACAATTTCTCCCCTGCGGGGTGCCGGCCACAAGCGCCATTCGAGAAAGGCCGTTTGCGCTTGAGTAATAATAGCACCTACGTCTTCTTTTGTTGCAGCCTTAACTGCACCAATCAATTCACCATCAACAGGAGAAAAAGAAGAGAGGGTTGCTCCCCCCGACGGAAGCCACACAGAACCCGTGCTAACACCGGAATTTAACTGCTGTAACTGTAAGGAACTCAGAAAATCCATACTATTGAATTAAATACTTTTTTCTACAAACGAAATATCATGATCGTCTAATACTATAAAAACACATTGTCAATATTGTTCGTTTTCGTTGGGAAAATCAAGGCTTTTAACGTCTTTGATGTAATTTCCAATAGCAGCAGTAGCTTGTTCGTATATATTCAGATACTGCCGCAAAAACTTGGGGTGAAACTCTGTGTTGATCCCCAGCATATCGTGCATCACAAGTACCTGCCCGTCGCAATATTTTCCAGCTCCAATTCCAATAACCGGTATTTGCAAGGTTTCGGTTACTTCTTTTGACAACTGAGCGGGTATTTTTTCTAATACCAAGGCAAAACAACCTGCTTCCTGCAATAATTTTGCATCGGAACGCAGTTTATCGGCTTCGTCTTTTTCTTTGGCGCGTACTGCGTAGGTACCAAATTTATAAATTGACTGAGGAACCAGCCCGAGGTGTCCCATAACCGGTATTCCTGCTGATACAATTTTTTGCACCGATTCCAACACCTCTTCACCTCCTTCTAACTTAATGGCATGGGCACCGGTTTCTTTCATGATGCGGATAGCAGAGGCTAATGCATTTTTGGGATTAGATTGGTAGGATCCAAAAGGCAAATCTACCACCACCAAACAACGTTGTATTCCCCGGATAACCGACTGAGCATGATAAATCATTTGATCTAATGTAATGGGAAGGGTTGTTTCGTGGCCTGCCATTACATTGGAGGCAGAATCGCCTACCAGAATCATATCAATACCCGCACCGTCAATGATTTTGGCAAATGAAAAATCATAAGCCGTAAGCATGGCTATTTTTTCACCAGCCTGCTTCATTTTTAATAAGGTATTGGTGGTTACACGTTTTAGTTCTTTATTAACAGACATAGATTTAATTTTTTTTGAAGGACATCTTGTTTGCCTTTCGCAGTAGTTTTTTACAAAGACTGGGTTAGGGCTTTTTTTACAATTTCGTCATAAAGGGCGTGTATCAGCCCATCGGCCAATCCAATTTTTGGAATCAGAATTTCTGTTGCGCCGGCCCATTTCATTACGTTCATATAAATTAAAAGTGCCGGAACAATTACATCGGCCCGATCCTCGCGCATTTTATAACGGCTCATTCTTTCCGGAAGCGTCATACTGTTAAATTCCTTGTAATAGTCTCTGAGCAATTCCAGAGGCAAAGGTTTTCCTTCTTTTCGTTTTGACAAAGAAAATACTTTATTGATATTGCCACCCGAGCCAATTGCCATCACTTTTTTGGTGGTTTTGGTATTGACCCTGATAAATTCTTTCATCTCGTCCCACTGCTGCTCACTTACCTGTTGTTTTAACAGCCGAATAGTACCAATTTTAAAAGAACGTCGGAATTGCATTTCGCCATTCATAAAAAAGGTAAGTTCGGTACTGCCCCCGCCCACATCCACATACAGGTAGGAGTATTCTTTAGCCAAAGAATCGGTAATATGGTTTTGAAATATTACGGATGCTTCCTGATCTCCCGAAATAATTTCGATTTGAATGCCCGTTTCCTCCTGAACCCTTTTTATAATCTCATCAGAATTTTTGGCATCGCGCATGGCCGAGGTGGCGCAGGCTTTTACATGAAGCACTTCATAGGCGTCTAATAAATGCTTGTAGGCTTTAAGGGTACTTACCACGTGATCTCCGCGGGTTTCAGAAATTTCTCCCGTTTCAAACACATCAAAACCTAAACGTAGGGGCACCCGTATCAAATTCGATTTGATAAATTCGGGTTTTCTTTGGCTGTCGAGATACACATCCGTAATGAGTAATCTTGCTGCGTTACTTCCGATGTCAATGGCTGCTAACTTCAATTTTATAGTTTTTATTTTTTAAATACGTGTAGATCGCTTCCTGCGACCTGATTTTATCACCTGGCAAATTCACATATTCATTACTCAGGTCGTTATTCAAAATTCGGGCTTTTACGTTATCTTTCAACTGAATATTCAATAGTTCTATCAGCTCCTGTTTTAATTCTTTATTGGTTACAGGGCAGGTAGCCTCAATACGGTGTTCGATATTGCGCAGCATCCAGTCTGCCGATGAGATAAATACTTTGTGTTTGCCTTTATTATAAAACACCCACACCCTTGCATGCTCCAGGTATTCATCTACGATACTGATTGCCGTAACCGGAAACTGGTATTTACTATTTTCCGACAGCATACAAAAGATGCCACGCACAATCAATTTTACTACTACACCCGACCGTGCCGCTTCATATAGCTTTTCAATCATCTGCGTATCTGCCAGCGAATTCATTTTCAGAAGCAGTTCGGCGTGTTTACCTTTTTTCGCTTCAGCTATTTCGGCATCTACCATTTTTACTACCGCCACCCGTACATGGTGGGGGCTGGGAATGATGGTTTTGCACCGACTTAGAGAAGCGATGCCGATTTTTGGATTTTCTAAATACTCAAAAATCCGGTTTACATCTGCCATTATATTCGCGTTTGACGTCAACAGGCAATGATCGCCATATAGTTTCGCGGTTTTTTCATGTACATTTCCCGTGCTGACAAAACCGTAATGCAACATTTTTTTATCGGCTTTCTTTTTTATTACACACACTTTTGCATGCACCTTTAATTCAGGAATTCCTGTAAGTACTTTGGCACCCCCCTCTTCCAAACGTTGTTTCCATTCCAAATTGGCTTCTTCGTCAAATCTTGCTTTTAGTTCCAGCATTACAGTAACTTCCTTTTCGTTTCTTACTGCATTGATCAGGGCATTGATAATTTTAGACTGCGATGCCAGGCGATAACAGGCAATTTTTATAGAAACCACATCCGGGTCAAACGCCGCCTCACGAATCAGGTCAATAACCGGTGTAAAGCTATGATAGGGAAAATTTAAGAGAACATCTCTTTTTTTAATAACATTCGAAATACGTTTGCCTACCAAGTGGGGATGCTCAAAAGGAGCCGGGCGCTTTTCTTTATAACCAAATACCTGAGTTGGGAAATCCATAAAATGCCTGAAATTATGGATGCTGCCACCGGGAACAATATTGTCTTGTTTGGAAAGGCCGAATTTCTCCATGAGATAAGCCAGCAACTCCTTGTCAATATCCTCATCATAAGACAAACGAACAGGTTTTCCTTTTTTTCGGTTCTTCAATCCTTTTTCCAATTTTTTTATAAAAGGGGCAGTATCGGCGTTGTCAATATCCAATTCGGCATCGCGGGTAAACTTAAAAATATGAGCTTTAAATTGATCATAACCCAAAAAACTGAAAATACCCGGCAGGTTATACTTTATGGCCTCTTCAAGCAACATAATATCATGCTGCCCGCGTCGGGATGGCAATAGTATAAACCTGCCCACAACAGTAACCGGCACTTCAATAACAGCGTATTTATAGTCTTTGGAGTTGGAAGTTTTTGACATGACTACTCCCAAAAAAATAGACTTATCCCTAAGTTGCGGAAATTTTTTGATACTCTGGATCAGTATCGGTACAATATTGGGGCTGATTTCGTTTTCATAAAACTTTTCAACATACTTTTTCTGCACCCGGGACAATTGATCGCTTTTCTTTATGAAAATCCGGTTTTTATTCATTTCCTGCAACACATCGCTCCAAACCCGCTCAAATTCATCCTGCTGCTCCGCAATCAGTTTTTGTATTTGATCCAAAATTTTCTTAGGATTCTTTTCGGGGTGCATGTGCAGCTTGGTTTCTATGGCCAGCATCCGTTTCAGGGAGGCTACCCGTACTCGGTAAAACTCATCCCTGTTATTGGAAAAGATGCCCAAAAATTTCACTCTTTCTTTTAAAGGCACTGTAGGGTCGGCGGCCTCTTGCAAAACCCGTGCATTAAAAGCCAGCCAGCTTAAATCTCTGGGAATGGTTTTTACCATAACATCATTTTGTGAATACAGACAATATTAAACAAAAAATCAGCACAACCGCTATTTTTTATTTATGAGCCCCACTTCCTGCGGTTTGCCTGGGTATTGCCCGTTTTCCGATCTTAGTTTGCAATTCTGGGTTCCGCTTTAGAACCGGGTACGAACCAAAAAAGACGCAATACAGTATTTTCTAAACCCCAAAATCTGTTTATCTTCGCAGACTTTTTAAAATTCTTTCATGAAGTTTCAAGACGAAATACAGCGCAGACGTACTTTTGCAATCATCAGCCACCCGGATGCAGGAAAAACCACCCTGACTGAAAAACTATTGCTTTTTGGCGGAGCCATTCAGGTAGCAGGAGCTGTTAAAAGCAATAAAATAAAAAAATCAGCCACCTCTGACTTCATGGAAATAGAGCGCCAAAGAGGAATTTCTGTGGCCACATCAGTAATGAGTTTTGAATATAATAACATACTTATCAACCTATTAGATACTCCCGGGCACAAAGATTTTGCCGAAGACACTTTTCGAACGCTTACCGCGGTGGATAGTGTAATTTTGGTGGTGGACAGTGTGAATGGTGTAGAAGAACAAACCCGCCGCTTGATGGAAGTGTGCCGCATGCGAGATACTCCGGTAATCGTATTCATAAATAAAATGGATCGGGATGGCAAGGGCCGCTACGAGTTGCTGGAGGAAATTGAAAACGAGCTGAACATTGCGCTGCACCCGATGACCTGGCCGATCAACAGTGGAAAGGATTTCAAAGGAGTGTATAACCTGGCTAATAAAAGTCTGAAACTCTTTACGGCCAATACAAAGGCTGAAGATGAAGACACAATTGCCATTACGGATATTACATCGAAATTATTAGATGAAAAATTGGGAGAAAAAGACCTGGCAGTTTTAAGGGAAGATATAGAGCTGGTAGATGGTGTAAATGGGTCTTTAAATGTAAACGACTACCTGGCAGCTAAGGTATCTCCCGTGTTTTTTGGTAGCGCGATCAACAATTTTGGCGTAAAGGAAATGTTAGACACCTTTATCAACATTGCACCCCTGCCACAAAACAGGGCTACCAATATGCGCGAAGTAGCCGTAAACGAACCCAAACTGAGTGGGTTTATTTTTAAAATTCACGCCAACTTAGACCCCAAGCACCGCGACCGAATCGCGTTTCTTAGAGTTTGCAGCGGTAAATTTGAAAGGAACAAATACTACCATCATGTACGCTTGAACAAAGACCTGCGTTTCAGCAACCCTTATACGTTTTTAGCCCGTGAAAAAAATGTGATAGACGATGCCTATCCCGGAGATGTAGTAGGCCTGTTCGATACCGGGAATTTTAAAATTGGCGATACACTCACTGAAGGGGAAGACTTTTATTTTACCGGCATCCCCTCTTTTTCTCCCGAAATTTTTAAAGAAGTTGTAAACAAAGACCCAATGAAGACCAAGCAATTAGAAAAAGGTCTTTTGCAACTAACCGATGAAGGAGTAGCCCAGCTTTTTACACAATTTGGCGGGAACAAAAAAATAATCGGCTGTGTGGGAGAATTGCAATTTGAGGTGATACAATATCGTTTATTGCATGAATATGGTGCTTCCGTGGAATTTCGGGCACTTCCTTTCTACAAAGCTTGTTGGCTCACCAGTAAAGACGCTAAAAAATTGGACGATTTTTCAAAATTCAAACTGGCCAATATCGGCGAAGACAAAGATGGACAGATGGTGTATCTTGCCCAGAGCGAATGGTTTTTAAACACAGAAATTAATAACAACCCCGATATTGAGTTTCATTTTAGCAGTGAAATCCATAAACCCTAAGCCGTATTGACTACTCTGGCAAAAGCAAGATGGCTAATAATGCAGTTGCATTGGTGTGAAATTTCTTTTCCAGGCAGGTCAATAAATTAGTATCCTTCCGTTGTCTTTTCGCCCTTTACAATGGCTACACCGGCGCTACAGCCTAAGCGGGTGGCGCCACAGCCAATGAGTTGGCTGGCAAATTCATAGTCGCGGATACCTCCGCTGGCTTTTATTTGTACACCTTCGGGCAAATGCTTTTTAAAAAGTTCTACTGCATGCACGGTAGCACCTTTTTCTGCGTACCCTGTGGAGGTTTTTAAAAAATCTATCCCCGCCGCCCCATAAAGCTGGCAACATTTAATAATTTCGTCATCTGTGAGCACCCCACTTTCGATAATTATTTTAACGAGTTTCCCTTTCTCTTTTATAATGGGTAACAGGTGATTTATTTCATTTGCTAAATATTGCCAGTCGTTGTTTTTTAAAGCAATCAGATTAATTACAATATCCAACTCATCCGCACCATCCACAAGGGCTAAAAGCACCTCGGCCAGTTTGGCTTCAATGGCAGAATATCCGAACGGGAAACCTATCACTGTGCAGGTTTTAACAGGCGAGCCCTGTAGTAATTCTTTCGTTTTCTTCACAAAAGGGGGTGGCACGCAGGCCGAAGCAAACCCATATTCTCTGGCCTCGGCACAGAGCTTTTCAATATCGCTTACTAAAGTGGTGGGTTTTAATATCGTATGATCTATGTACTGTGCAATATGCATGTTGTGCCTTTAAACAACAAACCTAACAAATTATTGAAGGCTTTCGTTTATTTTTTTGATAAAGTTCTGGTTTCTCGGGGTAAAGCTGCGTAGAAACCCTCCCCACCCGATCGAAACTTCAGCAAACGAAGAGTCTGCCATTATCTAAAAAAAGAATTTTCATCTACCAAAAAAAACAGGATCTTTATTTTTTTTATAAAATTTTCACTACCATCCGAAAGTCTAAAAAGATAAATAGCCCATATTATCTTTGAGGTGACAAAACTTCATAAATATATGGGACTATTTACCCGCAATAAAAGTAACAAGAAGCCAATTATTAAAC
>JBDHYK010000036.1:0-18008 GCA_039811305.1 Niabella sp.
CTTATACACTTTACCTGGGGTTCAACATTCTACGAAATGCACTTAAAAGAAAAGAAAGACGAATTATAAAAAAGAAAACCAATATCACCACACTGGGATTGGTAGGCGGTTTTATTGACTCTTTTGGTGGGGGCGGTTGGGGCCCCTTAGTTACGGGTACCTTTATAAAAAACGGGCGAACTCCTCGCTATGTTGTAGGAAGTTCCACCGTAGCAAAATTTATTCTCACTGTTACCAGCGCAATTACGTTCCTGTTTACCATCGGAGTTCAGCACTGGAACATTATTGTCGGACTGCTGCTTGGTGGCGTTATCACAGCTCCTTTTTCAGCCCTGCTAACGTCAAAACTCCCGGTTAAGAAAATGTTTATTATTGTAGGAACTCTTGTAATTATTATGAGCCTGATTACAATCTATCGGGGTATTTTTAGGTAAGATCTTTTCGAGTTATAAACAACGAAAAATCATGTATATGAAATTTATAGAAGGCATTAAACTCAAGCTTAGAGCAAATAAATACAAAACAAAAAACGATATTGGAGGTATCGCCTATATCAACTCTACCATTGAAAAAGGACAAACGGTTTTTGACATTGGAGCCCATAAAGCGGGCTACTTATATTTTTTCGTAAAGCAAGTTGGTAGCAAGGGCAGAGTAGTTGCCTTTGAACCACAATCCAACCTCTATCAGTACATCAAAAAAATTAAAGAGCTATTCAAATGGGACAATGTTACGCTTGAACACTTGGCATTGTCAGATCATGCAGGTACAGTAACGCTTTATATTCCAACAAAGAAAGCCGGTAAAGGATCTTCACCCGGTGCCACAATTGTAGATCAAAAAGGGGCTGCAAACTTTGCTAAAACCGAAAATGTATCAACAGAAACATTAGACTCCTACTGCAAGCAACACAATATTAAACCCGATTTTTTAAAAATAGATGTTGAAGGAAACGAGTTAAAACTGTTTCAGGGCGGCATAGAAACCATAAGAAAATGGAAGCCAAAAATTATTGTTGAAATTGAGGAACGCCACGTTGGAAAAGAAAAGGTAATGGAGACCTTTCGCTTCATGGAATCCTTAGGATATAACGGATTTATTCTTCATCACTTGAATCGAATTCCTTTAAAAGATTTTAGTTTTGAAACCTATCAAAACGCAAAGGATATGAAAAACTATTGCAATAATTTTGTATTTGAGTAGTTCATACCGCCTGCCACAAAGGCATACAACATATTTTTCGTTCAATATCCGCGCGGCTCTATTAGCCCGTTCAGGGGTGAAATAAAAACCAGAGTTCCTATCTAACCTTTGTGTCTGATCGTTCTCGTAGGGCGTCTTACTCTGGCGCGTCGGCAGGCTGCAAAACAATTTCGTAACTTTGCCTGTTTTCTAAATCGCTGAAGTAAGGAACCTTATGAAACAAAGACTGTGGAATCGCGAGTTCATCATCATTACACTGACCAATTTCTTTTTGGCCTGTTCTTTCAATTTGCTGATGCCGTCTATTCCCCTCTACATAACAGAACAGCTACAGGTACCCCAAACTCAAACGGGTATTGTGCTTTCTTCATACGCCATTGCATTATTGCTTATACGCCCATTTTCGGGGTATATGGTTGATGTGTTTTCTCGTAAAGGCTTATTGCTTTGGGGTTGCATCCTTTATGCTGCTGCTTTTTTTGGCTATTTTTATGTTACTACCGTGTTACTCTTTGTAATTGTTCGGTTTATCCACGGGTTGTGGTGGGGGTTGTCCACCGTTTCCACAACCACGGTTTCTATTGATGTGATTCCTTCGGCACGCCGCTCGGAAGGGATTGGCTATTTTGGAACCGTTAATAATATTGCAATGGCTGTGGCGCCGTTTATTGCCATTCACATTTATTACCAGTACAATTTTCATGTGCTACTATGGTGGGCTGTGGGAATGGCCGTGGTAGGTGTGCTCACGGCGGCGCTTATAAAATTGCCGGTTAGGGTTCCCATAGAAAAACCA
This sequence comes from Niabella sp., assembly GCA_039811305.1. Taxonomy (GTDB): domain Bacteria; phylum Bacteroidota; class Bacteroidia; order Chitinophagales; family Chitinophagaceae; genus Niabella. Next base: position 2,000 of record JBDHYK010000036.1, read on the forward strand.
GTTATCTCTCTGGATCGCTTTTTCCTGGTAAAAGGCTGGCCCATATTTTTAAATCAGCTATTGCCCAGTTTTGCCTGGGGCACTATTGGCCCTTTTGTAGCTCAATATGGGTTGGCTATTCAAATTGAAAACCCGGGTATTTTTTTTATTTTCTGGGCAGGTGGCATCATGGCCTCCCGCGTGTTTGCCGGGAAGCTGGTGGACAAGGGGCATATCCATCTCATTAATATGTTGGCATTGCTGTTGATTAGTGTGTCTCTGATCGCTTTTTCTGCATTTCATAGCATTTTTGCATTTTGTGCCTCTGGTTTGTTTATTGGGATAGGGTTTGGCATGTTATTTCCTGCCACTCAAACCTTGTATGTGAATATTGCCGGTCATAACAAAAGAGGTACCGCCAATGCCACTTATTTGTTAAGTTTTGATCTGGGACTGGCAATTGGCATGTTGGCAGGAGGGTTCATTACCGGCACACTTGGGTTCTCACAGGTATATTTAGTATCTGGAATTTTTTGTGGATTGGCGATACTCTTTTATTGGTTGATTTCCAAACGGGTTTATGACAAAAACAAATTAGAAGAATAAAACGCCGCTTGTTTTTAATCGGATGCCATCTTTATAAAAAGCCTACCTTTATTTGCAATTATCAATCACATGTCGCTTTTTTCTTTTATACCCGATAAAATAGATGCGGTACAGGATCAAAACCGGCCCTCTCAAAAAGGTTCGCTGCGTGAAAAAATTTACGATATCATATTTCACTCCAGCTCCCCCGCCGGAAGGATATTTGATATTACCCTCACAATATTGATTTTTGTCAATATCATATTGTTGATGTTGGAAAGTGTAGAATCCATTGCTACAAAGTATAGTACCTTATTCCTATGGATGGACTATTTCTTTATGGTCATTTTTTCTATCGAGTATTTATTAAGGTTGTATTGCGTAAGGATACCGAAAAAATATGCGGGTAGTTTTTATGGTGTAATAGACCTGCTGGCCATTTTACCTTCCTATATGGAGTTTTTCTACCCGCAATGGCATGTATTTATGATTATCCGCTCGTTCCGATTGTTAAGGATATTCAGAATCTTGAAGATGGTGGAGTTTCTTCATGAGAGCCGGATGATTATGTTTGCGCTCATTAGGAATTTTAGAAAAATAATGGTGTTTTTGTTTTTTGTGGTGTTGCTTACCATATTTCTGGGCACATTGATGTATGTGGTTGAATTTGACCACAACTCCGGTTTTAGCAGTATTCCTCAGAGTATTTATTGGGCCACCGTAACCATCACTACGGTAGGCTATGGGGATGTGGCACCGGTTACAGCGCTTGGAAAAGTGATTTCGTCTTTTATAATGATACTGGGGTATGCGATAATAGCCGTGCCCACGGCTATCCTTTCTGCTTTTGCCATCAACGAAGGTAAAAGAATGACGATTGACGTAAAATGTCCTCGCTGCCAAATAGGAGGCCATTCGGTAAAAGCCACTTTTTGTTATAAATGTGGCGAAAAACTGAATAATAATACAACCGAAACCTGATTTTGAACTCAGTCATTCAAGAATAGCCATAACAAGTCTGTTTGTTCTTTCAGGTTTGCATCCAAAATAGAACATTGCATTTTAGAATAGCAGCGAAGATTTCTTTAAACCTCTATTGCTGTACTAATTTGAATTTTGCCAAAGGTGCCATCCGGGCCCGGTTTAGAGTAAGTATGCCTTCTCCAACCGATAGATTATCTACAATAGCAAGCACTTTTAAAAGTTCTGCTTCGGTGGGTTCGTGGCAGGCCATAAGGGTGGTAATCCCCTGTCCGAATTTTACCTGCAGCCTGTTTTTAATTTTATAGCTAAAGGAAAGAATATTGCAACCTGCTTTGGCTTCTGCCCTTTTGTCGTTTGAGTGAAAAATGATGAAGTGGGTTTGCGGAGTACCCTTAACAGGTTTCCCGCGAAGTTCTACCAATTGCCATTTTAGGTTTTCCACTTCCGGGTTGCCTTCTTTTTTCAGTATATAGAAATTTGCCAGCGCGCCTGTAACTTCCTGCCCATCCACATTCAATTGCTTTACCTGATTTTCTTCTATTTTAAACAAATCGGGTCGAATATCTTTGGTTTTTCTCTCTAACTGTACTACATTACCATTCTCTAACCATACAAATTTGCCGTTGAGCGTATCTGCCAGTTGGTTATTCCCTTTAAGATAGCGGCTGGTGAGCCGATAGGTTTGGTCGCTATTCAGCTGCAACTCTGTTTCAATGCCTTCACAGTCTGCACAGGGCAAAACGCCTGAGTAAGATCCTTGCCAATCCAAGGCATTTTGTGCAGTATGTCCATCTGGTGCCTGTGTAGCCGTTTTGTTCTTTTGGTTGGCACAGGAATAGGCTGCTACCGAAATAACAGTTACGAAAAACAGGTTAGTGAGGGTTCTCATTTTCATTTTGAATAAATTTTAGGTTACTAATTGCGGCAAAATTAGGTCTTAATTATGGGCGAGTTTGTTAAAAATAGATAAAGTTGTTTCGTGTTTTCGTTAAAATCCTCATCTTTTCCGATAAATTTCTGCCCTGAAGGGCTCAAATCACTCGATTTCCTGAAAGAAAAAAGCCCTGATTAGATAACCAGAGCTTTTATGAAAAAAACCTCAAACCAAAAAACTTTAAAAACAATACCGACCTGTTTCTATCAATTTGTCGGCAATGCGCCTGCGGGCGTCTTTAGTGTTAAAGGGATCTGCTTTGGTAAAGCGCCGCAGCCCCATCAATATCATACGTTGTTCATCGCCTTCGGCAAAGGCATTAACGGCGTCTTTTCCATTTTTATTCACAACATCCGCAGCATCATACAGGTAGGTGCGCATCATTTCATTATAATAAGTGGCAGCCGCCTCTCCTTGTGTTGCTGTTATTTTCATGCAGCGCAATAACATACTTTCTGCGTGAAATACTGCAATTGCCATGTCAGCAATATGCATGAGTACTTCCTGTTCCTGTTCAATATTCATCATAAATTTTTGAACCGCAGCCCCTGCAACCATTAAAATGGCTTTCTTTAAGCCTGCTATTAGTTTTCTTTCTGCTGCAAACGGGGTTTCATCTGCCTCTCCAAATTCAGGAATGCTCATCAGTTCTTTCTGAACTTCCATTGCGGGTCCCATCAGGTTCAACCGACCCTGCATGGCACGTTTTAATGTCATATCCAGCGTCAGCAAGCGGTTGATTTCGTTGGTACCCTCATAAATGCGGTTGATACGGCTATCCCGATAGGCTCGTGAGATATTATATTCGGCGCTAAAACCATTCCCTCCGTGTATTTGCACGCCTTCATCCACAACAAAATCCAGTGCTTCGCTGCCAAACACTTTTAAAATGGCACATTCAATAGCATATTCTTCGGCGGCACCTAATAAGGCTTCGTTATAGGGTTTTCCTTCGGCCAAAAGGTTCTCTTTCCAGGTTTCGATCCATTTAGCGGTACGATACAGTGCCGATTCCGCAGCATACATTTCGATGGCCATTTGTGCCAGCTTATGTTTAATTGCTCCAAAATTTGCAATGGGTTGTTTAAACTGTTCGCGGGTTTTGGCATACTCAAGGGATGTATTAAAGGCCCTTCGAGCTCCCCCCAATGCAGCTGCACAGAGTTTCAAACGGCCGATGTTTAAAATATTGAACGCTATTTTATGCCCTTTGCCAATTTCGCCAAGCACATTTTCTACCGGTATTTTGGCATCTTGAAAATACAACTGTACCGTGGATGAACCTTTAATGCCCATTTTTTTCTCTTCGGGCCCCTGTGTAAATCCTTCGGTATCTCGTTCTACGATGAAACCGGTAAACTGGGTTCCATCTACCTTGGCAAAAACGGTATAGACATCGGCAAATCCTCCGTTAGTAATCCAGCATTTCTGGCCGTTTAGCAGGTAATACTTTCCATCTTCGCTGAGTTTTGCGTTGGTTTTTGCGCTAAGGGCGTCGCTACCAGAGTTTGGCTCAGTAAGACCATAAGCGCCTGCCCACTCTCCGCTAATAAGTTTGGGAATGTATTTTTGCTTTTGTTCTTCTGTACCAAAATACAAAATGGGCAGGGTGCCAATACCTGTGTGGGCTGCAATCGCCACGGCAAACGAATGTCCCGAGCCTAAATACTCGTTCACGATTGTAGAGGTTACAAAATCCTTTCCCAATCCCCCATATTCTTCGGGAAAAGAGGTAGCTAACAGACCCTGCTCTCCGGCTTTGGCTACCAGAGATTTCATGAGACCGGGTTCTAAGTTGTCAATACGATCCAATATGGGCATCACCTCGGCGTCTAAAAACTGGTCGCACATATCCCGTATCATTAATTGTTCTTCGTCAAACTCGTTGGGGATGAAGGTTGCCTCCGGTTGTGGCTCTTTTATCAGCCATTCGGCACCTTTGATTGTATTTTGCATAACGTTCTGTTTTACGATTTTTTGTTGGCAGGCTTTCGAACCCTGGAATTGTTATCTAATTTACTACAATTTTTATTCTTTTCGTTGTGAATGTAAAAAACAATTTTCCAGCTTTTTTGCAAAAAACCACCCGGTACTATTTTAGATTTTCGTACACTAACTTTAATACCTGTTTAGCGGTTTCAAGCTGTTGGTAACTAACCCCTTTTACAGCTTCTTCTACGGTTTCCTCGGCTAATTGATAGCAGAGACCTTCCATCTTTTTTGCTTTCTCTGTTAGGTGAATCATATTTTTACGCCGGTCTTCTTTGTCTGCCACACGCTTTACCAACCCAGCTTTTTCCAGGTTGTCCACCAAGCGCGTGATGCTGGGTCTGTCCCTGAAACTGGCTTTACACAAATCCTGCTGGCTTATTCCATCTGCTTTCCATAAATGATACAATACACTCCACTGCTCAATTGTGAGGCTGATTTCTGCCTGATTGAACTTTTTTTGCAATCGCCGGGCAATAGCAGTATTGGCTACCCCTGTGATAAAACTATAAAGTTCGCTTTTCTTAAATTGGTTGTTTGGCATACAATTGTTTCAACAACAATTTAAAAATAAGAGTATTTTTTAAAATAACAAGTTAAAAATTGGAAAAACGAGAAAATAAGTAAGTAAATGCCCGGGTACTGCCGAAAAAGACCTTTTTGGGGCGGGCCTTAGCCGAACTTTTTGGAAACCCAATAAAAGCATCTCAAAACGAGCAAAATTTAACAATAGAAGATTCCGAAATACTTATTGTTGTTTAAAAGACCAAACTTCGAAAGTAGAAAACAATGAAAATCAGAAAGATGGTTAGCTTTGCACGCAATGGTTTTAATCGTACTTGTAGGTGGGTTGTTTTTTTTCTACGCCGGTTTAATTTTTTTCTATAATAACTGGTGGAGTCAGCTGCCTGAATTTCTGGTAGGACAGACTCGGCAATCTACGCGGTTTTCTGTGATCATACCAGCGCGCAACGAAGCAGACAATATAGGGATTTTGTTAGCTTCACTTCAACAGCAAAGCTACCCAAAAGACCTGTGGGAGGTGCTGGTTGTGGACGACCATTCTACTGACAATACCTCAGAGATTGCAGCGGGTTTTGCGGGGGTTCGGGTAATTTCGCTGCAAACAGAACGTATAAATTCTTATAAAAAAGAAGCTATTACCACCGGTTTGGCTTATGCAAAAAATGAATGGATTGTGAGTACCGACGCTGACTGCACTGTGCCGACAAACTGGTTGAAGAGCCTTGCCGCAATAATCACCGAAAAGGATTCTGTTTTTGTTGCTGCGCCGGTTTGCCTGGTACCCAATCCCTTTTCAAAAAAGACATTCCGGCAGCAACTACTCTACATTTTTCAAACTTTAGATTTTTTAACTTTACAAGGCATTACCGCCGCATCGGTATCCAAAAATGTGCATAGCATGTGTAATGGCGCCAATCTGGCCTATAAAAAAGAGGTGTTTTATGAGGTAAACGGGTTTAAAGGGATTGACGATATCGCCAGCGGAGACGATATGCTGCTGATGCATAAAATCTGGAAGCGATACCCTGAACGTGTACATTATTTAAAGTCGAAAGACGCAATTGTTCAAACCCTGTCGGCAATAGACCTGCCTCATTTTGTGAACCAGCGCATTCGATGGGCCAGTAAAGCCACTCATTATGAAGATAAGCGAATTTCTACTGTGTTGTTAGCGGTGTATCTGTTCAATATTTCCTTTATTGTTTTGTTAGTAGCTTCTTTTTTTCACTACAAGTTTATTTTACTATTCCTATTTTTCTGGATTGCAAAAACTTTAGTGGAATACCCTTTTGTGAGCAAAGTTTCCCTATTTTTCGAGAAAACTTCTCTCTTGAAATACTTTTTTTTGATGCAGCCGCTCCATATTGCTTATACGATAATTGCTGGTTTTTTGGGTAGTGTGGGGCACTATGAATGGAAGGGAAGGTGGGTGAAATAGGAGGTTGGAGCAGTTACAGGGTTTTCTGATAGTGTGCTGCCAATTAAAAAAGCCTCATTTTTTGAGGCTTTACTATCAATACGTTTTCGCTTGTAGTGATCAGGCTTCTTTTGCGCCTTCAACCAATACAGTAATTTTATTATCTAAAACTTCAACAAAACCCGCCTGGGTGTGGTATAGGATTTCTTCGCTTCCCTGTAGTTTTTCTTTAAGAATTTTTAATCTTCCTTCCTGCAAGGCTGCTATTAATGGGGCGTGGTTTTGTAACACCTCAAAAGCGCCGGTAACGCCAGGCATTTGTACGCCATATACCTCACCGCTAAAAATTTTTCCTTCGGGAGTTAAAATATCAACTTGCATGTTATCTGTACTCTGTTTTTGATCTTTGCTGAAGCTACGAATTTATCCCAGTGCTTCCTGTAATAATTTTTTGCCTTTTTCAATCGCATCATCAATTGTACCCACGAGGTTAAATGCAGCCTCTGGGTATTCATCTACTTCTCCGTCCATAATCATATTAAACCCTCGGATGGTTTCATCAATGGGAACTAGCACACCCGTTAGCCCCGTAAAGGCTTCTGCCACGTGGAAGGGCTGCGATAAGAAACGCTGAACTTTACGGGCACGGAATACGATCATTTTGTCATCATCACTAAGTTCATCCATCCCCAGAATGGCGATAATGTCCTGCAATTCTTTATAGCGTTGTAAAATTCTCTTAACACGGTTAGCACATTCGTAGTGTGCTTCTCCTACAACTTGTGGCATAAGGATGCGTGAGGTTGAATCTAAGGGATCCACAGCAGGATAAATACCCAGGTCGGCAATTTTCCGGCTTAATACGGTGGTGGCATCCAGGTGCGCAAAGGTAGTAGCGGGTGCCGGGTCGGTAAGGTCGTCGGCGGGTACATACACAGCCTGAACGGATGTGATGGATCCATTTTTTGTGGAAGTGATGCGTTCCTGCATCATCCCCATTTCTGTAGCCAGCGTAGGTTGATAGCCCACAGCAGAGGGCATCCGGCCTAACAGAGCCGATACTTCGGAACCTGCTTGTGTGAAACGGAAAATATTATCTACGAAGAAAAGGATATCGCGCCCCTGACCCTCGCCCTCACCATCGCGATAGTACTCTGCCACGGTTAATCCACTCAATGCCACTCGGGCACGGGCGCCCGGGGGCTCGTTCATCTGGCCAAAAACAAAAGTGCCTTTTGAACTCTTGAGATCTTCTTTATTCACTTTACTTAAATCCCAACCTCCTTCTTTCATGCTTTTAATGAACTCTTCGCCATAGTTCATAATACCGGCTTCGATCATTTCCCGCATCAGGTCGTTTCCTTCACGGGTTCTTTCTCCCACACCAGCAAATACCGATACGCCCGAATAGGCTTTAGCGATATTATTCATCAACTCCTGAATCAATACGGTTTTGCCCACTCCGGCTCCTCCAAACAATCCAATTTTTCCGCCTTTAGCGTAAGGCTCAATCAGATCAATCACCTTAATTCCTGTAAACAGTACTTCGGCTGCGGTACTCAGGTTCTCAAATGCGGGTGGCATTGCATGAATTGGACGACCATTTTCTTTAGAAACAGGGGGTAACCCATCAATGGGGTCTCCGGTTACGTTAAACAAACGTCCGCGAATTTCTTCCGTTGCGGGCATTGCGATTGCCTTACCGGTATCTTTTACGGGTGTGCCACGCTGGAGACCTTCGGTACCATCCATTGCGATGGTTCTAACGCTGTCTTCGCCTAAGTGCTGCTGCACTTCCAAAACCAGAACATCGCCATTTTCCCTGGTTAGTTCCAAAGAATTATAAATTTCGGGAAGAGAACCCTCGAATTGGACGTCCACAACGGCGCCAATTACCTGCTTTACTTTGCCTACGTTTGCCATAAATTTGTAACTGAGTTATTTCGGCTGCAAAAGTAAGGTATCTTAGCTACACTTTCAGGCTAATTTCAAGAATTATTAACCTATTTTAGTAGGTTGGATAAAGCTGTAGAAAATTGGGCATCTGATTGTGCTAAATAGTCAATAGTTTTGGCCATTCGTATTACTAATCAGACATCAATCAAATGAAAATCAACAAATCAAACTTGCTTAGCCTTCTTTTTTTCCTATTTTTCGTTATTTCCTGCCAGTACTTTGAAACAAACGATGCGCCTCAAAAAGTAATTCGGGAAGAAAAACCGGTTACAAAAGTGGATAGATCCATTGACACCAGCAATGCTTTTAACCAAATGTTCTTAGACAGTAACCAGGTAAATGGTTTTTTTGCAAAGCAGGATTTGGGAGACACCCTAACCCAACGGATAAAGAGCTTTTATAACAGCCGAAACTATCAATATGCCTGGTTTTCGCCTGAAGGAATGCCTGAACATACGCTTTCGTTTTGGAATATGCTGAAAAATTACCTCAACTACAGCAGAGATTCATCCGTGTATCAACGAGCCCTTTACCAGAAAATGGATTCATTGCAACAAAAACCCCCTGTAGCCATTCAAAATACCGGTTTTTACCAAAAATTAGAGGTTGAACTCACAAAATATCTTTATCTGTACGCAGACCATGCCTATGCATACGATGCCGATTTTGACATGAAATCGCTCGAATGGTATGTTCCAAGAAAAAAACTCACGCTACAGGAAAAATTAGAGTCCGCCATCGCCAAAACAGACCAGTACGCCGATGAATTTGCCCCAAGCAACCCCCAATACAAACGCCTGAGAGACCAACTGATAAAGTACAAAACAATAAAAGACGCTGGTGGATGGCCCATCGTAAATAGTACAGAGGAAGAAATACAGCGAGGTTACAAAAATGAAGTAGTAAAAACACTAAAAAAACGATTAAAGGCCGAAGGGTTTTTGGAGGGAGAAGACAGCACCTTTACAAATAGTTACGACTCGGCAACAGCCGAAGCCATCAATGCACTCAAAAGAACCTATGGGTACAAAGAGGATGGCAAGGCTGGAAAAACTTTTTTAAAGGAAGTAAATATTCCGGTGAACGAGCGTATTCAACAAATATTAATCAATATGGAACGCATGCGCTGGATACCCACCCAAACCGGCGATACCGGGCGTGCCATAATGGTCAATATTCCCGAGTACAAACTACATGTATATGAGGGAGGGAGGCCTGTGTGGGACATGAACGTAGTGGTTGGAAAAGAAGGCACCAGCACCACCGTATTTACCGGCCGTTTAAGCACCATTGTGTTCAGTCCGTATTGGAATGTGCCTTCCAGCATTGCTAAAAACGAAGTAATTCCTAAAGGTGGAAGATATATGGCACGCAACCACTATGAATATTATAATGGTGGTCACGTTAGACAAAAACCTGGCCCCTGGAACTCCTTAGGTCTTGTAAAATTCTTATTCCCAAACAGTTATAATATTTATTTTCACGACTCTCCAGCAAAATCGCTTTTCAACAGAGACAAAAGAAGTTATAGCCACGGGTGCATAAGGCTTAAAGAACCTGCAAAACTTGCCCGATACCTGCTAAACGATACCCTGAAATGGAATGCAAAAATAATTGACAGCACCATGCGGTCTGGCAAAGAAAAATATGTAAAAATTAAGCACCCTTTGCCTGTTTTGATTACTTATTTTACTGCCTGGGTCAATAACGGCGATTCGCTAAATTTTAGAGAAGACGTATATGGCCACGATGGAGTGATGGCAAAAAAAATGTTTTTAGACGCGGTACCTACCACAAAACTAAAACCATCGCCAAAAATTAACCCCGCAAAAAAAGATACCATTCCTCCGAAAAAAGCAGTAGTACCCAAACCCGTAAAAGCACCTGAAAATAAAAAAGACAGTATCGGGGAACCAGTGAAAGATTAAAGCCAAGGGTGAAGGGCATGTTGAGGCCCTTTTTCTACCTTTCCCTTTCATTGAAACAACTTCCTACTTTCAATGGATTTTGGTAAAACCACTATTCTATCCATTTTTTATAGCAATAAGCCGCTCCAAAGAGCGGCTTTGAGTGGGATTTGACTTTTTGCACCCCCGATGCCGGCACCTAAATTAAATACCCTCCTGAAAAAAACGAACCTGGTGTTTTGTCGGTATTTGAAAAAAATATACCTTTGCCGTCCTATAAAGGGCCCCGTAGCTCAATTGAATAGAGCATTTGACTACGGATCAAAAGGTTTTAGGTTTGAATCCTAACGGGGTCACTCTGATAATCAAGCAGTTACAACCAGGTAACTGCTTTTTTATTTTTAGTTCCGACACATTTTATCTTCACTCTTAAAATTGGGAGTACTGTTTGCACAAAAACTTTGCGATTTCAGAACCCATCGTTTTTTAGCGAGGAAACAGGTTTCACCCCTTCGTTTCCCGTATTCCAATTTTACAGGAATCTTCCCTTTTTCAGCAGATGCCTTCATACAGTGGGCAGGTACGCGCCAAGTTGGAATTCACACATGAAGTATGCCGATACAAAAAACCAAGCCCACTGTGTGTAGTGGTGCTTGGTTTGAAAAAGTGTTACTCTGAAATTCAAATTTCAGCTGGCTTCGAAAAAACTGCCTGTACAACGAAATGAGTTCTTGGTGTATCGAAAGAGAGGCACGGGAATTTTTTTACCGCTCTCCAAATAGTTTCTACACCCGCTTGTTCTCTGCTTTCTTTTTTTATTCTGAAAGATTGGTAGAACCATCCCGCTGGTACAAATACCGGAATTTATAAATTAAAAAATTAGGATACATGGAACCGGTAGGGTAATCTGCATAATTTACGTCGGTAATTTCGAGTTTGGCATACTTGCCATCGGCCGTTTTCAGTACAAAAAATAAACCTGCCTTGGGTGTAAAACCATGGTTTACAGGGTTATATACATACCAGGCATTGGGGCTTTTGGGGTTACCGTCAATAGCCAGGCGGGTGGTAGTGGTATCGTAGGCATACCCTGTGGTTGGTGCTGTTTTGAAGTCGTTGTAAATGCCATACTGGGCTATGATTCCGGCCTGTCCGGGTCCGCTGGCATGACTATTTACAATAATATTTGAAAAACTGATCGCAAAATCCCATTTTGTGGTGGCGCTATCGGCAATCGGTATTTCTTTTCCTTCCTTTAAACTATAAAGTGTATAATGCGGCCCTCTGAACACCATTTTAAGAGAGTCTTTTACAACGGTTTTTGTTTCTGTAGGAGTGTCTGTTTTCTTGCAGGAGAGAATACCTCCGATAAGAAAGACAGCTAAAAGCGAGGCAATTACTATTCTTTTCATTTTTTTGATTTTTAGGTTTAAAAAAGTTTAAAATTTAGGTTTAAAAAATATCCTCTGCCATACTGAAAAGGCATCAGCACGGGTTGTGTATAGTTTAAAATATTATCTACTCCACCCTGGATGCTAATGAATTTGCCCAATTCTTTGTTTACAACCAGATTGATTAATGCATATCCCTCTGCAAACTCTCTGGGATCATCTAAAATTTCGTTCCCGTCTGCATAGTTATTAAATCCCTGAAACCCATATTTTCCGCGGTATTTGACAAGGAGGCTGGCATCGGTTTTGTAAATAAAATTATGATAGTGCACACTCAGGTTGGCGGTATGTTTGCTTCGGTTGTATAAGCCTTTGTAATCTTCGGGCTTCACTAAAGTGGTGGTGGTGGTTACGGGATCCCGCTTGTATATTTTCTTGTTTTTTATATCATCCATTACCGTTTTATCCTTTGCCACAAGATAGTTGTACCCGGCATTAAGGGATAAGTTTTTAAGAACCTGATAGTTGACGTTGCACTCGGCTCCTTCTGTAAATATTTTATCAATGTTTTTATAGGAAAAAATGGTTTTGCCGTTTTCTTGAACAAAAGGAAGATTATAAGTTTCTATTACGTGGCTCACATCGTTTCGGAACAGATTCAGACTCATTTTTAAACCGGGCTTTAGCACAAGGTCGGTACCCAGGTTGATGCCAATTGATTTTTCGGGGGACAGGGCAACACCATCTTTATAGGGTTGAATATCAATATCTTGAGAAAGCATACCCGTTTCCTGCAACCGTCTTAGGCCATTGCCCAGTTCCCGGGCACCCAGTATGGTATATCCCACGAGGCTATTGGAGAGGTTTAAGAAAAGCTGACGAAAATCGGGGGCTTTGAACCCAGAGCCAATACTCCCTTTTACCAAAATTGAGGACGATGGCCTGTAGGCGATTGCCAATTTTGGACTTAACTGTGCTGCATAAAGTGAATTTTTATCGTACCTCGCCCCGGCGATCAAATTAAACGAGTTGTTCAGAAACCATTGTTTTTGCAAATAGGCAAAGCCAGCGTCCATTCTTTTGTCTGAGCTGTACCTGTTGGAATGGATGGTTTCATAGTTATATCCCAGGCCGGCAACCCACTCATTTTTGCTCTTTCCGATGTTTACCTGAACTTCCGGACGTAATAAAAACTGGTTCAGGGTAATTTTCTCATACAAAGAATCGTTTCTTTTTAAAAAAGCTTTTGAATGATTTTGAAAGCCGGTAGCGTACACTGAGGCAATATATTGGAAGGTTTCATTAGCTTTATGATCCCATTTACCAAAAATACTTTTATCTGCTTCTGTGGTGGTACCGTTGATTATTTCGGTCTTATTCTCCTCTGGGGCTATCAGGTAGTCGTTAAATTGTTTTTGAGTAAAATATCTGCCAGAAAACGTCAGGTTATTCTTTGCATTTATCTGTGTAGCCGTTTTAACATTCCATGCATAATTTCTATAGGGATCAATCGTTTTTCCATGAATTTCTTTAGAAAAATCCCAGCCATCGGTTTTAAAATAACGACCCAATATACTGAAACTGGTTTTCTTTGTCATCAGGTCGCCCGACAGGGTTGTGGACAATTCGTTATTAGTTCCATAGTGCAGGCGGGCATTAAGTTGGTTGTTTTTGGGGTTTTTGGTTAAAATATGAATTACCCCGGCTAAAGCATCGGAGCCATAAAGGCTGGTAGCAGGACCACGAAGAATTTCTATTTGCCTGATATTCTCCAAGGCGATCCTTCCCAAATTTAAAATGCCTGCATTTCTGCCGGTAAGGGGTTCTCCGTCAATTAAGATGAGCGTATAGGCCGGATCCAGCCCAAGCATTTGAATACCTGTGCCAAAAGGATTGGGATAGCCTTGCAATGAAACACCTAAAGGATTAGCAGCAATAACCAAACCGGTATACATTTGCAATAAATCGAACAGGTTTTCTGTACCACTTTGTTGAATGGCCTTAGCAGAAATAATTTGAATGGGTAAAGGAACGCTTTTTAAACTATTTTCAGTTTTAGTACCAGTAATAACTACCTCATCCAATGTTTTCCCTGTTGAATCCATATTCGGCTGGGCTACAGACACTACAGCTATATTAATAATAAGTATACTAAATAAAAATCTCACCAACATCATTACAGATAGTTGGCAAAAATGCAGTTTGTTTTGCTGATGATCTTCACAGAATTGTCAAAAGATTGTCTTTTTTGGAAAAGAGAGCAAAGTAAAAAAGTTGTAACACCACCCGTTAACGATGAGTATTTTATTGCCAATCCGCAACCTTAGTAGAAAGCGATTTAATACCTACGTCTCAAAAATTAAGCAAGCTGCCGGCTCAATGGCCTGCCGGACAAAATAAAACAATAAATACGGATTTTGAATAGGAAAAGCCGTTACAGATTTTGTAAATCAAGTGGATGTTGTTGATGAAGATTGAGACGTTCAGAGCTATATCAATTTATTGATACTTGGACTGGGACTAACTTATGTTGACTTCGATGGAGGGAATGATAATATATTCTTCGCTATGGCAGATAATGATGTTCCACCATTGCCGATTCAAGACAACGACAGATAATTTTACTACGATTTACAAGATGCAGCGTATAAATAAAGGCTCTGTAAAAAATATTATACTGGAGATTTGCAAGCCCAAACATCAATTAACCAGTATATTTTTCGCAACTTTGAATTATGGAAAAAATCAATGTAAAAGACACGGAAATTACGATTATATCGGTTGAGGAGCGAGACTATATTTCGCTCACGGATATGGCAAATGCCAAAGAAAGCGAAAGCCGAGCTTCCGACATTATCAAAAATTGGATAAGAACCCGTTATACACTCGAGTTTTTGGGAACTTGGGAGCAAATCAACAATCCAAATTTTAAAGTGGTGGAATTTGACCACTTTAAAATGCAGGCAGGTTTGCCAAGTTTTGTGTTGAGCGTTTCAGAATGGATTGAGAAAACAAATGCCTTTGGAATAATTGTAAGAAAAGGGAAATATGGCGGAACTTATGCACATAAAGATATTGCTTTTGAATTTGGTTCGGCAATAAGTGTACCTTTCAAACTGTATCTGATAACTGAATTTCAACGGCTAAAAGAAGAAGAACAAAAACAATTGGGTTGGACAGCCAAACGAGAATTAGCAAAACTCAATTATCATATTCATACGGATGCGATAAAACACAACTTAATTCCGCAAGAACTTTCGGCTGCACAAACTTCAATCATTTATGCCAATGAAGCAGACGTATTGAATGTCGCGTTATTTGGAATAACGGCAAAACAATGGAGAGAAACAAATCCCGACTTGAAAGGAAATATCCGTGACTATGCAACAATCAACGAACTATTTCCCTATAAAACAGCCTAGCTTTTAACACCAATCCAAAGAATCAAGCGGACTTTTAATCTTTGATTTTGAAACATCGGTTATATGTGTATAAATCTCGGTGGTTTTAATGGAGCTATGCCCCAACAACTCTTGAATATAGCGAATATCTGTACCATTTTCAAGAAGATGCGTAGCAAAACTATGTCGTAGAACATGGGGAGTTACTTTTTTAGTGATTCCAGCCTTTTCCGCTGCATCCTGAACAAGGTTTTGCACACTACGTGCTGTGTAAAGACCTCCACCTTGTCCTTCAAACAAATAAACATTCGGTTTGTATTGTATAAAATAATTTCTTAAATCAACTAAAATCACATTAGATAACATGACAATTCGATCTTTATTTCCTTTTGCATTCCGTATGCGAATCGTCATAGTATCGGAATTAATATCACTAATTTTCAAGTTTATAAGTTCACTCAATCTCAATCCACAACCATACAAGAGTTTTACAATAGAGCGATGCTTTAAGTTGTCAATACGAGCAAGTAGCTTTTTTACTTCTTGTTTGGATAGATAGTTAGGCAGTGCCTTCTCTTTTCGAGAAGGATAGAGATGCTTCAGATCTAAGTAAGTTTTCAAAACAAGTGTGTAAAACTTATCTAGAGAAGCAACAATGATACGTTGATGTGAAAAGCTTATTTTATATTTTTCGATTTTCCAAAAAATATATTTTTCGATTTCCTCCACCCCCAATTGCTCTGGTGAATTAAATTTTAATTTGGCAACATTTAGAAAACTACGAACAGAACTGCTGTAATTTCTAATTGAATTGGGACTGTATCGTTCTATTTTTAGTTTTTGCTCAAAATTTGCTATAAGTTTATCAACATTCATCGTATTGTATTTTATTATTGCAAATATAAGTAAACTTTCGCCAATATAAAATAATAATTATATGT
>JBDHYK010000037.1:0-17944 GCA_039811305.1 Niabella sp.
CTTGTTGATATCGGTTTTTTGAACAGGCTTGCCATTTTCTTCCTTACCAACATATTCAAGCACCCGCTGCTTCACCTTCCCATCCTCCCTGTAACTTTCTACTTTAGCCAGATAGACGGCGTCTCCTTTTTTTATTTTTCTGATAAATGCCATGTAGTGTATAATTTGTACACTACAAAGAAAAGCAAAAAAATCAACTCTATTCAAAAAAAGTTGATGCAATGGCACTTTCAGCCTAAAATGAAATGTAGTGTATAAATTTTATGCTAAATTTGGGTAATTATATTTCTATACTTTAAACCGTATGGATTTAGTGGGCAAAGAATAAAAAAAGCGGAAATATAGGTAAATGTTAAGTTGTGAATATTGATTGTTAAGTTAGTAAAGCAAAAAAGAAAAGTGAAGCAGTACAACCATCTTTTAGACAATATCCGTTTGTTGCTGGAAAGCAGCAGGCAACAGGTGGTGCGTGAAATTAACCGTACTGTGGTCGTTACCTATTGGGAAATCGGCAGGTATATAGTAGAGTATGAACAAGGTGGAAAGGAGCGGGCAACCTATGGTAGTAGATTACTAAAAAGATTATCCGAAGACCTAACTGATTCCTTCGGCAAAGGGTATTCGTATCGGAACTTGCAGTTGGCAAAGAAGTTTTACAACACGTTCCCAATTGTGCAATCGCTGATTGCACAATCGCAGTCGGGGCAAGAGTTAAAACCTGTTGAATCGGCTCTTTTGCAGGCGAGTTGGACACATTTGGTGCGATTACTTAGCATCAACAACGAAACAGAACGTAATTTTTATCTCATAGAAACTACAGAAAACAACTGGACGGTAAGAGAACTCAACAGACAGATTGATTCTTCACTGTTTGAGCGACTAATTATGGCTAAAGACCAACAAGCTGTAAAACACATAACCGAAAAAGGACATAAAATCAACCAAACGGATGACTTGCTTAAAGATCCTTATGTTTTGGAGTTTTTGGGTCTGGAGGAATCAGTAGTTTATTCGGAAAATGATTTAGAAACAGCAATCATATCCAATCTGGAAAAATTTTTACTGGAGTTGGGAAAAGGCTTTTCGTTTGTGGCACGACAATATCGAATCTCCTCAGGGGCTGATCATTTTAGAATTGACTTGGTGTTTTACAATCGGCTGCTTCAATGCCACGTATTGATAGATTTAAAAATAGGGAAACTGAAACATCAGGATATCGGTCAGATGCAAATGTATGTCAACTATTTTGACAGAGAAATCAAAACCAATTTTGAAAGTCCTACTATCGGCATTATTCTATGCAAAGAGAAAAATGATTTTATTATTGAATACAGTTTACCAGAAGATAACAATCAGATTTTTCCGAGAGAGTACCAATTGTATTTACCCGATAAAGCAGAACTAAAAAAATTATTATCAAAATACATTTAGAACAGAGGTAAATAAACACTAAACTATACAAATCGTAACTATAAAATTAAAATAGATAAAAGAAGTGGACTATATATTACATCTCGGCATATTAATCTGTATTTATACCATACTCGCACAGTCGTTAAGTTTGGTCGCGGGTTATAGTGGTCAGATGTCATTAGCTCACGCAGGTTTTTATGGCATAGGTGCTTATACCACGGCTTTGTTGTCGGTAAATTATGGTTTACCTGTTTTGTTTACTATTCCTGTGGCTTTGATTATTGCTGGTATTATTGCCTATATCGTTTCTAAAGTTGCTGTTAAGACCATTGATGATTATTATATTATTATCACATTGGGTATTCAGGTTGTAATTTTCTCAATAATGAACAACTGGCAGGAACTTACAAGAGGTCCCTTAGGTATTCCGGGCATTCCATCTTTTGAAGTTCTTGGCATTGCCTTCGATAGTAAACTGTCATTCTCATTACTTTCTGTTTTCTTTATGGTTTTGGTTTGGTTTATCCTAAAAAACATTACCAATTCTCCTTTTGGAAGAATGTTGAGAGCATTGAGTGAGGATGAGATTTACACCAAAAGCCTGGGTAAAGATGTAGGTCAGGCAAAAGTGGTTTCCTTTGTCATTAGTGGAATGTTGGCATCCATAGCAGGCGTTTTATATGCCCATTACATCAGCTATATAGACCCAACAAGTTTTACCATTGACGAATCTATTTTTATTCTAAGCATTGTCATCATCGGAGGCATGAGAAACTTGAAAGGGGTTTTCCTTGCTTCGGCTTTTCTTGTTTTACTTCCCGAAGCATTGCGTTTTGTAGGAATGCCATCGTCTATCGCAGCCAATATGCGACAAATATTTTATGGAGTAGCTTTAATTGTGGTTGTTTGGCAGGTTGGTAATGATAAAACTAACAGAATAAAAACAAATTCAACAGTCAAAATATAAAATAGCCGTCAGATAACAAAAAAATTGGCAAAAAAGCGGAAAACTACCTCCGTTCAAAGTTTTATCTAAAATTGAAATTTTGAACTCACCAAAATAATGGGATGCTTACAGAACCTTGTTGGTCTATTTATTGAAGGAGTATAGCAATCCCAAAAAACACAGTTTGTACCTGAGCAGAAAATTAGCAATAAAAAAAAATCATGAATAGTTGTTTTCTACTTCTATTTAACTATATTGCAGTCGTTTAAAACCTTAGAATTGCTTAACAAAAAAAACGATTACAAGGTTGCTATAATTAATAATACAATTGAATAGACTGTCAACAATGGGAAAAAGACTTATTGGGATTACTATGTCCGTATTGATTTCTGTGATCTGTGCTGCTCAGGTAAAAAGCATATCTGGTATTGTAAAAAGTGCTGATGATGGTGCAGTTCTATCGGGTGCTACGATAAGTGTGGCGCAAAAACCCCAACAAATTGTAACCGACAAAAACGGTGAATTTAAAATCAATGCAGAAAAAGGCGATACACTCATTTTTTCATACGTAGGCAAAAAAACAGTTAAAGAAGTAGTGGGAGAACGAACCGTTCTGTCTATCATTTTGTATAGCAGTACAGACCCCATGGATGAAGTGACGGTTGTAGCTTTTGGTAAGCAAAAAAAGGCCAGTGTAGTAGGTGCTATTACCACCGTAAACACGAAAGACCTGCGAATTCCATCTTCTAACCTTACCAATACATTTGCCGGACGAATTCCTGGTGTTGTATCCTACCAGGTATCTGGTGAGCCGGGTGCGGATAATGCCCAATTCTTTGTTCGGGGTGTTACCACTTTTGGCTATCAGGCTTCGCCTCTTATACTTATTGACGGGTTTGAATCCACAACCGAAAATCTGGCTCGTTTACAGCCCGACGATATCGAGTCGTTTTCTATTATGAAAGATGCATTAGCCACCGTTTTGTACGGTGCCAGAGGGGCAAATGGAATTATTATTGTAAATACCAAATCGGGGAGAGAAGGACCCGTGGCTTTAAATGCAAGAGTAGATGTAAACGTATCTACACCTACAAGAACAATAAAAATGCTTGATGGCGTGAATTATATGCGATTGTACAACGAGGCAAGAATCTCCAGAAATCCACAATTAGGGGCTTATTACTCCGAGCAAAAAATTCAATCCACAATGTCGGGTGAAAACCCAATGATTTTTCCGGATGTAGATTGGTACTCTACTCTTTTTAAAAATTCTACAACAAACTTAAAAGCAAACCTAAATATATCGGGTGGTGGCCAGGTAGCTACCTATTACGTTGCGGTCGGCGCCGATAACGAGTCGGGTTTATTGAAAGTTGATAATCGTAATAATTTCAACAATAATATCAAAATCAGCAGGTATTCTATTCGATCAAACGTCATTTTTAAGCTTACGCCCTCAACAAAACTGGATACGAGAATTCAGGGTCGTTTTGACGGCTTTAACGGGCCTTACGTTTCTGCCACGGATATATTCAGAATGGTCATGAATAGCAATCCAGTGGATTTCCCGGCAGTATATGCACCCGACTCGGCAAATAAATTCACCGAACACACACTTTTTGGCAGTAGTTTCGTTTTAGGCAGTTTGAAGTCAAATCCCTATGCAGAAATGGTAAGAGGTTATGAGGATAGAAATGAATCGAATATAACAGCCCAGGCCACTCTGATGCAGGACTTAGATGCCATACTAAAAGGTCTTAAATTTCAGGGAAAAGTTTCTGCTACCACTTGGAGTAAATATGCAAGCAGAAGAACCTATTTGCCCTATTACTACGATTTGGAGTCCTATAATCAAGTTACCAAAGATTATAAATTATTTCCACTAAATTCTACTTCCGGACAACCCTATTTGGGCAATGTAATTCCGGTGCGTGATGCGGATGGGCGTTACTATTTTGAGGCGCGTCTTAACTGGGATCGAACCTTCGGAAAACATGGTTTGTCCGCAATGACAGTGGGAACAATGGAAGAAAAATTATTAACCAGTGGAAATAGTACCTCAATTTATGAAACACTTCCAGAAAGAAACATGGGAAATTCGGGTCGTGTTAATTATACTTTTGACAATAAATACTATTTAGAATTTGCGTACGCATATAATGGATCGGAAAAATTTACCGGAGATAAACAATACGGATTCTTCCCCTCCATTGGTGGTGGGTGGACGTTGTCAAAAGAAAGCTTTTGGGAACCCTTGTTGGATGTAATCAGCACTTTGAAACTGCGTGCTTCCTGGGGTCTTGTTGGCAATGATGCAATTGCTGCACGAGCAGATCGTTTCTTTTACCTGTCCGATATTTCCCTGACCGGGGGAACGAATAGTACGTCAACAGGGTATCGGTGGGGTTCGTCATTCATGAATTCATATTCTGGTTATTTAGTGAGACGCTATGCCAACCCCAATATAACCTGGGAAGAATCTGAAAAACTGAACCTCGGCATGGAGTTAAACCTGTTTAACGAATCATTAAAGACCACGCTTGACGTGTATAAAGATAACCGGCGCAATATTTATATGCGGCGAGAGAATTTTCCAGCAACAGCAGGTTTAGAAGCGGCTGTAAGTGGCAATGTGGGTGAAGTGGAATCAAAAGGATTTGAAAGTTCGATTGACTACCAAAAATCGTTTAATAAAGATTTTTGGGCATCAGTGCGCGTGAACTTTACCTACGCAACAAACAAATTAGTAAAAATTGATGAGAAAAATTATCCAGATGAGTACCTAAAAAGACTGGGAAGCAATATCAACCAGCAGTGGGGCCTCATTGCCGAGCGACTTTTTGTAGATGATGAAGAGATCCTAAACTCGCCGAAACAAGATTTTGGCACCTATATGGCCGGCGATATTAAATATAAAGACGTGAACGGCGATGGCGTCATCAATGATAACGACCGGGTGGCGTTGGGGTTTCCCACAGTACCTGAAATTCAATATGGTTTTGGAGCTTCTTTAGCCTATAAATCCTTCGATTTTGCTTTCTTTTTCAATGGAAGCGCCCGAACATCATTTTTCATAGACGCTACAGCAGCAAGCTCTTCCAGTGATGCCGGTATTGCTCCTTTCGCCAACAGACGAAACGCACTTTCGATCATTGCAAATGACTATTGGAGCGAGGTGAATCCTAATGTACACGCATTCTGGCCGAGACTATCAACGGATCCCATAAATAATAATACACAACAATCTTCCTGGTGGTTGCGAGATGGATCTTTCATGAGGTTAAAATCTGTAGAGTTAGGGTATAGTTTAAAAGCATTAACCCGGTTTGGCATAAAACCCGGTAGTCGTTTTTATATCAGCACGGAAAACTTACTCACTTTTTCATCCTTCGATTTATGGGATCCGGAAATGGGAAGACGAGGCTTAGGATACCCACCTAACAAAAGGTTTAATGCAGGAATTCAAATAACATTATAACCCGAGTACTAAAAGACACAGTTTAAAAATATACTTTGTCTCTACTCTTAAAAAGACTGAGGAACAGATTTCGGAAGAGTGGGTTTGGGTAGAGGAACTAAGAAACAATTGAATAAATTTAGAAAAATATCAAAAGGTTTGCAGATGAAATCATATAAATTTTTTGCAGTTATTATCTTATTGACATGTAGTTTTTCATGCAAAAGATATCTGGATATTGTGCCCGATAATACACTAAGGCTGGAAAATATTTTTGACCTGAAACAAGACGCCTGGAACGCATTAGCGAAAGTTTACAGCTATATGCCTCAGGATGACAAGGTTCACTTAACCTCCTGGACCTTAGGGGACGAATGGATTGGTCGCCTCGACCTGGACAATAGCACGAGCAACCTCAGAGCCATGCGAATTATGAGAGGGCTTCAATCGCAAACCTCTCCACAACTTGGATTTTGGTCGGGCACACAAGGAGGAAAACCGATGTATCAGGCAGTACGGCAAGCCGATGTATTTCTCGCAAACATTGATCGGGTAAGAGACATGACAGACAATGAACGTAAAGATTGGAAAGCACAGGTAAAAATGCTGAAAGGGTATTATCTCTTTCTACTCGTTCAACGGTATGGCCCCATTGTTCTTCCTAAAAAAACTGCAACACCCGAATCGGAAAAAGAAGAACTCTTCGTTGCCCGCTCGGGTGTGGAGGAGTGCTTTACTTTTATTATGGATCTGATGAATGAGGCAATCCCCGATCTTAAAGAAAAAGCCAGCGAAAACGATCTTGGCCAGATTGATCAGGTTGTTGCAAAAGCCATTAAAGCAAAAATATTGTTCTATAGAGCCAGCCCATTCTATAATGGAAACAATGAGTATTTTGGCGATTTTGTTGACCAGGATGGCAAACCCTTCTTTCCAATACAATATAACAAAGAAAAATGGAAGGAAGCAATTGATGCAATAAACGATGCGATTACGATAGCGGAAGCCAACGGACGCGGGCTATATACTTACGAAAGAGAACCCTATATCTATGACCGCGATGCATTTGCCAAAAATGGAATTAATATGAAAAAGCTCTATGATTTGAGGATGCTTATTTGTGATCCGTGGAATAAAGAAGTGGTGTGGGGCTACTCTAATCTGGACTACTATAGTGAGGGCGAATTAGCGCACGGCTCCAATATTCGCCTACCACCCGGGTATGGGGATGGCGTAGTGAATACTCCCGCCTACTCATGGCAATGGATGGCGGCTAGCTATGCTATGGCAGAAAGATATTATACCAAAAATGGATTGCCCATTGATGAAGATATCACTTTCGACATGAATACACGCCAAAATATTGTTACTACCCCAGGCGCCAGCACTACACAATACGAGCCTTTACAGGGAATTATGCAACCGGGTACTCAAACCATCAATCTATATTTAAACAGAGAGCCAAGATTTTATGCAAACCTTGGAATTACCGGAGGTTATTGGAGGGCTCATACGGTGCGAATCAATACGATGATGTTTGCAAATAGCGATGGAGGATTCAACTCCTCACAACATACCACCGACTTTCTTTGTACCGGAATTGGAATACAGAAATTTGTTCACCCCGAATCGCAATCCAATGCCTGGCAAAGAACCATTAAATTTCCTTACCCCCTTATTCGAATGGCAGACCTCTATTTGATGAAAGCAGAAGCGATAAATGAATATTCAGGACCAAGCACTCAGGTATATCAAGAGCTTAACAAAATAAGACGGCGTGCCGGCATTCCAGACGTTGAGGTCGTGTGGGCGGATCCAAGCTTAGCAAGAGAAGTGGGTAAACATCTTACTAAAGAAGGCCTAAGAGATATTATATTGCAAGAACGCGCTGTTGAATTTGCCTTCGAAGGTCAACATTTCTGGGACATGATCCGACATAAAAGAGCCGTTTCTTCCTTTTCAACACCTATTTGGGGTTGGACACATACGGGCACCACTGCAAATTCATTTTTTGTATTAGAAGTGAAACAGGCAAGAAGATTTACCATTACAGATTGCCTTTGGCCAATTGACCTAACGGAAATGAACACAAACGGAAAATTAATTCAAAATCCAGGCTGGTAATAGTTCACAGTAAAGAAAACAGAATAATAATAGTTATGAAAAATAGTTGGTTTGTATTTATCATCTTTTTCGCGCTTCAATTTGCTTGTAAGAAACAACAGCGGTTCGCTACTGAAAAAGATAATACTCCCCCTGGGAAAATAACTCTGAAGCAATATAAGCCCTTATTCGGAGGGGCTCGTTTTTTCTATTCCCTACCGAATGATGAGGATTTGCTTGGAGTAGAAGCTGTATATGCCAATGCAAATGGCCAGACGTTTAAATTCATGTCATCGTATTTTGTAGATTCCTTAGACGTTTATGGATTTGCAAGTATTACCGAAGTAAAAGTAAAACTATATGCAGTAGACAGAGCCGGAAATCGTTCTGAAGCTCTGGATGTACCCGTGATTCCTTTAGAACCTGCCTATTCTAAAGTTGCCAGCACTATAGTAGCGAAACCGGGTTTCAGTTCGTTTTTCCTTGATTGGACGAATGATTTACAGCAAAATATTACGGTATATGTAGATTATGAGTTCCCAGACAAAGGGCAAACTCGTAATCTTACAACAGTATTCTCATCCAACTTGCTAAAGGATCGAAGATTCATTAACGATTTAGTACTTAGCCCAACAGAAAAAGTTAAAGTAAAAATTCGAGTGGGTGATATTTATGGAAATATTACCGATCCTATAAACAAAGGCGAATTCAGTCTTTATGAAGATATTCAAATACCAAAACAAAACTGGGTGCTACCGAATCCAAACGATTCAATAGGAGGCGTACCCATGGTGTTTGGCAATGGGTTAGAAGGGCGATCTGCTAAAGTGATTGATGGAATCATAGACCGGGGTGATAACCTTAATTTCATGCATACACAGGCTAGGGGTCGCACGGGGAAAGCTACCGACGGGAATATGCCCTGGAATTTTATAATAGACCTGGGTGCAAAATATGAAATCAGCCGAATCATTACCGTGCAGCGTCACTCAGGAGGATTAGCCAATGTTTCAAGAGGACAGTATTATCAAAGTGAAAATGTTGGGCTTTACAATGTGTATATATGGGATGAAACGTTGAACAAATGGGAATATGTAGTTCAGCACAAAATACCTGTTCCCGTAGGAATTACAGAGTTAGAGTTTGTAAAAAAAGGCGAAGCCGGAGATATGGCTTATATGTACCCCGATAACCCGGCCTATACAAAAGCAACCCGCTGGTTTCGGTATGAGGCCGTTAAATCTTTTAATGGGAACTACACTTTAGACAATGCCAATTGTCTCTCAGAAATTACATTATTTGGCAAAAAAGCGAATTAATTGCAATAAAAAAAATACTATGAGCAATAGAATTTATTTCTTTCTTATCCTTTTCGTTACTGTTCTTGCATCGTGTGGCAAAATGTATGACAATCTGGAAAAATATGCAGGTGAGATTGTATATCCCGGTAAATTTGATACCATTATTGGTCGGGTTGGTTTTGAAAGGGTAGAAATTGATTTGATGAAAGCAGGAAGAATTCCGGCTTCTAAAATCAACTTGGGAAAGGCGGTAAAAACCGTTGTGGAATACGATGATCAGAAAATTGTCATAGACAGTTTAGCCTCCTGGATCAATATAAAAAATCTTAAAATGCCAAAACTTTATCGTTTTAAAGTTTATACAACGGATGAGTTTGGCAATAAATCTGTACCACAACAAATAGCCTTAATCCCTTATACCGAAAGTGACCTGTCCAGTTTGGTGATCACTTCTCCCAAAGTGCTTGCCTCCCCCGCTGCTGCGGTTCTAAGTTGGCCTTCTGGTTTGTCTTCAATTTTACTAAACTATTATGGTCTTAGTTATTCGTATAAAGATAAAATTGGAGTAACACGCACAGGAGACCGTACAACAAATCCAAGAATTTTTATGGCGAATTTAAATTCAGGTCAGCCTGCGCCAATTGATATCTCTTATAAAATTGTTCCAAAAATTAATGGCCAGCCCATACTCGATACGGT
This sequence comes from Niabella sp., assembly GCA_039811305.1. GTDB lineage: Bacteria > Bacteroidota > Bacteroidia > Chitinophagales > Chitinophagaceae > Niabella. The sequence goes on from JBDHYK010000037.1 coordinate 9,920, forward strand.
TCAGTTTTCCCAAAAAACAATTGTAAGCATGCCTACGGGTTCCACGCCTTTTTCACCTGCCGAGTCTCAGATTTTAACGGCGAATGGCATCACCACCTTCACAGCCGATGCAATTCAAAATGTGCAAAAACTAACTTTCCCAGTGCACACGATCACTTTACAAGATGTGTTTTACTTCCCCAACCTTAAAGAAATTGACCTTACGGGTGGTACCCTCTTTGAAATGACAACGAATTTGTATAATAGAAACACGGTAGTTAAAACAATAGGAGGAGGAGCCCTGGTGCCCTTTGCGCGGCGCGTTGGAGATATGCCTTTGGCAAATGTTCAATACCTGCTTGACCTCTTAGATCTAGGGCTGCTAACAAAAATAAAATACATTCCGAACTCATTAGGCATAGATCAACTTCTTGCCCCATACAATGCAACAGGAGTTATCGAATACGTAACAAAACCTAATGAGGCATTCATTCCTATTGGGCCGTTTCTTTTAGACGGGTTGGTGCAGGACAATGCCTGGAAAACAGCAATTGAAGCGCCAGCGGTATCATTTCCAGCCGGAAATAATTTGCAAAACGTATTTAAAATAACCGTGCTGGAACGTTCAGGATCTTTCGTGTTCACCCTTCCAAAAGAGTACGAGTTTGACGTGAAACAATATAAATTTCTCAAATTCAAAGTATATGCGCCTGCAAAGTCTGTTTTTGCCGGAATTTATGCACCCTACCAGCGGTTATGGCCCCGATTTATGAACTACATGTGGGCGTTTACCACAGAAAGCAGTTATGGACAACAATACTGGGCTCCCAATGCCAATGACAATGCTATTAGCGATTCCAATCTGCAAAAATGGATTGATATTTCGATAGATTTATCCACAGCAGTTGGCCGCCATAACAGAGTTATTGTTATGAATATTGGTGGTGAACCTTCCTTAACTTTCGGAACCCCGCCGCAACCAATAACATATTACTTTGCCAATTTTAGATTTAGTAATTGACAAACCCAGGCTCATATATAATTGATAATTTAGGTTGCTGAAAACTGGCTGCTCTTTTTGTCTCCACAATCCAACTGTCTAAAACAAGAGAAACTTGAAGAGTTGTTTTATTGTCATTGCTTTCTTCTGCCGCAACCTTACTTTAGTAGAAAGGGGTATAAGTGATACAGTCTGGTAACTCTTAGTAGATAGCTAGGGTTGCTATCTACTATTTCCGAAGTACACCCAAAACAAAAAATAACCAACCCGCTATAAAAAATAAACCCCCGATGGGTGTGATGATTCCCAAACCGCCTAATCCTACGCTACCCGTAGCTTTTAAAAGAGACAGGGCATAAAGAGAGCCTGAGAACAATACAATACCAGTAAAGAACAGCCATCCGGCCTGAACGATGCGTTTTGAACCCGTTTTTTCAAAGGCAATGGCAGCAAGGATCAGTGCAAAAGCATGATACATTTGGTACTGCACTCCTGTTTGAAATGTGCCCACCGATTCAGGAGCAATTTCTTTCAGCTTATGGGCAGCCAGTGCTCCTAAAATAACACCTAAGCCTGCTAAGGATGCACCTACCCATGATAATGTTTTATGCATGTAGAATTTGTTTAATTAATTTTTCAATATCAATAACCCGATCGTCCACAATTACTTTGGCCTGCTCGTAATAGATTCGGCGGTCTGCATTTTTTTTAAGTATATAAGCCTTTAGTGCTTGATCGTCCAGGTCTTTAAGTAAGGGTCGTTTCTCTTTTCCCTGACGCAATCTGCCTAATAGTATTTCAAAAGGTGTATTCAGCCATACTGTAACACCCATCTGATTCATAAAACTAATATTATTGAAGAAACAAGGTGCCCCTCCACCACAGGAGAGCAGCATCGAATCATTTTCTTCTGAAAATTGACGCAGCACATCCTTTTCTTTGGTGCGAAAATATTCTTCTCCCTCAGTTTCAAATATTTCATTAATGCTCCTTCCCTCTTCTTGTACTACTATCTCATCAAGATCGTAAAAAGGCAGTCCCAGCCTGTTGCTTAGTATCCTGCCCCAATGAGTTTTGCCCACTCCCATAAATCCGATCAAATATATTCGCATATACTAACTCTTCAAATTATAATCTTTCTATTTAAATGCATTGATGCCCGTAATATCCATTCCAGTTATTAGTAAGTGAATATCGTGAGTGCCTTCATAGGTAATCACGCTTTCTAAATTCATGATATGTCGCATAATGGGGAACTCCCCTGTAATGCCCATCGCACCTAATATTTGCCGGGCTTCTCTACCAATTTCTAAGGCTATTTCACAAGAGTTTCTTTTTGCCATGCTCACCTGTTGAGGAGTAGCTTTCCCTTCGTTCATAAGTACGCCCAAACGCCAGTTTAGCAGTTGGGCCTTGGTAATTTCTGTTATCATTTCAGCCAACTTCTTTTGTTGTAGCTGAAAGGATGCAATGGATTTTGTAAACTGGCTTCGTTCTTTGGAATAACGGAGTGCGGTATCATAGCAATCCATCGCAGCACCGATTGTGCCCCAGGCAATTCCATAACGTGCCTTGGTGAGGCAACTTAAAGGACCCTTCATACCGCTAACCCCTGGCAATATATTTTCTTTTGGTACCTTTACACTATCAAACACCAGCTCTCCCGTGGCCGATGCACGCAGGCTCCATTTTCCCGCCGTGGTGGGTGTGGTAAATCCTTCCATTCCTCTTTCCACAATCAAACCCTTAACGGTTCCTGTGTCGTCTTTTGCCCAAACCACAGCTATCTGTGCAAAAGGGGCATTACTGATCCACATTTTAGCACCATTGAGAATAACATGGTCGCCGGCATCAGAAAAACGAGTCTCCATGGCTGCCGGATCGCTGCCGTGGTTAGGTTCGGTTAATCCAAAACAGCCTAACCATTCACCGCTTGCCAGTTTGGGTAAATACTTCTGTTTTTGCTCCTCGCTACCATAGGCTAAGACAGGAAACATCACTAACGAACCTTGCACCGAAGCCGTAGAACGCACGCCACTGTCTCCTCGTTCCAACTCTTGCATCATCAGCCCGTAGCTAATATAATCCAAACCGCTACCCCCGTATTCTACGGGCACGGTGGGGCCAAAACAGCCTAATTCACCCAACTGCTTTACTATCTGCACCGGAAATTCGGCTCTTTGTGCATAATCTTCAATAATCGGCGAAATTTCTTTTTTTACATAGTTCCGCACTGCATCGCGTATCATTCGATGCTCCTCTGTCAATAATTCATCTACATGAAAATAATCAGGGCTCTGAAAAAGGTCAACTTTTACCGACATAACACTATGTGTTTGATCTGTAACAAAGATACGTGTTGAAAAGAAAATTTAGAGCAGGTTTCTCAAACAGCTTTCACGCGTCCGATTTGCTGGTACGAGTTTTAAAAATCCATTACTTTACGATATACCCAACACCCCGGAAGGGATGGGTGATCCTGTGCATAATCCGTCATTTTTTCATTTCGCAAAAGATAAATAATCATAAAATCACCCACTGCCCCAAGGGTATAAAAATAGCCAAAAAATAACCATCCGGTGCTACCTGTTGCCATAGCATATACAAAAGGCAGGAATCCAACGATTATAAACGGCATGATGGCACCGATTAGGTAATATTGAACCCGCAAAGGCTCTTTACAATGGCAATAGGGTGTTAGCATTTTCCAGAATACCCCAAAACGAATGGATCGAAAGCCTTTTTTTGCAAATAGCGCCCACGTGATCCCATGAACCAGCTCATGGGCTACGATGCCTCCAATAAAAATGACACCCCATTTTAAGAAAGCAAACCAGGTAAACGCCCAGCTTGTTTCAGCAACAGCAGTGGTTCCGTTATGAACTAAATAAAAAGGCAGCCCGTACAAAAGGAGTACTGGTAGTACTAAGTATAACCCAATTCTGTTAGCTTTTACAATATCTATGGTCAGCATAACCTTTTGGTATCCTTTCCAATCTTCTGGTGGTTGCTCTTGTGCTTCTTTCATATTTACAAAGAAAAGGAAAATAAAACACCGCCCAAAAGCAGGCGGTGTTCCATCAATTTTTATTAAGGCAATGCTCCTTTTGCCGATATAAGCCCTCGATTTTCTAATAGTGGAAAAATACTGGGATCCTTGCCTCTAAACTCGCGGTATATTTTAGAGAGGTCTTCCGTATTCCCCTTTGACAGGATCAGCTCCCGAAAACGCTGTCCGTTTTCTCGGGTAAGTCCTCCGTGTTCTTTGAACCATTCAAAGGCGTCATTGTCTAACATTTCAGCCCAGGTATAGGCATAATATCCGGCTGAATAGCCGTGAGACCATATATGAAGGAAATAGGAGCTTCGGTAGCGCGGAGGCACATAGGGCAGGTTTAGCTTTGTTTTTTCCAAAGCTGCTTTTTCAAAACCGTCCACATCTGTAATGGTACTATCGCTTGCCGAAAGGGTATGCCATTGCATATCGAGGTTGGATGCGGCCAATATCTCGGTAAACGAATAGCCCTGATTGAAGCCAGCCGAGTTTTTAATCTTTGCAATCAAACCCTCTGGCATGGGTTCGCCGGTTTTATAATGTTTGGCATAGTTTTTCAGAACGGTTGTATCTAAAGCCCAATGTTCATTGAACTGGGAAGGCATTTCCACAAAATCTCTGGCTACGGCGGTACCAGAAAGCGAAGGATAGGTTTGATTGGCGAACAGACCGTGCAGCGTATGGCCAAACTCGTGAAATAAGGTTGTTACATCGTCCCAGGAAATTAACGCGGGGCTGCCATCGGCGGGTTTTGCATAGTTAAATACATTGATGATCACGGGTTTGGTGCCCAATAGTTTCGATTGATCTACAAAATTATTCATCCAGGCACCGCCATTTTTATTATCGCGTTTGTAAAAATCCATATACAATAAGGCCATTGCAGTACTATCCTGATCGAATACTTCGAAAACTTTTACATCGGGATTATAAACCGGTATATCGGTACGGGGTTGAAAGGTGATCCCATACAACTGATTTGCAGCGTAAAAAACACCGTTTTTCATTACACTGTCCACCACAAAATAGGGTTTAATCTGATTTTCATCAAGATCATATTTTGCTTTGCGCACTTTTTCTGAATAATAGTCCCAATCCCAAGGTTGTACAGCACTGGTATCGTTTTGCTGCTCTTTGAAAGCTTTAATTTCTTCTGCTTCTAAAGTGGCTTTAGCGGTAGCTGCCGGTACCAGCTTCGCAAACAAAGCTTGTACCGCCTGAGGGTTCTTCGCAACCTGATCTTGCAGTTTCCAGGCAGCAAAGTTGGGGAACCCCAACAAAATAGCCTTTTCTTTCCTCAATTGGGCTAAGCGTAGAATATTCTGGCGGGTATCATTGCTATCGCCTCTTTCTGCTCTTGTCCAGGATGCTTCAAACAGTTTTCTGCGCGTTTCCTGGTTATTCAAACTCGATAACAGCGGTTGTTGTGTGGTGTTGTAAATACTTATGAGATATTTCCCTTCGTGCCTTGCGTCCTTTGCAGCTGTGGCTGCAGCCGTCAGTTGCGATTCGGATAGTCCATCCAATTCTTCTTTGGTATCTACAACTAAGGCTGCTTTTTTTGAAGCACCTAAAAGCTGGTTGGCAAATTTTGTAGATAAAAACGCTTCTTCCTCATTTATCTTTTTTAGTTTTATTTTACTGCTATCCGAAAGATTGGCGCCACGCATTACAAAATTATCCCGATAAAATTCTACGAGTCTTTTTGCTTCCGGCTCAAGGTGCAAATTGTCCCGCTGTTGAAAAACGGTTTCAATTCTTTTATACAACTTTTCGTTCAGATACAGTGCATCATCGTGTGCCGCTAATTTCGGTGCCAGCTCCTCTTGCAATTTTTGTAACGCCTCTGTGGTATTGGCACTGGTTAACGCATCTAAAGCCCGGTTCGCCCTGTCTAATAAGCGCCCGCTTTTCTCTAAGGGAACGAGTGTGTTATCGAAGGTCGCGACTGCGGTGTCGTTAGCAATACGATCTATTTCGGCAGTATGTTGCTTCATCCCCTCTTCAAAAGCAGGTAAAAAATCTTTTTCCTGAATTTTGTCGAAGGGTATGGCCTGGTAAGGCAAACTACTTTCTGTAAATAACGGGTTGGTGGTTGTGTCCGCTTCTGTGGATGCGGGTTGATTGGTGCATGAAAACATGATTACGATGCTAAAAGTGAGAATGACTATTTTTTTCATAACAAGACGTTTTTTGAAACCGCAAATTTAGTTTAAACAAAACTTTCCCAATGGTATTTTTCCTTTAGCCCGATACTTACTCTTTATAAACCTGAAATATAATTATCTAAATAAGCTGCGCGGTTGGTCAGCCAGCTATTTAGCCGCTGTGCATCTTCTACCGATGTGCTGTTCCCGCTTCGCTTCCAGGTTTTATTATTGTTATCGTAAGCGTTTTTTATCAATTTTCCCTGTTGAGACACATACGTGGTAAGCTGGCCAAAATTATTGGCTCTAAACTCATTCCAGTGCCTTTTTATCTTTGCCTTAATTCGGGGATCGTCTAAAAATCGTTTAAAAAAATTTGTACCATAGCTGATGGGCCTTGATGCAAAATAGGAAGCATTATAGGTAATAAAATGTTTACCGTCTGTTTCGTAGCCATACGCCCAGTCGAAGTCCCAAATAGGGCCAAAATAATATTTACCATCTGTCTGTAAGTGCATGTAACTACTCTTGGGATGGTTGAGTTCCCGATTGTCTGTAAGCCAATACACTAATAAATAGTTTACAAAACTGGTGCTGTCAAAACTATCTAAATAATTATTATTTGGGAAATTGGCTTGGCTCAACAGTGCTAAAGAACTATTAAATTGGTTCTTAATCACCTCTAATTCCGAATTCGTAGTCAGGTCGGGGTATTTCACATTTACTGGTAAATTGTAAGGGGCAGATCTAAATTTCCAATCTTCATCGAAATAGGAGTCTAACTCCAACAACGCCCCCCCTTTCACATTCACCCGGTTGGTCTCTACTTCTATTTGTTCCGTAAATGTATATGCACCCTGATACACTCCGTTAATGGTAAGTTCTACGGGCAGCGTAGTATTTGCATAAGGAACGTTCAGAAGCTGACCTAATTTTAAAGCGGTTGCATTGAGCATCAAAGTGGGATCTAAATAATTTGCTAAAAGCACCCAGTCCTTTTCTGCCGATAAACCAAACAAAGCTGCCTTAGTTTTTAGTTTCAGGCGGTAGGGTTTCTTTGGGTAAGACCAGGTAGAGTTTCCTCTACCCCTTATCTGGGTAGAATCCGTATAATCAGCATACTTCCCATGTCCGTTTATTTTTATTCCTGCACTAACATACACATCCTTTGAGTTGACAGGTGCGTTATTCACCGTGCTTATAAAAATATGGGGAATATCGGCAAAAAGCTGTGAATAATACACGATAACCACTTTCTTAAACCCTGTTTTTGAAACCAAGGTATAGCGTACCGGAGCCGATAAATTGACCGCAGTAACCCCCGAAACCTGCCGGGTATTATTTACGAGTACTTCAGTGGCATTGGTAGTGAAACTGGGTATATAGGACTGTGCATCGAAAAAACCTGTGGCTAACAAAGAATCCTCTTTGTTTGAAAAACGAATATCCGATTCCAGAGAGGGATTATTTGTTTTTTCAAGGCTGAAATTATCAAAAACCAACCCTTCTCCGGGTAAATAATTAATAACAATTTTGTATGTACTCATTGCACCTTTTCCCTTCAGGGTAATCTGATCGTTATTCGCCATAGTAATTTCGGTAACACCAGATTGTATCGGGATGTTGTTATACACTACTTCGCTGGCGTTGGTTGTAAACGTAGGCGTAACCCTTTTAAGTTGAAAATTTTCGGGTACCGACAATGAAATGGATCCGGAGGAAATGATGGCTACCACATCGGTTGTAATTAATTCGCCATTTTTCCAGGCTTCTAACTTAAATTCTGAAATTTCGGGAACAAAGAGAGTCGCTTTTTCTTTTTTGCAGGCTGGTGTCGTAAAGAA
>JBDHYK010000038.1:0-17916 GCA_039811305.1 Niabella sp.
CTGAAGAAAAGAGCGATGTTATCAATACTTTGGACCTAAGTTTTGAACGCAGTTGTAAAAATTGTCCAAATACTTTTGATGAAGATAGTGAAACAGGTGCCATTGACTATATTGCGTTCAAGAAGGGGAGCCCTTTTAAAGTAAAGCTGCACCAGGTTATTCCAAATAAAACGGCTTCTGATCATATGCCGGTGGTAGCCATATTAGAGATTAATAAATAGATTGTATGAAGCAGATTCCAATATTTTTGTTCGTCATTCTGTTCTCCTCTTGTGCCAAATCTAAATTATTGCAGAAGCCGAAATTGAGCTGGGAAGAAAATTTTGATCAACTGGACGACTCCCGATGGTCGAAAATTCCCAGAGGGCTATCCGATTGGGATCGGCACATGAGTTTTTACGACAGCTTGTTTGCCATAAGAGACGGTAAACTAGTGTTACGAGGCATTAATAATACAACTCAAAAACAGGATACAGCAGCCTTTTTAACAGGAGGCGTTTATACCAAAGATAAAGTAGGTTTTGGTTTTGGCAGATTGGAAATACGAGCTAAATTAGGTACTGCTACAGGCGCATGGCCGGCGTTCTGGCTTTTAGGGCAGGGTAGAAAATACCCCGATGGTGGTGAAATAGATATTATGGAACACCTGAACGATGATAACATTGTGTATCAAACCGTACATTCTTACTACACAATTACGCTAAAAGAAAAGAAGAATCCTCCGCAAGGCGGAACAGCTATTATCATCCCACATGAGTTTAATACCTATGCTGTAGAAAAATACAGGGATAGCGTGGTGTTTTATGTAAACGATAAAAGAACTTTTGCTTATCCCAGAATCAGTACAACCAAAAAAGATCAGTTTCCTTATGCTGAGGGCGACCATTATTTGTTACTGGATATGCAGCTCGGTGGTTCCTGGGTAGGTAAAGTAGATCCTGCACAATTGCCCGTAGAAATGGAAATAGACTGGGTACGATTTTACAAGTTTAAATAGAAAATCATTTCATAAAAAAATAGTTGAATATGCGACACGTATTTGTAATCGGCTTTGCTTTATTGACAATTGCCGGAATGGCTCAAAAGCCAACGATCCCATTTCAAAACTCCATAGCGGTGAATCCTACGGATAGTAAGGATTTGATCATTAAAAAAGCGGCACATGTAATACCCACTGCCAACCAGTTAGCTGCTTTAAAAAATGAATTTATTGCCTTTGTGCATTTCGGCCCCAATACGTTTACAAGAATGGAGTGGGGTAACGGAAAAGAAGATCCTAAAATTTTTGATTTAAAGGAATTAGATACCGACCAATGGTGCAAAGCCATGAAAGCTGCCGGAATGAAAATGGTGATTCTTACGGTTAAACACCATGATGGATTTGTGATTTGGCAAAGCCGATATACAACACATGGTATCATGTCAACAGGTTTTAGAAATGGCAAAGGAGATATATTAAAAGATCTTTCTGCTTCTTTAAAAAAATACGGGCTCAAATTGGGTATTTATCTTTCTCCTGCCGATCTATTTCAGATAGAAAATCCCGAAGGGCTGTATGGCAACCTGAGTAAAACTACCTTACGTACGATTCCGAGAGCAGTACCCGGCAGACCTTTTACTAATAAAACAAAGTTTCAGTTTGAAGTAGATGATTATAATGAATATTTCTTAAACCAATTATTTGAATTGCTTACCGAATATGGTCCGGTTGAGGAGCTCTGGTTTGATGGAGCACATCCAAAAACCAAGGGTGGTCAACAGTACAACTATGCCGCATGGAAAGAACTCATTCATACACTTGCTCCTAAAGCCGTGATATTTGGGAAGGAAGATATTCGCTGGTGCGGAAATGAGTCGGGGGGCACACGAAGTACAGAATGGAACGTGATTCCCTATCAGGAAAATCCAAATACGGCAACTAAATTTCCCGATATGATGGCTAATGATCTAGGAAGTAGAGAGCAATTGTATAAGGCAAAGTTTTTACACTATCAGCAGGCAGAAACCAATACATCCATTAGGGAAGGGTGGTTTTACAGAGATGATCAATACCAAAAAGTAAGAAGTGCCGATGATGTATTTGATATTTATGAACGTTCTGTGGGGGGCAATAGCACATTCCTCCTAAATATTCCACCCAATCGAGAGGGAAAGTTTTCACCCGAAGATGTGAATGTTTTGAATGAAGTAGGAAAACGTATTTCAGAAACGTATTCAAAAAACCTATTTGCCGGAGCCAATGTAAACAAGGCTGTTCTTGATAATAATTTGAACACCTATGCATTACTTAATCAAAAAGAAAAAGAAATTGTAATTACAACTAAGCAACCGGTTACCATCAATCGTTTTATGATTCAGGAATCGGTGAATACACATAGCGAGCGCGTAGAACAGCATGCTGTGGATGCATGGATCAATGGACAATGGAAAGAAGTTGCCAATGCTACTAATATCGGTTATAAGCGAATTTTACGTTTTCCTCCCGTAACAGCCTCAAAATTCAGATTGCGTATTTTAGAAAGCCGATTAGATCCTGCCATTGCTACCCTTGGGGGCTATTTTTATAAAACACGTCCGCCACAGTTAGAAGTAAGCAGAAATAAGGAGGGTAATGTAGCGATAGAACCCATACATGCTGCTTTCAACTGGAAACCCCATGGTGAAAATACATCTGAAAACCTCAACCAGGGTGTGAAAATATTTTATACTACAGATGGTACTATACCTACGTCTCAAAGCAAACCATACACCCAACCATTTACTTTCAATAAAGGAACGGTTCAGGCAGTAGCGATCATTAATAACGAAAAAGGAACTGTGGTAACAGAAGAGTTGAGTATTCCAAAAAACAATTGGCTCGTAAAAGGGGTGAGTTCAGAACGTCAGGCGCACAAAGCAAAAATGGCGATTGATAATAACGCCAAAACCTGGTGGCAATCCAATACCGATCCTAAAGCATCAATTGTGATTTTCTTAGGCGATCTGTATAATCTAAAAGCATTTGCCTATACACCGCAAACGCAAAATAGCGAGGGTATGATGGCAAAAGGAACAGTGGAAATTAGTAAGGATGGAGAACGCTGGGAATCGGTCGGAGCTTTTTCATTTGGTAATTTGATAAATGATCCTACAAAGAGAAAATTCTTTTTTGAAAAACCGGTATCCGGAAAATTTGTTCGGATTACCGCTACCGAAACCGCCAATGAAAGTAATTCGGTATCTATTGCAGAATTGGATTTTTATCAGCAATAGCACAAATGATTAAACTAAGCACTGCTTATAGATGAAACCAATTTTGAAATTAGTATGCCTGCTGTTCATCAGCGTTTCCAGTTTTGGCCAGCAAGGCTTTGTACAGGTGGATGGATCTGCATTAAGAGATGCAGATGGACGCATGATCTTGTTACGTGGGCTCAATTATGTAAACAAAGACAAAGCCAACAAATTTCTTAATTTAACAAAAGATGAGGCGTTTAGGAAAATGAAAAGCTGGGGTTATAATGCGGTTCGTTTGGGTGTAAACTGGTCGGCTCTGGAACCCGAACCAGGCAAGTATAATCAAACTTATCTGAAAGACCTGGATCAACGTTTACAGTATGCAAAGCAGCATGGCATCTACGTGATACTGGATATGCACCAGGACTTGTATGGTGAAAAGTTTGGCGGGGGGGCGCCACTTTGGGCTACATTAGACGAAGGCAAACCTCATATTACGGGGGGTATCTGGAGTGATGCTTATTACATTAGCCCGGCAGTACAAACAGCTTTCGATAGTTTTTGGAAAAACAAGCCCACTGCAGATGGGGTAGGGGTTCAGGATCACTATGCAGTAACCTGGACGATGCTTGCTGAGCGATACAAAGAGGATAAAAATATTGTTGGTTTTGACGTAATGAATGAGCCGTTTATCGGATCGCCCGTAGAACAGGTTTTAGGTACGATGATGACTGAAATAACAGAAGCTCTCAATCAACAAAGCAGCTCTAAAAAACTTACCGTAGAAGAAGTGGGTGCGATGTGGATGGATGAAAAGGGCAAGAATTTTATCTTACAAAACCTAACCGAGGAAAAGGTTTTTATAAACGTGTTGAAAAAAATGGAGCCCATCTATCGCCATTTTGAAGAAACTGCTTTGATTCCTTTTTACACGCGTTTGGCGAAGGCGGTTCGTAAAGTAAATACCCGGCATATTTTATTTTGGGAGCCCAGTGTTTCCAGTAATAATGGTATCCCTACTTATATTACACCAATTAAAGAAGCCGGTACACAACAAGGCTATATGCCGCATTTTTACGATATTGTATTAGATACCGAAATGGCCGGGAAGGCAGATAACAACCGACTTTTGTATATGTTTTGCCAATTAGCACGTTCGGCAGAAAAGCTTCAATTGCCCATGCTTATTGGTGAGTGGGGAGCATTTTATACTGGCGGACAGGAAGTGGTGGATGCCGCAAGCATGATGGTTAAAGGGATAGACTCTTTAGTAATTGGTGATTTTTATTGGGATTATTTTAGGGGAATCGAAAACCAGATTTTTTTTAAAAGAGTACTGCTGCGCCCCTATATGCAAGCGGCTACAGGAAAAATGATTCAACAGGTTGTAAACAAAAATTCTTTTACGATAAGTTGGCAGGACTCCAAAAAATCGAAATCGAAAAATATTGTTTTTTTACCCAATACAAAAAACTTAAGAATTGAAGGGAAAGCCCAATATAAAAAAATAAAATTGAATGAAACAGGGAGTTGCCTTTTAGAAATCAGTTCTTCTGGAAAAACAATAAAGCGTAGATTAAAAATTTTCTGGGAAGAGTAAAAATTTAAATTAAAGACATGAAGAGAATGCTGATAGAGCCAATCACGAAAAAAACAGGATTCGTTATACTGTTTATTCTAATTGCAGCAACATTTGTTTCTGCACAGGAGAATATTAAAATTTCTCATGGTCCTTATCTACAAGCGATGACGGACAGCACAGTGATTATTGTATGGACAAGTAATAAGCCCTCAGTAGGCTGGGTGGAACTGGCTCCTGATGATGGTACTACCTTCTATCAAAAAGAAAGACCAAAATATTTTAATTCGACGAATGGCTTAAAGAATATAAATACGGTGCATCAGGTAAAATTGGAAGACTTGCAGCCCAATACCCGGTACCGGTACAGAATCTATTCTCAGGAAGTGCTCCAACAGGAATGGGTGAATGTGCAATATGGCAAAATCGCCGCAACCGTCGTGTACAGAAAACAGCCATTATCATTTACAACAAATGGAAAGCCCGGAACTTTTGAGTTTGCCATGGTAAATGATATTCATGAACGAGCAGCAGTGTTAAAACAATTGTTAGGATTGGTAGATATGGCAACAACAGATTTTATTGTTTTCAATGGCGATATGATAAATAGTTCAATGAACGAAGCACAGATCTTTACCGGCTTTATGGATACTGCAGTTGCTGTATTTGCCAGCGAAAAACCGATGTATTACGCACGGGGTAACCACGAAACCCGTGCGCCGTTTGCTTCTCAATTCTCAAATTACTTTCCTACAACCAGTGGGCATTTGTACTATATGTTTACCAAGGGGGACGCCTGTTTTATCGTATTGGACCCGGGAGAAGACAAACCCGATTCTGATATTGAATACAGTGGTATTACCGATATGGATTATTACAGAACTCAACAGGCTAAGTGGTTAAAAGAAATTGTAAAAACAGAATCTTATAAAAAAGCTAAATACAAAATAGCAATTTGCCATATACCCGCAGTAAATGGATGGCATGGCAATGAAGAAATTATGAGCAAATTTGTACCCATATTAAATGATGCGGGTATCCAAATCATGTTAAGTGGCCATGAACACCGGCATAGATTTTTACAATCCAATAAGACTGTGAAATTTCCAATCATCGTCAATTCCAACAATAATATTGTAAAAGCGAATGTTTCAAATCAAGAAGCGAGGTTTACAATTTATGATGCTACAGGGAAAAAGGTGGATGAAATGATACTCAGATAGAACAAGGTAGAAAAAATTTCGCCCAAACATTAGCATCAATAATAGTACTTTGGAAGGTTAAAACCAAATTATGAAACTGGGTAATGTGAAGGCGTATTTACCGAATTAGCAAAACCGAGAATTTTAATTTTGCACTTCTGTCCTTTTCCTATATTTTCACCCAAAAACTTACAACCCGGAATTTGAGGGAAACCCCTCAAAGACAAAGTAAACAAAAAGATAATTCGTTTATGAGAGTAGTTGTGCTCATTTTATTATTCTGTGTACAATTTTGCTCTTCGTTAGCACAAAAAACCGACACGTTACCCAAAATATCCGTTGCAGACCCAGTCTATGACGACACAAGTTTTGCTACCAAAAAAGAAAGAAAAGCGGTTTTGAAACCCTTTATTTTGCCAATGTCTCTTTTTGCTTCTGGTGTTGTTTTTTCACAAGTCAGACAGTTAAGCTTCACTGATATTGAAATAGCCAGGTTTGAACAAAGGAATTTTAGAAGAACAACGGAACTGGATAATTACCTGCAATTTGCACCGGCTGTTGTAACCATGGGTCTTGATGCTGTTGGGATAAAAGGAAAGCACAGTTTCAAACAAAAATTACTGTTATTAGCGCTTTCGAGTACGCTTCCTACCGCTTTTACCCATGCCTTTAAATATGGCTTTCAAAATATCCGCCCCGACTCCACCAGTAGAAACTCATTCCCATCGGGGCACACAGCCGCTGCCTTTGCAGGAGCAGAGTTTCTGGCTACCGAATATGGAGACCAGTCTTCATGGTATCGGATTGCAGGATACACTGCTGCTGGCATAACAGGGATTTTACGGGTTTATAATAACCGACATTGGTTTAGCGATATTGTAGCAGGTGCTGGTGTCGGTATCTTATCAACCCGACTGGCCTATTGGGCGTATCCGGTATTTGAAAAAATAATATTTAAGAAAAAAGAATATACTTTTATACCCGTACCCTTTTATAATGGATACGCCGGTGGAATCAATTTAGTTATTATTCAAGGTAAATAAGTACCATGTTTAAAAAGCATTTTGCGTTGTGGGTGGTTTTTATAATGGGGATTGGTTATTCGAACGCCCAAACTACCGATACCTTGAAATTTGTGAAACAAAAGAAAGTTCAGGTAAGAAAAACAATAATAGGAAAGGAGCAACACTATCAGTTTAAAGACTCGTCAGGTTTCGTTTATAAAAAACCAAAATTATTTTCGTTTATTACAAATTTGCCTAAAGATGCAGGCGGAATGGTGATGGCTCCTTTTGAAAAAGGTACAGCAGATATTCATGCGGCCATCATCGGCTCTACTGTAGGGCTTATTATTGCAGATCAGCCTTTGATTGAGGGCGTAGGGAAGCTTTCTGAACACATTCATTTAAGCGACGAAGGAATTTATAACGATGTTTTTAAAATAAAACTTGGAAAAACAGATGTAAAAATTATTCGACTTCCGGGCAACCTGAACACGGCATTGTACCAGTTGGGGCAAGGGTTCCCCAGTCTTCTTTTAGGAGGTGGACTATACATTTATGGGAAAATAAAAAATGACTACCGTTCTATAAGTACTGCGAGCCAGTTAGCAGAATCCTTTTTTCTGATGGGAATTAGTACCCAGATTATAAAACGGGTTTCTGGCAGAGAAAGTCCTTTTGTAGCTACTGCCGATGGGGGAAAATGGAGGCCGTTGCCCTCTTTTTCAAACTACCAGAATCACACCCCACAGTATGATGCGTTCCCATCTGGGCACTTAGCCACTATGATGAGTTCTGTAACCATTTTTGCAGAAAACTATCCTGAAAAAAAATATATAAAACCGGTGGGCTACTCCCTTATTGGCCTGGTGGGATTTGCAATGATGAACAACCAGGTGCACTGGGCCAGCGATTACCCTTTAGCTCTGGCGCTTGGGTATCTTTGCGCCAAACAAGTAGCTAAAAATAACCGACAAAAACTTCAGGGTGCACAGCAAAGAAAGCGAAAAACCGAACTAAATTATACCCTCTCGCAACGATATGGAGTGTTCATGCCCGGAATTGTATTGAACTTTTAACTCCTACTGCATTTTATGCAATGAGGGTTTCCTATCTGATATTCAGCCGGGTTCAAGGGTATAAAACGACTTCGTTCTCTATACTGCTTCTACCAAAAAATAGTGCTTTTTCCCTTTTTGGAGCAGTAGGTATTTGTTGTGTAGCAGGTCTTTGGAGGTTAACAGTGTAGTAACAGCATCCACTTTTTTCCTGTTAAGGCTAATACCGCCTCCCTGAACTAATTTGCGGGCTTCGCCTTTGCTGTTCGCAATACCGGTTTCTGCCAAAAGGCTTACGATATCTATCGCGGCTGTAATTTTTGAAGTTTCAATACTACTTTTTATTACACCTTCTAATCCTTCCAGCTCTTCTACGCTCATGGCTTCGGCGGGTTGGTTTTGCTGCGAAAAAAGTTGCTCAGTAGTTTTAAGCGCCGCTTGATACTCTGCCTCGCCATGAACAAAAAGGGTTACCTCTCTGGCTAAGGTTTTTTGAAGCTCTCGTTTCCCCGGGTCTGCCCTATGGGTTTCAATAAGGTTTCTAATAGTAGGCTCGTCCAAAAAAGTGAAAATTTTTATCCAGTTTTCTGCATCAGCATCACTGGTATTTAGCCAAAATTGATAAAACTGGTAGGGGGTGGTTTTTTCAGGGTCTAACCATATATTACCCTGCTCGGTTTTGCCAAATTTTGTTCCGTCTGCCTTTCTTATTAGGGGGCAGGTGCAGGCAAAAGCTTCTCCATTGGCTTTGCGCCTGATAAATTCAGCACCAGTGGTAATATTACCCCATTGGTCGCTACCACCCAATTGCAGTTTACAGTTTTTTTCTTTAAAAAGATGGTAAAAATCGTAACCCTGCATCAACTGATAAGCAAATTCGGTATAACTGATGCCCAGTTCCCCTTCAAAGCGCTTTTTAACGCTGTCTTTGGCCATCATGTAGTTTACGGTAATATGTTTTCCGGCGTCTCTTAAAAATCCCAGAAAAGAAATGTCCTTAAACCAGTCGTAATTATTCACCATTTCCGCTGCATTGGGCCTTTTGGGGTCAAAGTCGAGATATTTTTCAAGTTGTTTTCTGATACCCGATACGTTTTCTGCCAGTTGCTCCTCGTTAAGCAGGTTCCTTTCCTCACTTTTTCCGCTGGGGTCGCCAATCATTCCGGTGGCGCCCCCCACTAAGGCTAAGGGTTTGTGCCCTGCTTTTTGTAGGTGCACCAACAGTAAAATGGGTACTAAACTGCCAATATGCAAACTTGTGGCGGTGGGGTCGAAGCCAATATATGCGGTTGTACACTCTTTGTTTAATTGTTCCTGTGTGCCGGGCATTATGTCCTGCACCATACCCCGCCAGTTCAGTTCTTTTATTAGATCCATAACAAAATTTAAGGCTGCAAAATTAACCCTTTCGGGTAAGTAATTTGTACAAACTCCAGAATAAAAGATTATAAATGCCCCATTTTGTGCAAAAAAAGCATTACCTTTGCACACTGTTTTCAATTTTAGAAGAATTATGACTGGCAGAAGGGATTATAATATTGCTTTTGTGGGTCTCAAACCCGGGGTTCATGAGTTTCATTATGAAATTACCGACAAGTTCTTTGAGCCATTTGACCAGCAGGATTTTGAAAATTGCCGGGCAGATATTAAGCTGTTTTTAGATAAAAAAAGCAGTTTTATGATGCTCAAGTTTGAGGTAGGTGGGCAGATAGATATCGGATGCGATAGGTGTAACAGTTTGATAACCTTAGACTTATGGGATGAATTTCTGATTACAGTGAAGATGGTAGAGGAACCGGAGCTTATGAATGAGCAGGAAGAAGACCCCGATGTGTATTATATCAGCAGGGGAGAGGGAATACTGAATGTGCAGACCTGGATTTATGAATTCATCAACCTGAGTATTCCCATGTACAAAACCTGTGGTTTTGAAAACGCAGATGGCCCCAATTGTAACCAGGATGCAATAAAGAGGCTGAGAGGATTAGAGGCGGAAAACACACCGACCCATACTTCCAACCCGATCTGGAAGGATCTGGAAAAATTCCGGACTTCTAAAAAGAAATGATTTTTTGAGTAGTAGTAAAAGTTTATTTCAATAATTTTAAATAATAGTTATGCCAAATCCTAAACGCAGACATAGCCAGCAAAGAAGTGCCAAACGCAGAACGCATTATACAGCCACTGCCACTACTTTAAGTACAGATGCTACTTCTGGCGAAACTCATGTGCGCCACCGCGCCCATGTGAGCGAAGGTAAGTTGATGTATAAAGGGAAAGTTGTAGCAGAACAGGCTCCGTCTAAAGCTTAATTTCTTTAATTTACTTATTTACCAAATAGTTGTTATCCCAATACATTTTTTTACCTTTGGGCAAATGTATCGGGATTTTTTTTTGGATTTAAGCCAGGTTGCCGATGAATATAGGAATAGACATGATGGGTGGCGATTATGCGCCCCTTGAAGTAGTAAAGGGTATTAACCAATACCTGTCCGATCGGGTAAACGACACAGTGCATTTTACACTGTTTGGCGACCCGGAGGGTATTCAATCGGGATTAGCTCAATATCCGGTTCCTGAAACCTGCTTTACCCTAGTGCCAGCCAGCCAGGTAATTGGTATGCACGAGCATCCTACCAAAGCCCTCAAAGAAAAACCAGATTCTTCCATTGCCATCGGATTTAAATATTTAGCATCGGGACAAACCGATGCATTTGTAAGTGCCGGAAACACAGGCGCTATGCTGGTAGGTACCATGTTCAGAATCAAAGCAGTAGAGGGCGTTTTGCGGCCAACAATATCGTCTTTTATTCCAATTCAAAACGGAGGTACTGGCCTTCTTTTAGACGTAGGTCTCAATTCGGATTGTAAACCAGAACAACTGAATCAGTTTGCTATCATAGGCTCCTTATATTCCAAATATATGTTGGGTGTGGAAAACCCAAAAACGGGCTTGCTGAACATTGGTGAAGAAGAAGGTAAGGGTAATATATTGATGCAGGCAACCTATCCTTTACTCAAAGAAAACCCTTCAATCAACTTTATTGGTAATATCGAAGGCAGAGATGCATTTACCGATAAAGCCGATGTAATGGTTTGTGATGGGTTCACTGGCAACATCGTTTTAAAATTAGCCGAATCGCTTTATGATATCGCTATCAATGAATCTATTGATAATCAATATTTTAACAGGTTCAATTTTGAACTTTATGGGGGTACACCCGTTTTGGGTGTAGAAAAACCAGTAATTATCGGACATGGGATTTCGCATGCGATTGCTTTTTCCAATATGATTGATATGGCTGTAAAAATGCTGGATACTGATGTATTGGGCAAAATAAAGGCAGCCTTAGCAGAGCAGTAAATGTTTGTGCTTATATCGGTGCGTTAGGGTTAGAACGCGAAGAACCGTACCTCCGCGAAGAACAGAACCATTTTGTGTTAGTCAATAATTTTAAAATTTAATAATGAAACGTCTATTTTTATTAGTTGCAGTTTTTGCAGTGTTGCAGCTTGCAGCTCAGGAGAATTTCACCTACACGCCGGCACAACCACAGCCTGGCGACGAAATTAGTTTTACTTATACCCAATCTGGAAATCTTGCCGGAATACTAAAAATGCCGGAAGCCTTTGCCTTGGTTTTTGAAAATAAAACAGGTATTCAGATCGTAGATATTCCGTTGAAAAGAGAATTTGGGAAATTGGTCGGAAAATACAAAACCGACACTTCAGCCAGAACCGTAGCTTTTAGCTTTGTTATTGATCAGGCATTTGACAATAATAACGAAAATGGGTTTATCGTACAGCTTTATCGTGATGGCAAGCCCCTGAAATCAAGTTATGCTGATGTTGCTGGCATTTACTCTGGTTTTGGAGAAAGCTTTTTAGGCATGAAAACAGATGCCAAAAAAGCGATGCAAACCTATGAAAGCCTGTTTAAATTGTATCCGGAAACCAGGGAGGACAATATTGTCAGCTATTTGAGTATACTGAACAAAGACAACAAAGAGAAAGGAAGTGCTGCCATACAAAAAGAAATTGAAAGCCTATTACAAAAGGGTTTGAAAGTAAAAGAAGACTATACCAGAATTTCCAACTTATACGCTTTGCTTCGGTTAAGGCAACAATCTGTGTTTTTTCAAAAGCTGATGCTTGAAAAATATCCTGCAAAAACCGAGTTTGACGTAAATAAAGTATATACACAGTTTACCGGAGCAAAAGAGATAGCACAAAAAGAAGCCATTTTACAAGAAACCCAAACTGCTGTAAAAGCCACCAAAGATCCTGCATCTTACCAATCATTTATAGATTATTTGCAAAGAAGTATTGCAAGTGCCTATACTGGGAAAAAAGACTGGGATGGGTTTAAAAAATTTACGGATCAGATACCCGAAGGTTCGGCAAAAGCCAACTTGTTCAACAGTGCGGCCTGGAAAATGCAGGAAGAAGATGCCAATATTAAATTGGCCGAAGAACTATCTCGTCGTGCGCTGGAGTTTGGAAAATCTGAGTGGAAAAATCCTAAGGGGAAAAAGAACAAAATGGAACGCACTAAAGATTGGACAGAGAGAAGAGAAAAAGATTATGCAACTTATGCCGATACTTATGCGATGATTTTGTACAAAATGGGGAATTATAAAAAGGCGTTGAGTTTTGCAAAAGAAGCACAAGCCATCACAAAAGGGGAGAGTGCAGATCACAATACAACCTTCGCTACGATAGCAGCGAAAGCCATGAAACCCAGCCTCTATAAGCCTCTTTTGGAAAGTTTTGTAAAAAAAGGTCAATCGAATGAAAAAATCAATGAAATATTAAAAACCGCTTATGTAGCCAATAAAAAGTCTGACGCCGGTTTCGGCGAGTATTTTGCCGGTTTAGAAAAAGAGGCCCATAATAAAATGTTGGAAGACCTTAAAAAAGGGCGGCTCAACAATCCTTCTCCTCAGTTTACCCTGATGGATATGGACGGTAAAAGCGTGAGCCTTTCGGACTATAAAAACAAAGTAGTGATTGTAGATTTCTGGGCTACCTGGTGCGGCCCTTGCATTGCATCCATGCCCAGCATGCAAAAAATGGTCAATCACTATAAAGACAATCCAAATGTAAAATTTCTGTTCGTAGATACCTGGCAAACCGAAGAAGATAAATTAGCGAATGCTAAAAAATTCATCAATGAAAAGGGGTACAAAGAGTTTCATGTGTTGATGGACAACGAAGACAAAGTTGTTGGGCAGTTTGGTGTTACGGGAATTCCTACCAAATTCATTATTGGCACCGATGGAAACATTAAGTTTAAAGATGTTGGTTTTAGTGGCGACGAAGACCTGTTAAAAAAATTACCGGCAATGATCGAACTTGCGAATTAAACCCGTTTATGCATAAAAAAAATCCTGATATCACACGATATCAGGATTTTTTTTGTTACAATAATTTTTAATTATCCCCACAGGTTTGCAGCATATTCGCCTGCTGCAATTAAATCGTCTAATTGTTGTTTTACGGCAGGTGCATCCTCTTTGTAGGTTACGCCAAACCATTGTGCGGTGGTAGGAAGTACTTTTACAACCCCTTCTTCTTTCAGAAAATTATCCACAACAGCCGGAATCAAAAACTCGGCTTTTGGTACCGATATGTTTTCTTGTATAAAAACCTTGAAATCTTTTTCGTAGTGTTCGTAAGCCGAGGGGTGAAAACACCAGAAATTCATGGAAACTACATCACCTTTTTGCAATTCTCTTGGTTCCAACCCATCGGTAACCACTACTTTGTCGCCTTCCAGGCCAATCCCGATTCTTTCAACTACTCCGGCCAGGTCGCCCTTTTCGTTTAGGGTACACAGCCCCCGGTTTACGGTTCCGTGTTCCGACAGGGTTTTCATCAAATCGTAACCCACTACAGCATAAGTTTTTTCATTACATTCATTCGTTAAAAAATCAGCAGCTCGTTTAAATGCATCAAATCCGTAAAAATCATCAGCATTAATAACGGCAAAAGGCTCTTTTACTACATTGCTACTACAAAGCACAGCATGGCCGGTACCCCAAGGTTTCGTTCGTTCTTCGGGTATGTTCAATCCGTCCAAATACATGTCCAGCTCCTGAAAAGCAAAATCATAATTGATTTTTCCATTTAATTTTTCAGCAAACAATTTTCTGAAATTTTCTTCAAATTGTTGACGGATCAGGAATACTATTTTCCC
Organism: Niabella sp.; assembly: GCA_039811305.1. Lineage (GTDB taxonomy): Bacteria > Bacteroidota > Bacteroidia > Chitinophagales > Chitinophagaceae > Niabella. The sequence goes on from JBDHYK010000038.1 coordinate 14,256, forward strand.
AAATCCGGCTCGTGTAGCATCATGAATGGAGTAGTCCATAATAGTTTCGCCAGAGGGGCCAAAACCTTCCACTTGTTTCATGCTTCCATAACGTGAGGCCATACCGGCCGCCAGAATTACTAATGTTGGTTTCATTTGCATTTTTTTATGAAGATTACGTATTACAAGTTAGTAGTGCCAAAATTAAACTAAATTTGCCAACTTATTTCTTATTGTGCCTACGATTGATGAAAAATTGATTACAACGGATAAGGTTCCTTATCTCAGCCGCCAGGGGGTGCAGGTTTCTGTATTAAGAACAGATAAAATACACCCTGTGATTAGCGGAAATAAGTGGTTTAAATTAAAATTTTACCTGCAAGAAGCCAAAGACCTGCAGAAACAAGTTGTTGTAACCTATGGTGGTCCCTATTCGAATCATATTGTGGCTACGGCTGCTGCCAGTTCTCAACTGGGTTTCAAAAGTGTGGGCCTAATCCGAGGTGAGGAGCCTCAAGTTCGATCTCACACCCTTTCAGATGCTTTAAGTTATGGGATGGAACTTCAATTTTTATCAAGAGAAGACTATCGTAGCAGAAATCGGCTTCAGGATGTGAACGATGCCTCCTGTTACTACATACCCGAGGGTGGGTATGGCAAATGGGGTGCCCTGGGTGCGGGCACCATCCCTTATGAAAAGGATCAATTTGATACCATTCTCTGTGCGGTGGGAACAGGTACAATGGTGGCAGGACTTATAAATAGTAAGATGCCGCATACAAAGGTTATAGGGATCAGTATGTTCAGGAACAATTTCAGTTTGGAAGAAGAAATTCGTGTTTTAGTAACAGATCGAACCCAAAAAATTCAACTGTTGCACGATTATCATTTTGGCGGTTATGCCAGGCGTACACCCGATTTGTTTCAGTTTATGAATGATTTTTATTCCAAAACCGGTATTCCAACAGATTTTGTTTATACAGGAAAACTGTTTTATGCTGCGCATGATTTAGTTCAAAAACAATATTTTACCGAAGGAGAACGGGTTTTGATTATACATTGTGGCGGCTTACAGGGAAACCTGTCGCTGCCAAAAGGGCTATTAATATTTTAGTTTTTAGCCAACAGTCCGTTACCTTTGTTCGTCTTTATTAGAACACAGAACTATGAATAGATTTGTTGTATTAAGTTTTATTTTGGTACTACTTGTAAATAGTGCGATGGCACAGGATCCGTTGCCCGACTTTTCAGTGCACAAAGTTAGTGGAAGGGTAGTAGTTGCCTGGTATCATAATTATCCCCTTGTAAAGCAGGTGAGTATTCAGCGTTCTCACGATAGTTTGAATTTTTTCAAAACGATTGCTACTATGCCCGATCCGGGAATTCCCGAAAATGGTTTTGCCGACAGGCAACCCCTTACAGACAGTATGTTTTACCGAATTTATGTTCTATTAGATCAGGGAAAATATATTATTACCAAACCGAAGCGACCCGTATTCGATTCATCGGGAACCGTTGAAATACCACCCGCAACAGGTACCGTAAATACGAATACCCAGGGATTTTTACCTCCCGGGTTCAGCCCCTCACAATATGTATTTACCTCATCTGACAGATACATCCGCGTAGAACTTCCTAACGATCATCATAAATACAGTATCAAGTTTTATAGCGATACTTTTCAGCCCTTATTTGAATTGACAGATATTAAGGAGCGGAAGTTTAAATTAGATAAGACGTATTTTTATAAAGCCGGTTATATAAATTTTGAATTGTTTTCAGACGGAAAGCTGATGGAAAAGCATAAATTGTACATCCCTAAGGAGTTTTAGAGCTCCATTTTCTCAACTAATTCAATATTAAAAATCCGTTCAAAGTTTTTCTTTAGCTGTTCTTTCACTTTTTCAACCGCTATTTCTTTGCCTAACTCTTTTTGTAAAGAGGTTACCTGCTTATTTTGAATACCACAGGGTATAATATTATTAAAATAGCTTAAATCCGTATTCACATTCAGCGCAAAACCATGCATCGTAATCCATCGGCTGGTACGCACTCCAATGGCACAAATTTTTCTTTCACGACCTTTTTTAAACGGATCGAGCCATACACCGGTTTCTCCCGGCGAACGTTCTGCCTTAAGACCGTATTCGCCAAGAGTTGCGATAATAATTTCTTCCACATTGCGTAAGTATTTTCCAATATCTGTATAAAATTTCTCTAAATCCAGGATAGGATATCCAACTATTTGCCCCGGGCCGTGGTAGGTAATATCGCCACCCCGATTTGTACGAAAAAACTCAATACCGCGCTGGGCTAAGCTTTCCTCGCTTAACAACACATTTTCAATATGGCCACTTTTTCCCAGAGTGTACACGTGAGGATGTTCTACCATCAGGAAATAGTGTTGTGTTACAGGCAGGTGGCTTACAGGCAGGTTCAGTTCCTCTGCCTCACGAATCTTTGTTTTTACAGCAACATTTTTTTGCAAAATAGACTCCTGGTAGTCCCACGCATTTTTGTACTGTCGGGAACCCAAATCCTGAAAATATACCTTCTGAATGTTCATAAAGAGAAGCAAATGTAGCTAAAACCAATGGTAGAAAATAACCTATAGCATGAGAACTTCCCCTACATTTGCAAAGTTGGTGAACATAATTTATTAGCACAGACCGACGGGTAAAGAAGCATCTGGCAAAATGATGATTGTGCTATTGCAACCCACAAAGTCAAAAAAAAATGCCTATACAGGACGAAAATACAGACGTAGAACCTACCCTCGACAACAATGATGAGTTGTACGAAAAATTTGTTTTTAAAACCGATAAAGGCCAGGAACCCTACCGGATTGACAAATACCTGATGAACCGGATAGAAGGGGCTTCCAGAAGCAAAATTCAGCAAGCCATAAATAATAAGATGGTATTAGTGGATGGTAAAGAAGTGAAGCCAAATTATAAAATAAAAGGCATACAGGAAATTGTTGTATATACCGATACGGTTCCCGAATCGAATGAAATTGTACCCGAAAACATTCCGCTTACGATTGTGTATGAAGATGATGCTGTGATGATTGTGAACAAAGCAGCCGGAATGGTGGTACACCCCGGTAGTGGTAATTATAGTGGTACTTTGTTAAACGGAATCGCCTATTATTTGCAACAACAAAATGCCAATATTAATGAAGAAATGCTTCCCCGGTTTGGAATGGTGCATCGCATAGATAAAAACACCAGCGGATTGTTAGTGCTGGCAAAAACCGACCATGCCATGCGTCATCTTGCAAAACAATTTTTTGACCATAGTGTAAAAAGGCGCTATATCGCATTAGTTTGGGGTGATGTAATAGATCAGAAAGGCACGATTGTGGCTCATGTAGGGCGCAATCAGAGATTTAGAAAACTATTTGAAGCCTACCCCGATGGAGACCATGGCAAGGAAGCAATTACCCATTATGAAGTATTGGAACGCTTTGGCTACACAACCCTGGTTCAGTGCGAATTAGAAACAGGACGCACCCATCAGATAAGGGTTCACATGAAGTACATAGGCCATCCCTTATTCAACGATGATTTTTATGGAGGCGACAAAATTGTAAAAGGAACTGTTTTTGCCAAATACAAACAATTTGTAGAAAATTGTTTTTCACTATGCCCACGGCAGGCACTTCACGCCCAAACCCTGG
>JBDHYK010000039.1:0-17808 GCA_039811305.1 Niabella sp.
ATTGGCCTTGCTGCTCCAGGTATCTATTTTTTGGATATTTGAATCCAACCGGATCTTTCTGTCGTCGGGATGCCGGTACATATTAGGATCTGTTTTTTCTTTATCTTTTATGTAATCTTTTGCCGAGTGAGGCGTTACAGGCGCTTGCGCTTTTACCTGCAATCCAGCACCGGTTACAAAAATTAAAGCGAAAGCAATAATCAATCTCTTTTTCATCTCATTATTTATAGGTAGATGAAAAAGGAAGGGGAAACAGTTGGCCTGTTGAAAAAAATTAACAAAAGAAAGGCTGAAAAATTGTTTTAATTCTTGTACTCGGAGTTCAGAATCATCAAAATGGATTCGTTCAGCATTTCATTTTTTTTAGAATAGAACAAATCCACTTTATCTACAGGCAGTTTTAGTTGATAAGGGCTATTGGTTGCCAGGGCCTTATCCATTCCCGGGTTAAGTTTGTTAAACTCCTTCAAATCCATTTCAAGGTATTTAGCAACCGCCTTTGCCAGGTATCGTCCATTTATAGTTTGTAATTTTACATCCAAATCGGTTGCAATATCATGAGCTTTTGGCATCTTATTAATAACTTCCTCTCTCGGCAGGGTAGTAATTCCGCCTTTACCTTCCATAATATAGTGGGTAGCAATGAATTTTTTTACGTGGTTACGGGTTTCGGCAGGCAATTGATATTGTATATTCCAGAAATTGTTATTGCGTGCTCGATTAATAGCTGCATTAACACATCCGGGACCACAATTGTAGGCAGCTACTACCAATAGCCAGTCTTTATAAATGCCATAAAGTTGATTGAGGTAGCGTGTGGCCGCCTGTGTGCTCTTTAAGTAATCTCTTCTTTCATCAATAGATTCGTTTACTGCCAGCCCCATATTTCGGGCTGTACCCGGCATAAACTGCCAGGGCCCAACGGCGCCGGCCCAGGAAATAGCCGAAGCTCTTAGATTCGATTCGATTACTGCCAAATATTTCAACTGCTTGGGAACCCCGTTTCGCTCCAATACATCGTCCATCATATCAAAATAGGGTTTCGCCCAAAATTTCATACTGTTTAGGTTTTTTTCGTGAACCTTCATATAATCCTGAACAAAACTAATTGCCTGAGGATTCAGGTTTTCAGTTTTAATCCCTTTTATTTTGCCGGATTTGTTAAAAGCAGTTTCAAAAAGATTTTTAAACGCTTGCTTGGGGTCGGTTTTCATGGCCAATTCTTCGGCAGTAAGGGGAGCTGCTGCAACCACTTCCGGCGTATCCGTGCTGGTTCCATTCGCGTAATTCATGGGGTCTAACTGAGAAAAACTTACTCCGGGTATCAAGATTAAGAGGAGCCAGACAACAGTACGATATGTATTTTTTTTCAGCGTCATTATATAGATTCAATAAAAAGCAGATTGCTTTCTGCAATTGAAACCAGTGTAAACCAAAACTATTAGCCGGTGCAAAGATAAACTAATAAAATAAAACAGATGTTAAAAATCGAAATACAACTTGCTAATTCGAGACTATTTGTCAAATTTTTCTTCCAGAATATATAATACCCCCGCCAATCACGTCATCCCCTTCGTAAAAAACGGCACTCTGGCCCGGTGCAATGCCTTTTGCGTTTTCATAAAAAGCTACCCGCACCCCATCTTCCTGCGGATAAAGATGCGAAAAAGTGCCTGCATCCTTATACCGGATCTTGGTAACGGCTTCCATTCCCTGCGAAATTTTGTCGTATTTGATAAGGTTGAGCTTGCCCACCAGCATATCATTTTTTTCAAGGTCTTCTTCATCCCCCAGTGTTACAGTATTAGTATCGGGGTTAATATGGGTAACAAATACCGGTCGCCCCAGGGCAATGTCCAAACCTTTACGCTGGCCAATGGTATAAAAAGGATAGCCCTTGTGTTGTCCTAAGATTTTTCCGTCTTTATTTACAAAATTGCCGCCGGCAACCCTGGTTTCCAACCCATCTACCTTTCTTTTCAGAAATCCCCGGTAATCATTGTCGGGTACAAAGCAAATTTCATAACTCTCACTTTTTTTGGCAAGCTCGGGGTAGCCATACTCTTCAGCCATCTTTCTAATTTCTGATTTATGGTACCCACCCAAGGGCAGCAGCGTTCGTTGAAGCAGGTCTTGTTGCAAGCCCCAAAGCACATAACTCTGGTCTTTCGTGCTATCCACTGCCTTACTTATGACAAAACGTCCGTTTTCTGCCTTCCGTATTTTAGCATAATGCCCTGTAGCGATAAAATCGCAACCGAGAGCATCTGCCCGTTTCAGCAAAGCGCGCCACTTGATATGCGTATTACAAAGAACACAAGGATTAGGAGTTCTACCAGCCAGGTATTCATCCACAAAATTATTCACCACAAAATCGCCAAACTCATCTCGGATGTCTAATATAAAATGCGGAAAACCATGTTGTACCGCAGCCATTCGCGCGTCATTGAAACTGTCAATATTACAACAACCGGTTTCTTTTTTATTGCCTCCACTGGCAGTATAGTCCCAGGTTTTCATGGTGATGCCGATCACTTCATAACCCTGTTTGTGCAGCATCAGCGCTACTACGGTGCTGTCAATACCGCCACTCATGGCTACTAATACTTTTCCTTTTGTACTCACAAATCCTATTTTTTGTTTTGAAGAATAGCCGACAAAGGTACTTAATTTCCCATCGGCGCTATAAATAACAAAATTGGCACCCTACGGTTTAAAAATGGAATACACAACAGGCACTTCGGTTTGTTGGGTTGGGAATTTTTTTTCTGTTTTTTATGTATTAGAATATTCTTTTCAGCAAAATCTGGCAAAAAAGAATATTTTTATAATGAAAATGCGTTGAGAAAATGTATCTGTTTCCTTTGTTTGTGGTTGCGAGTTTTATTTTGTATTTCATAATTAATTATATAATAGACTGATATTCAATAGTTATTATACGATATATAAATATAAATAGAGTATAGAAATGCTTCTTTAATTTTTCTATCCACCAATAGAAACAGTCTAACCGATAGCCTTCGATTTTAGCTGATTGTATGACAACTTATGAGCAGGTTGCATCTACCGGCGAAATGATACTCATTGTTGACAGGGTCATCTGCCGGTAAAAATTGCTATTAAAATAGTTTTGAAAGAAATCATGAAATAACACTAAATTGCCTGCAATTAAATTATTGTAACACTAAAATTTTGAGTACTATGTTAAAAATGCAAGTTATTGGGAATTTGGGTAAAGATTGTATTGTCAATACGGTGAGTGGTAAAAACGTTATCAACTTTACTGTAGCTCATTCCGAAAAATTTCGCGACAGCCAGGGCGTCAATCAGGAGCGAACTACCTGGGTGGACTGTGCCTGGTGGACAGACAGAACCAACGTGGCTCCTTATCTGACGAAAGGGCAAAAAGTGTGGATAGACGGTACACCCGAGGTTAGAAGTTTTACCCGAAACGACGGAACCAGTGGCGCTGTTTTATCATTAAGGGTGAGAGAATTGCAACTTCTAGGCAGTAAAGCCGACGGAACCTCCCAAGTGGGAAACACTAGCTCGGGTGGAGCCTGGCAACCAGCACCGGCTACTCCTGCGCCGAACCCGTCACCAGACGCCACCGAAGGGGCTACAGATGATCTTCCTTTTTAAAAATTGCTTGAGAATTGCCAAAGGCGGGCGGGGGAGTAGTGAAGTTCAAGCGGTGTAAAAGTGTTAAACCCTGAATAAAAACGCAAGCGAAGCAGTTGAGTCCAGCTTTTGGCACATCCTGTTGAACAAAAATTTCATACGTCTTTGCTAAGGGTAATTGCAGCGCGTGTATTAAACGTTTCTATTATGTCAGAGTAAAAAAAATTATATAGTTTTGTAACCAACAAAGTAGGAAAAGGCAAGAGAGGAACACTTGTGGCCTCTATCAAAGGCACCTTATCCAAATAAATTATAGAAGTGTTGATGGAACATAGTGAGAGCAAGCGTTTAAAAGTAAAAGAAGTAACCCCCGATATAACCAAGCCCATGGAACCAGCTGTTAAAACAGTATTCAAAAACACCTTATTGGTTACTGATAGGTTCCAGTTAGTAAAGCTGGAAATGGAAGCCCTGCAACATATAAGGATAAACCAGCGTTCGATAGAATTGGACAAAAAAAACGAAACCATCAAAATCGCAAAGCAGGCAAGCAAAAAGTATGAATCCGTAGCACCGCGAAAACCAACCTGGACAATATCCTTAATTTCTTCATAACCAGAAATACAAATGCCAATGCTGAATTCTTTAACTCAAAAATCAAACTATTCAGAGCCAACCAAAGAGGGGTGGTAGACCTACCTCTTTTTCTTTTTAGAATACACAAACTTTTTGCTTAGTCTCCAAAAAATAAATGAGAGCCGAAATCACTGTATTATCAGAAATGGTTTTATATTTACGTTCTATTATTATATCTTCATAATACAACTCTCTAAAAATTTTAATGATGTTCTATAATAAAATTAAATCAACTTTATTTTTAGCAATGCTTCTTTCACCTATTTTCACATTGGCGCAATTGATAGAAAAGCCTTTCAAGAAGACAAGATCCTCCTTTGCTATTGTTGTTGATAACGTAACATACGAATTGGCAAGAGATGAGATTAAGGCCTACAAGCAGGTTCTTGAAAGCGATGGATTAGGTACATATATTATCTACGATAATTGGATTTCCCCTGACAAAATTAGGGCAACGCTTCAGCAACTATATTTGAATAAAACTTCACCACTAGAGGGGGCTGTTTTTATTGGTAATATTCCGATACCTATGCTGCGCGATGCCCAATTTCTAACTTCAGCGTTTAAAATGAACCAAAAGATTCGTTGGGACAAATCTTCAGTTGCGTCCGATCGTTTTTATGACGATTTTGATTTAAAGTTTGACTATTTGAAACAAGATACGGGCAGGAATAAAGAATTATATCATTACTATAGCTTAAAAGCAGAATCTCCTCAGTTCATTGATATGGATATTTATTCAGCTCGGATTAAACCTCCGGTAAAAGAAGGTGAAAATATGGTGTCTAAGATAAAAGAGTATTTAAATAAACTTGTAATCTTGAAGCAACAATCCTATAAATTGGACGATATGGTTGTGTCCTATGGTCATGGCTATAATTCTAATGCAGTGAATTCAGTCCTGGGCGAATCTCAATCGCTGAAATCACAGTTCCCTCATTTATTCAAGCCAGGGGGATCAATTAAGTTTTTGAACTTCAGGAGTGCAAATTTTATGAAATATAATTTGCTAACCGAGCTAAAACGAGAAGGAGTAGATTTTGCTTACATGACCGGGCATGGTACAGCAAGTTTGCAATTGTTGAATGGCTATCCGAATGTTTCCAACCCACAGCCATCCATGGAAAATGTCGCCCGATATCTTCGTTCTAAAATGCGTGATGCAAAGGAATCGAAACGGGATCTTACAAAAGTGCAAGCAGATTTTCAAAAGTCATTAGGTGTATCAGATAAATGGTTTCAGGAGGCTTTTGAACCAAAATCTATTGAAGCTGATTCCATCTATAATGACAAGTTAGACATGCAAATATCAGATGTAAACAATGCAAAAATTCAAGCAAAATTAGTTTACTTAAACTCATGTCTTACTGGTTCATTTCATTTGGATGATTATATAGCAGGATATTATCCTTTCTCTAACAATCAAACTATTGCGGCCATAGCAAATTCCGTTGGTGTTTTGCAAGATTTGTGGCCTTTGGAGATGCTAGGCCTTTTGAATAGTGGGTACAGAATAGGTAATTGGTTGAAACATACAGCTTATTTAGAAACGCATATTTTGGGCGACCCAACTTTTTCTTTTGCATCTTTTCGTGCTAAAGAATTAAACGAAGCTACATTTTTCAATAAATCTGCTGTTTATTGGAAAAATCTGCTGAAAGAAAATGATGCAGATTTACAGAGTTTGGCTTTGGAGAAGTTGACCAGGATTCTACCAGAAAAGATCGTATCTCCGATTTTAAAAGAATATTATTTCAATTCTTCTTACGAGTCAACCCGAATGGAAGCTTTTCAGTTATTGAGCCAATTTGAAAATAAAGAGTATCTTGAGGTACTGCACGCAGCCAAGTATGACCCCTATGAATATATTAGAAGGCGTGCCACATATGACTTGACTGATCTGGGGTCTGAAGACTTCATTAAGGACTTGATCCAGTTTTATGTTTCAGATCCTCACTCAGAACGCATCGCATATCGTGTTCGTTGGGCTTTGCAGTTTATGAACCCTGAACAAGCTCATAAAGAAGTAAATGATTTAATTCGAAATAATCCAGCTATTTCTTACGGAAGAGATTTGGCCGACAAATTAGACAAGGAAATTGCCAATTATGGCAGAACAACTCAGGCGCTTGTGAAGGCATTGAATGACTCTTCACTGTCGGAAAAAGAAAGGCTAAGCGAACTCAATACTTTACGGTTATATCGACATCATGCAGTGGTACCTGACGTGATCAAAATAGCAAAGAATAAAGTTAATTCTGAAAGCCTAAGAATTACAGCGCTGGAAGTTTTAGGTTGGTTTACACTTTCTTATCAAAGAAATAATATTGTCAATGGATGTGACGAAATCTTACAATCAGAAGCATCTAGTTTAATTAAAAAAGAAGCTTTAAAGACCAAAAACAGGATTCGAGGCAACTCACATAAATTGTAGAACGCGTTAGATTATAGGCCACATAATGAAAAAGGAACAAACAATATTTGAGAGCTATTAGACCTGCCGAATTCGATTCATATAAAATTAAATCGGGCAGATAAAATAACCACATTTTCAGAAGATTATCAATGGAGGAATTAAAAGATTTTTAAATTTCGATACTATATAATAGTTTATATTTGTCTCAGTTTGGATTCAAACAATTATCAATCACATAAAAAGTCCATCTATGCCATGAGATAGTTTGGAGTTAATTATTAATATCAAATAATGTTCACAAAGTCGTTAAAAAGCCAACTTGCCTTATCAGTTTTATTAATGCTTGTTTGTATCAATAGCATTATAGCTCAAACTCCTTCAAAAAATTTCACCATTAGTGGGTCTGTTTACGAACAGAGTAATGGGAAGTTTGTCCCCTTACCACTAGCTACAATTGTTGTTGAAGATTATGGCATTGCCACTTCTTCAAATGAAGTCGGATTCTATACTTTAAAAAATATTCCATCAGGCAAAGCCAAAATTTCTTTCACTTGTATCGGTAAGCTTAGTATCGATACAACTGTAAATGTCCAAAATAATTTGATAATTGATCTTGTGCTCAAAGACAACTCATTTTATTTGGAGAATGTGGATGTAACTGCGAAAAAATCTGATAACTCTATTGGAAGCTCGTCTAAAATTAGCCAAACAGCCTTGGAACATTTACAGGCAAATTCATTGGCGGATGCGATGAGTTTGTTACCCGGGGCGTTAACGAGCAACCCCAATTTGACTGAGGCGAAACAAATTAATATTCGAGGAATTGCAAACAGTTCTAGCAATTTAAATGCATTTGGAACTTCAATAATTGTAAATGGATCTCCTACTTCTAACAACTCAAATTTGCAAGCATTGAATCCAACAGTTTCAGGCGGGACTTCTAGTTTGGCTGGAGGTGCTTCTCCCTCCGGAGGTTTTGATGTACGTAATATTCCCATTCAGAACATTGAGTCAATCGAAGTAATCCGTGGCATTCCGTCAGTAGCGTATGGGGATGCAACGTCAGGAGCTGTAGTTGTAAACCAAAAAGCAGGGAGTCAACCCTTAATAGTTGAGGCAAGAACCAACCCTAATTTGTACGGAGTGAGTGCCAGTCAAGGCTTGATCCTAAATAAAAAAAAAGGAGCCTTGAATTTGGGTGCAGATTATACAAATAACACCAAAGATCCGGTTCAATCGTACCGGTTTTACGAAAGGGCAACTTTTAATGCTTTACAAAGTAACCAGTACTTTAATAGTAAACTAAGTACAAACACCGGATTTAACTTGAATTATGGGAAGGATACCCGGAAGTTAAATCCTGATGATGAGATAACTAAAACAAAATCGTACGCTAAAGAACTTGGGTTAGCGTTAAATACAAATGGACGGTTAACAATTGAGAACAGTTGGTTGAAGCATATCAATTATTCGGGACGGATAAGTTATACTGATAAAAAGTCGTTCTTGCAAGAGCAGTATACGTCTGCTAATTCACCTTATTCAATGACTTATACAGATGGGGCGACATTGACTAACTTTCCGGGTAAGTCTTTCTATGACAAGGATGGGAAAGAAATTACTAATATCCCTGTAGGCGAAAGCAACCTTTATGCCGTTTATCTTCCTAGTACATATCTTGGGGAATATCAAATTTTAGGAAAAGAACTGAACGTGTTTGGCCAGGCATATGCTTCTTTTTTTAATAAAATTGGAAGGACAAATAACAAGTGGCGAATAGGAGCAGAATACAAATTTGATAAAAACTATGGGGACGGAAAGACCTTTTCAGATACATTACCTCCTTATCGGAATTTGAGTTTTGTAAATGCTAGCTTTCGAAAAAGAAAGTATAGTGATATTCCAGCTTTACGACAGCTTGTTTTTTTTGCTGAAGATAACTTCTCTACCAAAATTGCAAAGCGAAGATTGGACATTGTAGCAGGGGTACGCTATGATTTGTTTAATGAAGACAAATCGGTGTTGTCTCCACGTATTAATGCATCCTATGAGATTCTACCCAACAATTTGTCAATTCGTGGTGGCTTTGGTCTGCTCTCCAAAGCACCTGGGATATTATACTTAAGTCCGGAAAACGCATATTTTGAGTATATCAACATTAATGAGTTGGCAACAACTGCAATTCCCGAGGGTCAACGTGTTTTTATGACTACCACCCGCGTTTTCAATACAGAAAATCAGAATTTAAAAATTACGAGAAACAAGAAGGCTGAGATTGGATTTGATATTAGTGTTGGAAAATCTACATTGAGTGTTACGGGATTTCAGGAGAATCTGGAAAATGGATATGGCTTTGGATTGACTACCCAATCGTTCAGACCAGTTGACTACATAGAATATAAGCGAGTGAATAATTCGGCATCTATTTATAACGCAACCCAAAACCCAGTTCTGGCTAAATTTAATATGCCCAATAACAATACAAGGCTCGATAAAAAAGGACTTGAATTTGAGTTAAACCTAAAGAGAATTGATGTGATTCGCACGAAATTTAGCTTAAACGGAATGCACATACAACAAAAATCATATAGCTCAGAATATACATTTTATGATGGACAGAGTGGGAGTGGAGGTGCTAATCGAACCCATATTGGCTTATACGATCCTCAGATGATGGTTACTAAGGAAAAGTCGACAGTAACATCATTACGAGCAGTGCATAATATTCCTAGTATTGGTTTTGTCGTAACATTAACTACAGAAGTGATTTGGAATGAATCAAGTTGGGTAGTATATGGCAATGATTCGATTCCGTTGAAATATATCAGTAAGACGGACGGACAAATTTACGATTTTGACCCATCGCGTCAAAGCGAGCCAGAGTTTAAGTCGATAATAAGACCAGTTGCCAGAACAATGGATATTGTAGAAAGCTTGCCAGCCATGATAAACTTCAATATCAATATTACCAAGGAGATCAAAGATTTTCTTAGAGTATCTTTCTTTGCGAACAATATGTTTAGGTCTTATCCGGTAGCACAATCAGACCGTGTGAAATCGAATTATTACCAACGTAACATTCCATATTTTTTTGGTCTAAATCTAGCTTTAAAAATAAAATAGGCAACTAATCATGATAGTAAGAAATTTTTATATAGCAATATTCGGATGTTTTTTGATCTTAAGTTCTTGTCAAAAGATTGATAGTGCTTTGGATGCTGAGGACATAAAATTCATGTCTGTAAATCTTACAGCTAAATCCATCGCCGAAGGTGTAGAAACAACAGAGGGTCTTAAAGTGGTGTTTGAGAACTTTACCGAGGGATACAAAGTTGAACAAACCCTAAAGAATGGGGTAAATAAAATAGAAAAATTAATTCCGGGTACATATTCTATAAATGTTACGGGAAACTCAAATTATAATAACAAGGTTTACTATTTAAGTGGTAGTAAGATCAACCACCTAATAGTTGAAGACAATGAAAGTATTGAAATAGATGTGAATGGAGCTAGTGTGGGTCCACTTGCTTTTAGTGAGATCTTCTACTCTGGCACAACCCCTTTTTATTTCAGAAATCAATTTTATGAAATAACCAACAATAGTGATCAAACAGTTTATCTGGATGGACTATATTTTGCAAACCTCACTCCTGGAACAGCAACTACAACCTTGCCGGTATGGCCAGCAGAAGATAAAGGAGATTTTGTCTATGCTGAACGTGTATGGAGAATACCCGGGAATGGATCGCAGTATCCATTAGCACCTGGAGAGTCGTTTAGTATCGCACAGTTTGCTGCGAATCATAAGCTTCCACAGTATAATCCGAGTTCGCCTATTGATTGTTCAAGTTCAGAGTTTGAATTCAATATGAATAATGCTAACTTTCCTGATCAGCCAGCAGCCGATATGAAGCATGTTTTTTACAATGGTTTAGCCGGAATGGGAAGTATTCCCCAGTATCTTACTTCTGTATTTGGTGGTGCTTATGTAATCTTTTCAATTCCTGAGGGTGTAAGTTACGATCCTGTTGGTGATAAGAGTATGCAAACAAGAAATCTGGGAACGACTTCTGCAACCTTATATGCTAAGATTCCTATTAAATATATTATGGATGGGGTTGAGGCTGGTCAGAATGAAAATATGATCGCTGCGAAACGTGTAGCATCGGTTATCGATGCTGGGATGACTTACGTTGGAGCTACCTATAATTCCAAAGGTGTGCGACGTAAAAAAATCGGTGAACGCAGTAACGGAACTCCCATTTTACAAGATACAAATAATAGTACAGAAGATTTTGAACGTTTAGTTACTCCTAGTTTTAGATTTTACAATGAAGGTATTCCTTCGTGGTCTTCTGCAAATTAATATCATCATAAGCATATCAAAACTCATGAAAATAAAATTTACTACATATAGTACTTTGGCTGTAGCCCTAATGCTATCAACAATAGTTCAAGCGCAACAACAAAGTCAAAGCATCATTGAACAAGAGCTCGAAGTAAAGTTGCTACAATGGAATCGCTCTCAGAATGCAGCGGGTTTGTTATTAGACAAACCCTCTCAAAATTCGAATCTTGAAGCGGGATACTCGGGTCAGAACGGAAATTTCACCCAACCTCAGGTGGGGCAAAAAAGTGGAGATGTTTTTTTGAAAACAAAAGGAAATCTGTACTTGAAAGACTTTTATTTACAGGGGTACTTTTCTTACAATCGAAATAACATTAAAGATGCTGTGTATAATGCATCTTTAATTGATCCACTACGTAACATGCCTTATAAAGTGGCTGATACAAATGCCAGTAAATGGGTAAATCAACATTATGTTATAGGATTTAAAATGGCAACAAAACCATTAGCAGAGAAGTTGGCATTAGGTCTTAGTGGAAACTATAAAGCGTCGAGCGGTGCTAAACAACGAGATATTCGAGCAAAAAATAACTACTACGAGCTAGATGTTGCTCCTTCAATCGTATATAGCATCAGTGATCGACATCATTTAGGTTCGAATTTTTTGTATAAAAATTATAAGGAAGAGTCTAATAACTCTAATGTAAATACCTATGTAGACCAGAATTATTTTTTCCTTTTCGGTTTAGGCAATGCAATTAACTATGTGGGATCTGGGCGAACGATGAACTATGTGGCTGATGCATTGGGCGGTGGTTTACAGTATCAGTACAATGGGAATGTCAAACTACTTGCTACAGCAAACTATACCTTACAAGCTGAGGATGCAAATATTTCATTTACGAATTCCAGACCAGTTGGTACAATTTTGATGAAGAAATGGGATTTTGATCTGAATCTTCAAAAGAGAAGTGAGCAGTTTACGCATTTAGCAAATGTGGATTTTACTTCTAGTAAATCAAATGGTATTGAGTATATAACTCAGTTCCAGAGCGGAACAGAAAGTGACGGATATTATGTGAAGTATAAGAGCACAAGGTCGAAATATAACAACACGAAATCTAAAATAAAATACGAATTGATTAGAAATCAGGGGAATGCTTTCAGTTGGAAAGCTGCTGCTTTTGTTTCGTATGATAAGTTGGACAACAAGTATTTAATACAACCTTCCAACATGCTGACGGAAAACTTGTTTTTGGGGGCCTCCTTTGATAAACTATTTCTTTTGTCGGGAGCAAGAAATAGCCAATTAGTCGTTGGGGGAAAGCTGACTTTTAAAAACAATCTGGATGGAGCTTATAATTACAGTGGGTCGGATGCTAACTCAGTAACCGTTACAGAATTAGAAAGGAGAAATTTTGAGTATTTTACTTCAAATTATTCAGACATTGAGATTCCATTGACTTATTCGCAACAATTAAGGGAGGGTTCTAGTTCGGAGCTTTTTATAAAAGCTTCAGGCCAAATATTGTCAACTAGTAATTTTAATTTTGACAACAGAAAATCGTTTTTGGTAAGTATTGGCGTAACATTTTAGCTTTACCTGATACTTTGGCGAAGTATAGATTGGAATTGGTATCTCTTTAGGTATTTGGATCGTGTTAAAATTCAGATTTAAGTCATGAAAGTATTTAGCAAAACTCTATTTTTTTTGATGCTATTTTGTTTAGTAGCCAGTCAATCGATTTCTGCACAAAATATTATACCGTCCCGACTGAAGATTAAGGACCGATCCTTTGCTATTATTGTCGATAAGCAGACTTTCGAACAATGTATGCCGGATATTTTTAGTTATCAAGGAGCTATTGAAAAAGAAGGGTTGCCAACTTTTATTATATCAGATCAATGGAAGAATCCGGAAGAAGTGAAAGTTCAGATTCAAAAGCTATATAACAGAAGTAAATTAGAAGGAATAGTTTTGATAGGTGATATCCCAATCCCAATGATAAGGAAAGCCCAACAACTAGCTACGGCATTCAAAATGGATGAGAAGTTGGATATTCGGGAATCTTCTATTCCCTCAGATCGTTTCTATGACGATTTTGATTTAACTTTTGATTTTCTACAAAGAGACAGCAAAAGTGAACTGCTATTCTATTATGAGCTAAGTGCATCGTCTTCAAATCATATAAAGGCTGACATATATTCAGGGCGAATAAAGCCAATTGCTACTCCCGGAAAAAGCAAGTATCAGCAAGTGAGCCAGTATCTTAGGAAGGTGGTAAAAGCAAGACAAGAAAATAATCCTATTGACAATGTAATGACTTACTTAGGGGAAGGGACACTGTCCAATTCTTTAACAGCATGGAGCCCTGAATTGTATCGTTTGGAAGAACAGTTTCCAAACGCATTCAAAAGAAGCGGCCAGGCACAAACTTTTCGTTTTGATACATGGGACTTTCCTAAAAGTGAAATCATCAATCAAATTCGACGACCAGATCTAGATATTGCATTACTTCATGAGCATGGTTTGACAGAGCATATGTATATTTCTGGCGATTACCCCACCAGAAGTAGTGCTGATCACTATGAAGCTATTCAACATGGCCTAAAAAAGTTAGCGATTCGAAACATTAAAAGCGAAAATGATCGGGAAAAGTTTATTAAGAATAATATTGAGAAGTACGGTTTGTTATCAGGGATTATTGAAAATTATTCCAGCGAAGAGTTTAAGCTGAAAGACTCTCTTCGTACAATCGATCAGGGTATTAATACTAATGAAATAGATGCCATTCAGCCCAATTGCCGGCTGACTATTTTTGATGCCTGCTATAACGGGGATTTTCGGGAAGATGACTATATTGCTGGCAGATTTATTTTTTCTGAAGGACAGTCAATATTAGCTCTTGCAAATTCAGTAAGTATCTTGCAAGACATAAATGCTCCGCATCTAATTGGTTCTTTAGGGATGGGCGTGCGGTTCGGTCGTTGGGCGCAATACAATCATGTCCTGGAGTCACATGTGATAGGAGATCCTACTTTTATTTTTACAAGAAGTTCGATAGATGACATTGTTGGTATTCCATCTGAACTAGACAATAAGAAGTTACTTGCCGCATTTGGTAAGATAAAAACATCAGAGGGTAAAAACCTTTTATTGACGCAACTTTACTGGAATAATTATAAAGGTTTGGGAAAATTGTTACATCAGGTGTACGACAGTGCTGCCAGTCCGACAACACGTTATACGTGTTTGCATTTGGCCAATCTACTAGGAGGTGAAACTCAGTTGACTATTTTAAAAAAGTCTAGCAGCGATATTGATGAAATTATCAGGCGACAGAGTATTAATGTAATGGCATCGCTTGGAGATCCAGAGTTGATACCATTTATATTACAGGCATATGTTGACAATCAGCATGCTTCCCGGATATTATTTAGTATAAAAATGGCATTATATTCTTTTGATGAAAAACAAATAAAAGATGTTGCAGAGAGCATATTTTCTCAATCTGATTTTGTAGATAATACTGCGCAAAAAGAAAAATTTTTCAAGGAACAGTTTCAAGGATTCTATAGTAGTCTGGATAATGAAATATTTAATGAGAAATCAAAGTATAGAAAGCTAAGTATTGGGGCACTTCGAAATGTGAATTATCACCCTTCTGTTGATAAGTATATTTCTTTTGTCCAAGATAGCACTAAGGAATTGGAATTGCGCATTTCAATGCTTGAAGCATTATCCTGGTTTGGAAACTCATATCGTAAGGGAGAAATCATTGTTGCATGTAATCAGCTATTAAACGATGCTATTAATCCTCAAAAATTGAAAGATGCAGCATTGCGAACTTTAAATATGATCAAATAATGCGAAAGATAATATTGAGTATTAGTTTTGTTTTTGCAACGCTATCAACAGTGTTTGGTCAGGTTAATATTGAACCTCCGCGCAGTAAAGCCAATACTCCTGCATTTGCTATCTTTATCGATCGAGCGACTTATGAACAAACCAAGGACGCTGTGCATTCCTATAAAAAATCTGTTGAAGATGATGGTCTTCCAACTTATATTGTAAGTGGTGAGTTTCAAAGCCCGGATGAGGTGAAGAAGTATATAGTCGAGCTGTATAAAAGTAAACAATCCTTAGAAGGAGTGGTTTTTATTGGAGATATACCCATCCCGATGATCCGTAATGCACAGCACATGACTACTGCATTCAAGATGAATGAGACTAAATTTCCTTTTGAACAATCGTCAGTTCCTTCTGATCGCTTTTATGATGATCTTAATTTGAGTTTTAAATATTTAAGGCAGGACTCGGTTAATAAAGCGTTACATTATTATAAGCTTTCTGAAAATTCAGTTCAGTCACTCAATCCATCCATTTATTCCGCACGGATAAGGTATCCAAAGGCTAAAGGGGGTGATGCATACAAAGCGATCAATGCATACCTTCAGAAGGTTGCGAATGCGCATCGGAATAATATTCTCGATAAGTTTGTTGGCTTTACAGGAGCCGCCTACAATTCAGAATGTATCCTAGCCTGGAAGGATGATTTAAAAGCATATAAGGAAGACTTTCCTTATATCGGCAATGATGTTCGAAGTCTCAAACAGCTTAATTTCAGAATGGATGATTTTATGAAGTTCAAATTGTTTGATGAGTTGCAACGTCCTGATGTAGATGTGTTACTAATGAGGAAACATGGGACTCCAACTGAGGAACTAATAAACAATGCCCCTTCGGGAATATCCACAGAATCTCGCGTGGAAGCTATACGTAGGGATTTATATGCGTCATTAAGACGTGCACAAAAGCGCAAGGCTAATCTCGATTCTTTGCAACAGGTTTACATGAAAAAGTATGATCTGAGCAAAGCATTTTTTTCGAGATTGAATGATCCGGATTTAATACGTCAGGATAGTATTGTTAATGCGAATGCCTCGATACATACAGTGGATTTGGGAAAGCTAAAAACTAACCCAACATATGTTATTCTGGATGCTTGTTATAACGGGTCTTTTCATGAAGATGACTACGTTGCAGGGTATTATATTTTTAATGATGGTAAGACAATCACCGTACAAGGGAATACAAGGAATGTATTACAGGATAAATGGACAATGAATATGACAGGTCTTCTTTCGTATGGAGTACGGTTTGGCAAAGTTCATAATATGGGAGTGACCTTAGAGAGTCACTTGATAGGCGATCCGACTTTTCATTTTGGAACAAGAGCGTCTGAAGATCTGAATACAAAACTAAATACAGGAGATTTGGCTTACTGGACAACTTTACTTGAAAAGCCTGACCCCATTTACCAGGCGATTGCATTACGTAAACTTGCTGATTCTAATCATCAGTTTTCTACAACATTGTTTGAATATTTTTCCAATTCTAAGTTTAGAACAGTTCGCCTTCAGGCTTTACGATTATTGTCAAAATATAATAACGCAGATTTTACAGAAGCTGTAAAAAAAGGGCTGACTGAAGAGTACGAAATGATTGCGAGACAGGCGGCTATCTATGCCGGGAAAATCGGAGATACAAGTTTGTTGAGTGTACTGGCTCAAGTGTGGGTGGGAGATAAATCTCGTAAACGTGTTCAATATAACATCGAGTCGAGTCTTCAATTATTCGAGAAGTCTTTGGTAGAGGAAGCACTAGTTAAAGCAATAGCGCAAAGCAGCAGAAGTAACAAAAGCGAGGAAATTCTTCAAGTAAAGCATTCATTTTCTATGAAGCGATACTATGAAAATGATTTTCAGAAGCTAATGAATAAAGGTACACCATTAGCGGTCCGCCTTGATAATGTTAGATCGATAAGAAACTATAACTTCCATGAAAATGTCGCTTCTTACATTCAAATTTTAAGTGATAGTCAGGAACCTGTTGAGTTACGCATAACGATGGCCGAGGCGCTTGGATGGTTCAATCATTCAAAAGTGAAACCACAAATTATTGCTGCTTGTAAAGTGCTAAAAAAGACAAATATCCCGCAAGAATTATATGAAGAGATCGATCAAACTTTAAATAGATTAAATTAATAGAAATGAAAAAACTTATACTATTTACCGCATTGGGTATTGTGCTATCAAATAACACATTTGCACAACAAAAGAAAGAAATTCTGCCTTCAGACATTCAGATTAAAATTGCAACGCAAGCGGCTCCTAAGGAATTTAGGGAGGGTGCGAAAGTTTACGGATATAATAGCGAAGGCAAGTTTATAGTGCTACGTGAAGGAAGCAATGGCTATATCTGTTTAGCCCCTGATTTTACTTTGCCTATGTATTATGCCTACTGTTATCCCGTAAGCTTAGAGCCATTTATGGCACGTGGCCGAGAATTAACTGCTCAGGGAATGCGCAAAGAACGAGATAGTATTCGGGCAAAAGAATTTAAAGAGGGAAAATTGTCGATTCCGCAGAATCCTACTACACTTTATGGTTATTGGGGGTCGCCCAACCAACTGAATAAAGAAACAGGAGAAATGGCTGATGCTAAAAGAAGGTATGTGATCTACGTACCGTTTGCTAAAGCAGTTGATTTAGGGTTGTCGAGTAAGCCCAATAATTTGGGAACACCGTGGTTGATGGACGAAGGTACGTATAAAGCGCATATCATGATTACTCCTCCGTTAGATCACAAACATTAAAAAAATCGGTTCTTCGTCAAAATTAGTGGAAATGAAAAAATAGTCGGAACTATGCAGTATGAAAATAGAAGATATAAATAAAGGGTTGGGGACATTACTTGATGTGCAAAAGCCTTGGCAAATAGAGT
>JBDHYK010000040.1:0-17405 GCA_039811305.1 Niabella sp.
CCCAGCATAAAAAAGGCAATAATAGCCCTAACACCCCTATCAGGCGCCGTAACGCTTTGTAAGAGATAAGGTATTCGTGAAGTTCCGTTGTCATAGAAAAGCGATTAGTAAAACATTTTAAAGATAGGGGGAAATGACAAAAGAATCATCAAAAAACATTAAAAATTTGGGGAAGGATCGAACACTCGATCCATCTGCCTTACTGATCGCAAGGCTCTTATATAAAGGGTTTTGGAGAGCAGGCGTTCAAAATGATTCATAATAAATTGGGCGGGATAGAGATCCCGCCCGCTTATATTCAAAACTAAACATGAGAACTTAAATATCGTTATTATATTAATTTTTCATTTAACGCTTTTACCACAGCCTGCGATACACAGTTAACCTGTAGTTTTTCGTATATTTTTTTAATATGCGTATTAACGGTGTGGATACTTAGCTCGCACGCCGATGCTACCATTTTATGACTAAATCCCTTTACCAGATAACCTAAAACCTCTTTTTCTCGGTCAGTCAGGTTTAGTTGCGGTTTATTATTGTTCAAAAATACACTTTTTTGAAATGCCGTGAGAACTTTTTTTGCAACCGAAGCCGTCATGGCCGCATCGCCCTTAAAAACGTCTTCAATTGCTTGTAGCAATTGGTTCGGCGACGATTTTTTCAAAATATATCCTGAAGCACCGGCACAGATAGATGCAAAGATCTTTTCATCATCTTCAAACACCGTTTGCATTAAAATCTGTACTTTCGGAAAGTGCAGTCGTATCAGCTTCACCCCTTCTATCCCATTTACATTCGGCATATCAATATCCATTAAAACCACATCAGGTTCCGACTTTCGAATATCTGCCACCACACTGCTGCAATCGAAAAACATTCCCACACAAGTCATGTTTGGCGCTGAATTAATCAACAACCCCAAACTTTCTCTGCGATATGCATTATCTTCAAATACAGCGATTCTTATTGGTGATTCTTTCATGCCAATTCAAAGATAATGCACACAGATCAAAATATAGATACCTAAAACAGGTGATCCCGAAAATCTACTTTACATCCAAAGAATTCAGTTTCTGTAAGTTTTCTACGAATTCTTCCTCTACGGGCGTCAATTTTCAGTAAAAACCCGTTTGATCTCCTGCCAACTCATAATAAGTGATACTTGCAATCAGTTTTTTCGTTATTTTGCTGTACTTTATAAATCTTTATTATGGCTATTAAAATAACAGTTCCCAGTATTGGAGAGTCCATCAACGAAGTAACCTTGCTAAAATGGGTAAAAAAAACCGGAGAATATGTAGAACGAGATGAGGTTTTGGCCGAGCTGGAGAGTGAAAAAGCAACTTTTGAGGTGAATGCAGAACAAGCGGGCCTGTTAACCACCGAGGTGAACGAAGGAGATAGCCTGAAAATTGGTGATGAGATTGGAACAATTGATACCACAGCAGAAAAACCCATTTCAATTGAAAATGAGCCTGCTACAACGAAAGCATCACAGCCAAAGCCCCTTGCTGATGAGGTGCCTGCAACACCCAGCGCGGAACAAACGCCTGCGCCGGTTGACGCAAAACCTGCACAGCCCGAAATAAAAGCCACCCCCGTGGCTTCTGCCATTATTGCTGATAAAAAAATGGATCCTAAGACTGTAAAAGCTACCGGCACGGCGGGTAAAATTCTTAAAGAAGACGTTTTGGCCGCATTGGCCCATCCGGGAAAAATAACTTTTACAGATGGCGAGCTTTTCAGCCGAAATGAACGGGGTGAAAAAATGAGCAATCTGCGTAAAACAATCAGCCGAAGATTGGTGGAAGCAAAAAACACCACAGCGATGCTCACCACGTTTAACGAAGCAGACATGAAACCCATCATGGATGTTAGAGCAAAGTATAAAGACAAATTTAAAGAAGTGCATGGTGTGGGGCTAGGGTTTATGAGCTTTTTTGCCAAAGCCTGTGCCGTTGCGCTTAGCGAGTGGCCCAGTGTAAACTCTTATATTGACGGAGACCAGATTTTATATCACGACTATGCAGATATTAGTATTGCCGTTAGTACTCCCCGAGGGCTAACCGTGCCGGTACTTCGTAATGTTGAAAGCCTGAGTATGGCTGAAATTGAAAAAAAAGTGGTAGAACTGGCTGCAAAAGCAAGAGATAGCAAGCTGACGATGGAAGAACTTACCGGCGGCACATTTACCATCACAAATGGTGGCGTATTTGGTTCGCTTTTAAGCACTCCGATCATTAATATTCCACAAAGTGCCATTTTGGGTATGCACAAAATCGAAGAACGCCCCATTGCCCTCAACGGCCAAGTAGTCATAAGGCCAATGATGTACCTGGCATTGAGCTATGATCACCGTATTGTTGATGGACGGGAATCGGTAGGTTTTTTGGTTCGGGTAAAGGAGTTATTAGAAAACCCGACCCTTTTATTGATACAGCAGGATCCCATTAAAACTTTGTTAGAATTGTAGCCACCTACGAAGTTTCGAGATGGGTAGCCCCTCTAAAAATATTTGCTATTCGCACCTGAATACCGCTGTAGAAATCTTGCAAATCTATGATGGAAAGGTGCCTTTTCGGCACTTTATAAAGAAATATTTCGCACAGCATAAAAAATTCGGCAGCAAAGACCGCAGAGAAATATCCCGTATTTGTTACACTTATTTTAGAGCCGGTAAAGCATTTAGCACCTATCCGCTCCGGGAAAGAATTCTACGATCCTTGAAACAGAATTTTGGCGGTATAACGCCAGAGTGGCAAGAGATAATCAATGAGTTGGATCTACCGGATAGAAAAGGCCTGGAGGTTTTTCCCTGGAGGAAACAACTGAGTGCGCAGATAGAACCCCAGCATTTCGAGGCGTCTTTAGCGATACAGCCCGACTTATTTTTGCGGATTAGGCCGGGGTGCGTAGAAACTGTAACACAAAAACTCAAAAACGCTTCTATACCCTTTCAAATAGAAGGCACCGCCGTTCGAATTGCCAATTCTCAGCAAATAGAAACTGTTTTAAAGCTAAACCAGGAAGTGGTAGTGCAGGATTTGAACTCGCAACAAACGGGTAGGTTTTTGGAACTCGTAAAAAACAGTCTCAAAAAGCGTAGTAAACTATCGGTTTATGATTGCTGTGCCGCCAGCGGGGGTAAATCCATTCTGGCATGGGACATATTGGGCCCTGTCAGGCTTACGGTTTCTGATATCCGACCTTCGATGATTGCCAATTTAAAAAAAAGACTACAACAGGCTGGCATTACCCCCTACCAGGCTTATGTTCGTGATCTAACCAAAGAATCCAAATCCTCGGTTCAATACGATTTGGTCATTGCAGATTTGCCCTGCACCGGAAGCGGTACCTGGGCACGCACACCCGAGCAACTATATTTTTTTGAAGAAAAAGAAATAAAGAGGTATGCAAGTTTGCAAACTTCAATTTTACAGCAAGTAAAACACACTGTGAAACCCGGCGGATTTTTATTGTACCTGACCTGCTCGGTTTTTAAGGAAGAGAACGAAGCTCAGGTAGCATTGCTCCTTTCAAATGGGTTTACACTTGTTGAACAACGGCTTTTAAAAGGATACTTTAAAAAAGCAGATACCTTGTTTGGAGCCTTATTATCTAAAACACCCGCACAAAATCATCAAAACAGTTAGCAGCAACAAAAAAGCACGGGATAAAAGGCTGTTACATCAACGAAAACAACTGCCAAAAAGCAAGGCAGAAAGCCACAATACCCAGGATACGAAAAAACCTTTTCCTCAATTTGAGAAACAAAGTCCCAGAAAGAATAAAAAGACCAATACAAACAATCGTAATAATATTATATTGAAAAAGTATTCTAACATCTGCTGGGAACCGGTCAAAATATCCTTTTTGAAACAGAGACCATTCCATACTATTATCCGTTACCTGGCAATAATAGATCCAGTCTATTACAGGGATCATCCCCAAGACTAAAAATAACAGTGCAAAAAAAAGTTGTTTATTCATACCCGATGCAATTCCTATCACGGAAAACAAATTAACACCATTTTTTCTTATTGGCGCTGTTTAGATCTTCCTAAAAGGAAATAAGGCTGAATCCCAATGGGAACTGGGTTCGCCAAATCAATTATAAACACAACAAACTTAGTGCATTATCTTTGCAGGCACTAATATGGCAAACGTAATCATTATTGGACCGGCATACCCGCTAAGAGGCGGTTTGGCCACCTTCAATCACAGGTTGGCAAAGGAGTTCATTGAAATGGGACATACTTGTTCAATTTGGTCCTTTTCACTACAATACCCTTCGATTCTTTTCCCGGGAAAAACTCAGTATTCCGACGAGCCTGCACCAGAAGGTATCTCTATTCATACGAAAATCAATTCGATAAATCCATTAAACTGGCTATTTGTGGGAAGGCAGTTGAGGCGCTTAAAACCCGACATTCTCGTAGTACGATACTGGTTGCCTTTTATGGGACCAGCTTTAGGGACTATTTTAAGGCAGGTAAGAAAAAATAAGCATACAAAAATTGTGTGTATTGCAGATAATATTATTCCACACGAAAAGCGTCCGGGCGATAAAGGATTTACCCGTTATTTTATCAAAGCCTGCGATGCATTTATTACCATGAGCGATAAGGTAATGAAGGATCTAAAAAGCCTCGATGTACTGAAACCAGCAACCCTTGTACAGCACCCTTTGTACGACAATTTTGGAGCCATCCTTTCGAAAGAAGAGGCGCAACAGTTCTTGGGCATACAGCCCCACCAACGAATTGTTTTATTTTTTGGTTTTATCAGAAAATACAAAGGGCTGGATCTGCTGCTTCGGGCATTCAAAATCCTGCTTGATAAAGAAACCAAAGATTCGGACAAGACTACTGAAAATCAATTTCGTCTTTTAATTGCCGGTGAATTTTACGAAGACGAGAAACCATACCAGGACTTGATTGATGAACTGGGCATCAGAGAACAACTCATCCTAAAAACTCATTTTATTGCCGATAGCGAAGTGAAATTTTATCTCTGTGCTGCCGATCTGTTGGTACAACCCTATAAAAACGCCACACAAAGCGGAGTAACCCCACTCGCTTATTATTTTGAAAAGCCCATGATTGTTACCAACGTGGGTGGATTACCCGATCTGGTTCCTCACGAAAAATGCGGATTGGTAGCCGAACCCAACCCCGAATCCATTGCAACAGCAATTAAGAAGTTTTATGAAATCGGTGAACAACAATTCATCCCTCACCTGCAAAAACAAAAGCAGCAATACAGTTGGAGCAATATTGTGGATGCCATTTTAAATTTTTAAAACAGCACTCCCAGAGAGGGCGTAACAAAACCCCGATTGTCTGCTTATACAGACTTGCTCTGATCTTGTTTTAAAAAGACCCAGCTCACATCCGAGAATGTGCAAAAATTGTATGACCTTTGCCCTTTTGGCAATTAGAAAATTATTTACAACACTATATGATCTATCGAAGTAAAGCTCCATTGCGAATTGGTCTTGCAGGCGGTGGCACAGATGTGAGCCCCTATTGCGACCATTTTGGCGGCGCTATTTTAAATGCAACGATTTCACTAAATGCCAGTGCTACCATCGAACTACTGGAGGGTGATGAAATTGTATTGGAAGCCGTTGACCGCGAAGAATCCGAAACCCACCCCTGGGCTACAGTATTACCGATCAACGGGTATCTCGACCTTTTGAAAGGCGTTTATAACCGTGTTCAAAAAGACTATCCCTTTGCCAAACAGGGATTTCGTTTAAGCACGTACGTGGATGCACCAGCAGGTTCGGGGCTGGGTACATCCTCAACCCTTGTTGTAGCAATAGTTGGGGCCTTTGTAGAAATGCTGCAACTTCCATTAGGTGAGTACGATATTGCGCATTATGCATATGAAATAGAACGAACCGACCTGGGTCTTGCCGGCGGCAGACAAGACCAATATGCAGCCACCTTTGGCGGCGTGAATTATATGGAGTTTTCTGCTGATGATAAAGTGATTGTAAACCCACTTCGAATACGACAACGATATTTAGACGAGTTAGAAAACAATCTATTATTGTTCTATACGTCAAAAACAAGAGAGTCCGCTGCCCTGATAGAACGACAAAGTAAAAACGTAACAGACAAAAAGCAATCAACTATTGAAGCCATGCATCAGTTGAAGATACAGGCGCAAAGAATGAAGGAAGCCCTTCTGAAAGGCAATTTAGACGAAATGGGCGCCATCTTAGATATTGGCTTTGAGCAGAAGAGAAGAATGGCAGAAGGTATTAATAATCAACTGATTGACAGCATTTATACGGCAGCAAAAAAGGCGGGTGCCAGTGGCGGAAAAATAAGCGGTGCCGGTGGAGGCGGATTTATGATTTTCTATTGTCCGGGAGTAACTAAATATCAGGTAATGAAAAACTTAGAACCCTTTGGAGGAAGGGTACGCAATTATCAATTCACGAAACACGGTCTTAAAACCTGGTCGGTGTAGTTCGGCTAAACCCAATCATACAACGCGCCACTCTTTCAAGTAAGTTCTTACCCCTAAGCTGCTTATGCCCAGTCCACATCGCCGGGTTTTAATTGAGCCACATAGGATTGCAGGGCGATATGCCCCAGAGCCAGCATATCTTTCATTTCGTTAGGGTTAAAATCCAGCCCACCGGGGCCGCCTTTCAAAGGGCTATCGGGTTGAATGATATGAATTTTTACAGGATCTCTATTTTGAAAAGGGTTCCCTGAACCTTCTAAGGTAAAATATTTTTTAACCTCAGTTTCGGACAGGCCAAGGCGAATCATATTTTGTTTTACCTGCCAGATATATTTCAACGCAGCGTTGTATTGAATCGGTAACAAAAGGTCGTTTTCACTAACGTCTGTAATAAACATATCAACGGTTTGTTGCAGAATACTGAACATGTCTGTAAACTGTTGATTGGAAGCAGAGGAGTTTCGGGCAGAATGCAGGATGGTGAAAATTTCTGTTGCACCTGCTTCCACAGCCATCATGAGGCCTGCATATTCGCGCACACCACCATCTACAAATTGGTAATTTTTATTTGCTTCGCCAGGAACGTTTTCATTTACAAGTACCGGTGGTGTAAATACGGGTTGACTGGCAGATGCGAGTACGGCAGCCCGGAACTGAGCACCGTTAACAATCTTTTGCGTTTTGTAATAGCTGTTCGTTATCGGATTTTTTGCAGTTGTAAACACTACTAATTCCCTGGTTTGCAAGCAAACTGCCGTTAGGTACAACTCTTTTCCGGATTGGAGCAGTTTATTGAAAAATGCATCGTTGTACGTAGAAGCAATGATCCCTTTCAAGGGCTCAAACGAAAATATTGAAGATTTACCTTCGATAACGCGGTTACCAAAATTATATTTGATCAGAATCTGTTTGTTCGAAACCGTAGTATAAAGTGTTTCCAATTGCTGTAGTTCGCCCAGGGCCACCAGGGGTGTAATTAGGGCACCGGTACTGGTACCCACTAATATTTCAAAGTTGATTTTGTAAAACTGTACTAAATCTTTGATAACGCCAACGGAAAATGCGCCTTTGGAACCGCCTCCACTTACAACAAGTGCCCTTTTCATAATCAATGGGTTTAAAAAAATTAACAACTATGCCAAAACAAACAATTATTCTGGTTCTTTTGATTTTGCCAGGTTCACGCCAATAAAGGATCGAAACCACCAGTTATTCAAATGGTAGTCCCGTTGGGCAACGAGGCCTAAATGTATTTTCTTAAAAACTTCTATTGCAAGGCCGCCGCCTGCCAGCTGCTGTTGATTGGTGCCCCAGTTGGCCACGGCTATCAATTGAATATTGGCATAGCTGCCCATGTACTTTGTATCTAAAGTTTTCAACTTCAAAGCAACCATGGGGCCAAAAATACCGGTAACCCTTTTGTTGTGATAGGCCAATTCTGAATTGACCCCCACCCTAAGAACATGTTGCACCACAGTAAACTGAGGGTTGAGTGCCACCCCACCCGTGTATAAATCGGGAGTGTATGCCTTAAAGCCAGTAGTAAGACCATTGTTGAGCAGTCCAACCAGTATAAACCCTTTTGTAAATTCGGGATCCTGATTATTTTGTGTCTGTGCAGATCCCATACACCCTAATAAACTGCACAAAAGTAAGATCCTTAACATTCTTGGTTGTTTTTAGAGTATGAATATAGAATAAAAAACAACCTTCAGCAATAGCTAAAATGAGTGATTCTGTGGCAGCGATGGTTATTGTTTGCTTTTCCAGTTATTATTAGTTCGGTCCCAGTCGGGAAGTTCTTGTTGGGCATCAATTACTACTTCTGCAATTTCATCAGTAGTAGCAACGCTATACTGACACACTGCACCTCTTTGCCAAATTTCTGCCGGCAATGTAAAATGGGTTTCCCTTCCGTTTTTTTCTTTAACGGTCACAGGCACGGGCATCACCATTTTTTCTATATTTTCAAAAGTGATCACGGCGCCATTTGTCGGTAACCCTTTATTATATACTACATTTGTAACCGCCTGATCTAATTTCCAATTATTGAAAACCCATCCGCGCCAAAACCAGGCCAGGTCTTCGCCAGCAACATTCTCGATTGTTCGGAAAAAATCCCAGGGTGAAGGGTGCTTGTAGGCCCATCGCTGCACATATTCTCTAAAAGCTCTATCGAAGCGTTCTGACCCCAATACAACATTGCGTAAAACTTGAAGCATTTGTGAGGGCTTATCATAGGCAGCCGTGTTCAAGTTGAATTCTGATACTGCATCGGGAAGATTGTTTAGGCCTTCCATTTTATCACTAAAGGTTTGTCGAACAGTAAGTGCCCCCGCACTGAAAAACAGAGCAGATCTAAATTCTCCGTTATTAAAAGCCTCGGTAGAGGATTTGTTAATAAAAGTATTGAGCCCTTCATCCATCCAGGCATATTTTCTTTCATTGCTGCCAACAATCATCGGAAACCAGGTATGCCCAAATTCGTGGTCAGTTACACTCCATAAAAAACCACCCGACGATCTTCTGCTACAAAACACGATGCCCGGGTACTCCATGCCACCAACATTTCCAGCCACATTGGTAGCAGCAGGATAAGGGTAATCCATCAAATTTTTCGAATAATATTCTATTGAAGCCTTCACCATTTCGGTACTGCGCTGCCAACCGTTTTTCATAATACTTTCAACCGGGTAGGCACTCAGGGCCAGACTCTTTTTTCCACCACCCAAATTAATTTTGGCTCCGTCTAACACAAAAGCTCTCGAGGCTGCCCAAGCTACATCCCTGGCGTTTTGAATTTTGAATTTCCAGGTGGTATTTTTCTTCATAGAAGCCAGCGTCTTTCCTACTTCCTCTGCACTTCGGATCACTACAGTTTTCTCGCTGTTCTTTGCTTCATTATATAGCTTCGCCTGCTGTGGTGCTAAACATTCCTGTACGTTCAACAACTCTCCGGAACCCACTACAATCATATCTGAAGGGGCTGTTATCGAAAAGTCGTAGTCGCCATACTCTAAGTAGAACTCGCCCTGACCCAGATAAGGAAGTACATTCCATCCCTGCAAGTCGTCGTACACGCACATTCTGGGGAACCATTGTGCAATTTCATAAATCCAGCCATTTTGAGTTTTGCCCCGCCCCATCCTATCGGTTCCATGCTCGGGTACTTCAAAAGCAAAATCAATATGCAGTGTAACCTTGCTTCCCCGTGCTTTTAAGGGATTTTGTAGCCAAACCTGCATCCGGGTATCTTCAACTTTGTAGGATGCCGGATATTTTTTTCCATTGTCGTCAATACTGAAAGCTCCAATTGCGTAGCCGTTTGTGAAAGAAGTGCCGGACACCCTTAACATTGAGGTTCGCCCAGCCAAACTAGCGCGCGAATCTTTTTTATAAATATTTTGATCTAATTGCAACCATAAAAATTTTAATGGATCAGGGCTGTTATTGGTATAAGTAAGCGCTACCGAGCCTTTTACTTCGTGCCGGGAGGTATCTAAGCTACAGTTGATGACATAATCGGCTCTGTTTTGCCAGTATTCGGGTCCGGGTTGCCCGCTGGCGCTCCGGTATTCGTTTCCATTGAAGGTGTAAAAATTGGGATTAAATGCTTCTTTTGAATCGTATTTAGATTGTGCTGACGTGTTCAAGCTTAGGAACAAGAATACAACCGATAAAAAAAATAGTTTTCTCATGATGACTGAATTCAAACCTGAAATATACAAAATTAGTTATAATTAGCGGTGCAGATAATTCACAAAAAACATTTAAAAATTGAATGGCCAGATCAGAAGAATTGCAAGGCCACGAATATGAAGCGTTCTAAAAGAGCGAAACAACCTCTTACAGAAAGACCCGGCACCTGAAACTATAAAATGTTTGTTCTAAAAAACGGATCTGTTGCTTTAGGAGAACATCTTTTCTGCAAGAGAAACGGTGCCCGGCTTTCCCACATCCATCCATCTGTTTGTTTTATGCGTATATCCTAAAACAGTATGACTTCGGGCGATATCTAAGTAAAGGTCAATTAAAGAGAACTTGCCCTCAAATTGAATCAACTCAAAAACTTCATAGGAAAACATAACAACACAGTCGTAAGATTTTGAAGATGGATCTTTCATGGGCATCGAGATCCTCTCCTCTCCGGTTGCCTCGTTGCGCCAGCCACAAAGCCGGTTGGCTCGGTCAAACAAAAGGCGCCTTGTAGTGTTACGATCGCCAACGGCCATTGAAATAATTGGCTGGTGTTGTTGATGGTAGGCAATTAACTGATTTAAATCCAAATCTGTTAGCACATCTGCATTCAGTGTGATAAAGGGCTGGCCGGGCGTAAACAAATGTTGTGCTTTTAGCAAGCCCCCTCCGGTTTCCAGAACGGCTTCAGTTTCATCGCTAATCAGGATATGGCTACCCCAGCCTTTGTTTTTTTCAATTGCATCTACAATCTGATCGGCAAAATGGTGCACATTTACAATAACTTCATCTATTCCATACAGTTGCAGGTATTCAATGTTTCGCTGTAGCAGGCTTTTACCATTAATCGGAGCCAATGCTTTAGGATGCTTGTCTGTCCAGGGTTTAAAGCGCGTGCCTAAGCCTGCACAAAAGATCATTGCCTGTGGGGACATTCTGCTTGAAGCGTCATAATTCATAAATAGTTTTTTCTAAGGCTGATGATTAGGGGTTGATCCAGTTTTTTTCTTCCTGTACAAAATGATGCAAGAGTACCTTTACTTTAAATTTATTGCGCAAATGCCTTTCTAACGCATCAGCAGCATACACACTCCTGTGTTGTCCTCCGGTGCACCCAAAACTCACCCACAGGCTGGCAAAGCCTCTTTTAATATAATCTTCTACAGTTATATCCACAATATCGAAAACACTGTGCAAAAACCGGGGCATTTTTGTTTGTTGTTCCAGAAACTCTATTACCTCCTTATCTCTGCCGGTAAGCGTTTTCATACTTTCTCTCCGGCCCGGGTTGTCTATGCCCCGGCAATCAAATACAAATCCTCCGCCATTGTCCTCATCGTTTACTGGCAGTCCTTTTTTAAAAGAAAAACTCGCAACCTTTACAACCAGGGGGGTAGCTGCTGTAGCCTGAACGGGTGTGAATTCTTCAATTACTTCCTCGGTAGTACAAAGTTGTAATACTTTTTCAAACTCGGGCAACGCAATCCCCATCGGACTTTTTGTAATAAACGACTTTAGATTATTCAGCGCCAAAGGGATGCTCGTTAAAAAATGAGCTTTTCTTTCAAACAACCCTCTAAATCCATAGGCTCCCAACACTTGTAACAAACGTATCAGCACATATCCGTTATATTGGCCCACAAAACTGAGACGATTCAAAGGCCTGTCCAATAAGGGTTCTAAAGCGTTCATGTAATCGTTCAGCAGATCGTGCTTCCACTCCTGAGGCAATTTGGCGCGTGCCTGCCAAAGTAAAGAAGCTACGTCGTATTGAGGTGCGCCCTTCATTCCGCCCTGATAATCAATAAAATGTACGATTTCAGTTTCTCCATCTACAGCAGATCGGGACACTTGAATGTTCCGACTTTGAAAATCCCGGAACATAAAAAATTTATGGTCGGTATGGGTAAGATAGGAACTCAGTGCTTCAAAATCGTCCATCAACTTCTGCTTGTCGTAGGGTCTGCGAAGTGCATCCAAAAAATAGTATTTAAAATATAAAAGATCCGCCATGATGGCCTGTTTGCCAAACTCGGTATTGGTAAGGCAGCGGGTGTAGTCGAGGCCTTCATCTCCCCACACCTGTAGTTTGGCCAGTTTTATAAGGCTTTGCTGAAACAGGTTGTAAACAGAACCCACATACCCTTCCGATTCTAAAATATTGATGAGCGATACCGTTCCGAAATCTTCCTGCAGGTAGCAGGTTTTTTCTTCATTCACCGCATAAATATGTGCCACGGGCAACCCCTTTTCATAAAAATGATCAGAAAAATAGAGAAAAGATTCGTTTTCTTTTATATTGGCGCCAAAAGTTCCAATAAAAGACCTTTCACCCTGCCAAATTCTGAAATACCTTCTTTCACTTCCTGCCTGTTGTAAAACATCCACCGAAGTAGGTTCCTCCCCGCTCCACTGCCTGTAAAGCGCTGTTATACTTGCTAATTTATCCTGCATGGCGCAAAAGTAGGTATCAATTATTAATTTCGACCCTAAGTTTTGAGGCTTTGGCTATTAACAGGTGTACATCGCGAGGTTTATACTGTTGCCCCACCAAATTGGTGTGACTTTTTATTTAAAATACTGTGTACGAAAAGGTTACTGTAAAAGAGTTTCTCTTCTTTTCGTACCTTAGTGGCTCATCAATAAATAGTTTTATGCCAGTAATTCTACCCGTGAAAGGAGTATCGCCTCAATTTGGCGAAGATTGTTTTATTGCCCCAAATGCCACCGTTGTTGGGGACGTAATCTTAGGCACACAATGTAGTATTTGGTTCAATGCCGTGGTGCGTGGTGATGTAAATTTTATCAGAATTGGAAATAAAGTAAACATTCAGGATCACGTTGTAATACATTGTACTTACAAGAAATGTGGCACCACAATTGGCAACAACGTTTCTATAGGGCACCGGGCAATTGTGCACGGTTGCACCCTTCATGACAACGTTTTGGTGGGCATGGGCGCCATTATTATGGACAACGCTGTAGTAAACAGCAATAGTATCATTGCCGCTGGTGCATTAGTTTTAGAAAACACCATTGTTGAAGCAGGATCTATTTATGCCGGAGTGCCTGCCCGAAGAATTAAGGATGTGTCGCAGGAACTGATTCAGGGAGAAATAAACCGGATCGCTAATAACTATGTTAAGTATTCCGGTTGGTTTAAAGAACCGGACAAGGATCAATAGAATGAATTTTATTCGAGTCTTACGCCCAATCCGAAACCTTACTAATCCGGGGGATATTTTGTCTATTCGCGACACGAGGTTACAGGCAGCCCTACCGTTTTTCAGTCAACCTGCTGTTGAGAGCAAATTTACAAATTGCAAGTTTCATCGTAAAAAGATACACTTAATATATATAGAGTTGGGTTGTGCGAAAAAATTTGTTTCCTCGCTCACCCAACCCAGTTCTATAACCAAAGGAGTAGCGCGGCTTGTAGATTTTGCGCAACCCAATAAGGCCTCAAGCTTTTACCCAGGAGACACATTCAAAATTGAATTAAAAAAAAATCCCTATTTTTACGTAAACAGTCTTCATGAGCAGTTTAATTTCAGAAGGAATATTGGTTAATGTCGAGGTTTTCTACCAACCCGAATACAGTAATCCTTTGCAAAATGAGTACATGTTTGCCTATCGGATTACACTTGAGAACTTCAACTCCTACTCTGTTAAATTGTTACGCCGCAACTGGCGTATTTTCGATAGCAATGGAAGCTACCGACACATCGAGGGGGAAGGAGTTGTTGGGGTACAACCACTGTTGCAACCCGGCGAAACCTACCAGTATATGAGCGGCTGCAACCTGCGCACCGAAATGGGAAAAATGGAGGGCAGTTACCAGATGGAGAATCTGCACGATCGGTCGGTATTTCAGGTTCGTATTCCGGAGTTTCAGATGATTGTACCCTGCAAGGCCAATTAATCGGGCAATAGCCTGAAAAAACGATCGCAGGCTCTGTTTTAAAAATCCATCACGATTTATGGCTTACATGCTCAACTCTGGTTTATCAGAAAACCTGTGTTTTATTCTAATAAGTTCTATCTTTTTTCACATAGTTTTACGATTATTATCAGGGAAACTAATCCTATTTTTACCGTCTATTTTGATATTGAATAAATACTGAGGCAAATGATCATTGCATTAGCACAACAAAACTACCATATTGGAAATTTTGAGTTAAATACCCAAAAAATAATCCATGCCATCAACCGGGCAAAACAGGACGGCGCCGACCTTATTGTTTTTTCAGAGTTGAGCATTTGCGGGTATCCTCCCCGGGATCTGTTAGCGTATGAAGAGTTTTTGGATCACTGCAACGAATCCTTAGCTATCGTAACAGCCCATGCCGACACCATTGGAGTTTTAATTGGCACACCCCTGCGAAATGAGAATCCAAAGGGGAAAGGGCTTTTTAATGCTGCCTGTCTGCTTTACGAAAAAGAAATCAAAGCCGTTGTAAAGAAAACGCTGCTGCCCGACTATGATATTTTTGACGAATATCGCTATTTTGAGCCTGCCCAGGAATGGAACCTCGTAGAATTTAAAGGGAAAAAACTCGCCATAACCATTTGCGAGGATGTATGGAACATTGGCCGCAATCCACTTTACGATGTAACACCCATGGAGAAACTAATTTTGCAGCAACCCGATATGATGATCAATTTATCGGCATCACCCTATTCCTGTATGCAAAACCAGGTACGCAACAGCATCGTAAAAGCACATACGGTTACCTATAAAATTCCCATGCTGTATTGCAATGCTGTAGGTGCCCAAACCGAATTGATATTTGATGGCGGCAGCCTGGTGTACAATGCACAAGGTGAAAAAATATTTGAAGCCAAGTATTTTGAAGAAGATTATTGCTTAGTACAATCCAACGAGTTATCAAGGTTTGAACCTTTGGAAGGCTCGGAGAGCAGCGAAAATATTTTTCTTTCTGCCAAAGAAGTAAAATCGGGGAAAAACACACTTAGCTACCTCCGTGATGAAAATAACATCGAACAAATCCACGCGGCCCTGGTGTTGGGGATCAAAGATTATTTTGGAAAAATGGGGTTCAAAAAAGCAATTTTAGGCTCTTCGGGCGGGTTAGACAGTGCCGTAACACTTACCCTGGCGGTTGAAGCCCTTGGAGCAGAAAACGTAATGGCCGTACTCATGCCCTCGCAATATTCTACCTCACATTCTGTAAACGATGCAGAACAGCTCAGCCTCCGGCTGCAAAACCCCTACAAAATACTTTCAATTGAAACCATTTACAACATATTTTTAACCGAGCTGGAGCCTTTGTTCAAGGAGTTGCCATTTAGTGTGGCCGAAGAAAATATTCAAAGCCGCACCCGTGGCAATTTATTAATGGCTATTGCTAATAAATTCGGATACGTATTATTGAATACTTCGAACAAAAGTGAGTTGGCAACAGGTTACGGAACGCTTTATGGAGACATGGCAGGAGGGCTTAGCGTGCTGGGCGATTTGTACAAAACACAAGTATATGCATTGGCGCGGTATATCAATCGCAAAGCGGAAATCATCCCCAACTCGATTCTTACCAAAGCACCCTCAGCTGAATTACGCCCTGAGCAGAAAGACTCTGATAGCTTACCTTCCTACGACGACCTGGATACGATCCTATTCGAATACATCGAAAACTGTAACGGCCCAAAAGAAATTACATCGTTAGGTTATAACCCCACACTTGTTGCAAGAATTTTGAAAATGGTAAACAATAACGAATACAAAAGAAACCAGTTTTGTCCTATCCTCAGAGTCAGCTATAAGGCTTTTGGAGCGGGACGGAATATGCCTATCGTGGCCAAACATTTAAGTTAACTCATTTATAGTTACCTTGCAAACTGGTTTTTGGTTTAAAAATTGCATGCAAAAAGCAACCCCATCCAATTGGGCGGGCGAAAACCTGTTTTAATAAAAAGCAAAAACAGGCAACAAAAAAGGCAACACATTAAAAAATAAGATTTTTGTAAAGTAATTTTAGTATATGGGGATAATAAAAGATCAGGAGACAGCGGTTGAAGCAGTGAAAGGCGCCGATGACATTCGGAAGCTTAACGAACGCATTGCCGATGCAAGCGAGTTTGTAGATAAATTGCGCCAAGAGGTGAGTCACGTTATTGTGGGGCAGTCGCACCTATTGGACAGGCTATTGATTGGATTATTAAGTAACGGCCACGTATTGTTAGAGGGTGTCCCCGGTTTGGCTAAAACCCTTACCATCAAATCCCTTGCCACAGCCATTCGTGCACAATTCAACCGCATACAATTTACCCCCGATCTGCTCCCCGCCGATGTAATTGGCACCCTGATATACAATCAGCAGCTCAACGAGTTTATTGTTCGTAAAGGCCCCGTATTTGCCAATTTTATTTTGGCCGATGAAATCAACCGGGCACCGGCCAAAGTACAATCTGCCCTTTTGGAAGCGATGCAGGAACGCCAGGTAACAATTGGTGAAAATACCTATCAACTTCCCGAGCCTTTTTTAGTGTTGGCCACCCAAAACCCTTTGGAACAGGAAGGAACCTATCCTCTTCCCGAAGCGCAGGTGGATCGGTTTATAATGAAAGTGATTGTGCGCTACCCGGAAATGGAGGAAGAGCGCCTCATTGTGCGGTCCAACGTAGAGGCAATCGCGCTGCCGACAATTTACCCGGTAGTAACCTTGAAGGAAGTAACAGATGCTAAGAATCTGGTGCGTGAAATCTATTTAGATGAAAAAGTTGAAAAATACATATTAGATATTGTATTTGCCAGCCGTTTTCCAAAACGGTATGGGTTAGAAAAATTGGAGTCCCTGATTTCTTATGGTGCTTCGCCGAGGGGTAGCATTAACCTGGCTTTGGCCGGAAAAGCACAAGCCTTCCTCAGTAAACGTGGATTTGTGATACCCGATGATATTCGCAGCATCGCATATGACGTGTTACGCCACCGCATAGGGCTAACTTATGAAGCTGAGGCCGAGAACATGAACACCGAAGATATCATCAGCGAAATATTGAAACAAGTGAACGTTCCCTAAACGGCGTTCGGGGTTGGTAACCAGATTTTCGAAAAAATAGCACTTCTATTCCGCCGAAACCAGAAAAGCATTTCCATTACAGGCACCAACCCAAAATAGTTATAACAGGTAAACACCTTAAAAAAATTAAAAATTGCGCACCCGCGAAGAAATATTAAAAAAAGTTCATGAAATAGAAATCAAAAG
>JBDHYK010000041.1:0-17233 GCA_039811305.1 Niabella sp.
ACTCTATTTGCCAAGGCTTTTGCACATCAAGTAATGTCCCCAACCCTTTATTTATATCTTCTATTTTCATACTGCATAGTTCCGACTATTTTTTCATTTCCACTAATTTTGACGAAGAACCAAAAATATTTAAAGCATAAAAACAAATGAATATCGAAGCCATACAAAAGAATTTTGAAACAGAACGCTTCAAATGCCTTTGAGTTAGTTACTTTGTAAAATTCAGGCAAACCTGGCAAACTCAGAAACCAACCCGTTCCCAATGCGTAACTCCAACTATCTCATGGATACGACTAAATCCTTGGGTCGGCGCATCATTTCGGTATAAACAGTACCAAACCGGTCGGTAACCCTTATTTCAACAGGGGTTGTAGGATCCGATGCTCTAGCCAAAAACAGGTGTGCAGTATTTGTGGTTACAAAATCCGCTGTGGGATCCGCATGATTATTAAGTCGAAAAGCCTCATAGGATATTATATGAAGCGGATCCAAACTGCGTACCCGGGTAACAGCAAGCGGATTGCCGTTTTCAAAAATTTCAACTTTCCACTGGGTATCAAAACCCCACACGTTTACCAGAATTTCGTTATTGATATTGGGCGATTTATAAGGTCCGGCAAATGGAGCCAGCTTTTCCTCGGTTGTATTAGGAGCATATCGGGCGGTGGTTATATGCACTTTATTCAAGTCGTAGGCTCTAAACTGGTATTGCTCTTCAAAACCTATGCACTTGTACAGCCATTGATAGTCCCTGTTGTTGAACTTCCAGATTCCGTACCCACCGGGTGCACCGTCTTTACAGATATGATTGCC
The DNA here is from genome assembly GCA_039811305.1 of Niabella sp. Classification (GTDB taxonomy): domain Bacteria; phylum Bacteroidota; class Bacteroidia; order Chitinophagales; family Chitinophagaceae; genus Niabella. The sequence goes on from JBDHYK010000041.1 coordinate 814, forward strand.
CGCATATCCATTTTTGCCAGTCCACCACCAGGTAGCACACACGGCTCCGGAATTGTGCTCCATTAGATTGTTGCCATTTTCAAAGGAATAGCAAATATGGGTGTGGCCTGTAAGCAGGTTAACATCAGAAAATTCTGAAAAAACATTGATAAATTCATGACTGTTGGTCAAACGTAAGGTTGCTGTTTCCTTGTTCCCGCTCAGCGTGGGATTGTTGTTGAGCTGGATATGCATGGCTACCACTATCGGAGTCGTCTTGTCTGAGAGGAACGCAAGGTCTTTTTTTAACCATGCGATCTGATCGGAAATGATCGTTCCGGTATAATTGCGCTCTCCAATAGAGCCCTGGGCGCCATTGGTATTTATATATTGTATATTGTCTAATACTATATAGTGTATTTTCCCCAGATTAAACGAATAATAAGTAGGCCCTAACGCCGTTCGGTAACTGCTTTCTGCCGCCCAATCTGCTGCAACGTAGGGATCATTGTCATGATTGCCCATAGTATGAAAAACAGGAATATTGATAGCCTTTACTACGTTCAGGTATTGGCTAAAACTAAAATTGTTTTCGTACCAGTAGCTGTCCCAGGTCATATCGCCCAGGGTGAGCCCATACACCCTGTAGCCTTCATTCTGGTATTTAGTAATGGTTGCGTCTGCATCACGTAAAAAGCCGTTTTGAAACTGGCTGACATCATTGTTCCGGTTGGCTAAGTGCATATCGCCCAATGCCAGCAGCAGGTGTTTGTTATTGTTTATGGGCTTTAACTCAAAATCTATTACTTCCACTGTACTCGAACTCTGAGAAAACGCTTTATAAAAAACAGGTAAAATGGTATTCGATTCTATAGGTTCATACCCCCCGGGAATTGAAACAAACAGAAACTTTTTTTCTTTCTTAGAGGGGAGGTAAAATACGCCATTGGCGTCGGTGAGGGTTGCTTCTATCCCATCCGAAACCACTACGTTAGCCAGGCCAGCTCCTGCTGAAAAAACAGTTCCTTTCACACTCATCCCTGCTTTATCTGGCAAATTTTGAAAAGAGATGCTTAGAGTTGTGGTTCCTAAAAGCATACTTTGGCTGCCCCGGATGATACTAATATTGTAAGTTCCCTTTTTGATGGAAGAGGGTATCAAAAATGTGCAGGAGTCAGATGTGGTGGAAGTAATAGGGAGACTATGAAACTGGCTGGCATCGGTTGCCAAAACAAATTTGAGGGTATCACCTACCAAAAAGCCGCTACCTCGAAATGAAAGTTCGGTGTTAGGAGCCACCATGATGTTATCTGGCACGATAGCGTTTTTAATATTGAGGGCTGTATTGCCGTTGGGGGGCGAAGGGGGTGCAGGTTTGCTTTTTTTACAGCCAAAACCACTAAGCCCCATACCACTCAGTGCTGCCATGCGGATAAAATCTCTCCTGGAAAAATAACGCAGGCTCCGTTTAGTCTTTTTTTTCTGCATTTCAATCTATTGCTGTGGTAAAGATAGTCTATGCAGCAATAGGAGGTGCGGCGGAAGCAGGAAAAGTTACAATCTCTTAGAAGAGAAAAGGCACTAAGCCTGGGGTATTGGAACTCTGCGTACCTTATTTTTTAAATAAGTCGTCTTTGCTCACCACTTTCACTTTATTGCCGTCTTTCAAAGTTTGGCTGATGACGCTGTAAGGACCTGTAACCACTTCATCGCCAGGTTGCAAACCTTTAGTAACTTCTATATAATTAATATCCTGAATACCCGTAGTAACCACCCTTCTTTTTACGGAACCATCATTCATTCTTATAAAAACCACTTCTTCCATACTTTGGGCTGCCAGATTATTATTTTCATCGGAACTTCCCTGTTTTTCTGCTTCTTTCTCTTTTTTGGTATCGGCTAAGCTTTTATCGCTACCTTTCACGCGGGTGTTAACGGCTGAAATGGGTACAGCAACTATATTATCTTTTCTTTTTGTTTTTATATCGGCGCTTGCGTTCATGCCAGGTCTGAAAGGGAATTTTTTAGGATTGTCCGGGTCTATAAGATCCTCGTAGGAAGATTTATCCAAGCGGATTCTTACTTCATAGTTGGTAACTTCGTTGGTGCTCACTCCTGATGATTTCACACTGCTGGCAATTTTGGTTACAAACCCTTTAAACTTTCGGGCGTTATAGGCATCCACTTCCACTTCGGCATTGTCGCCAATATTTACTTTTACGATATCGTTTTCTCCCACATCCACCCGCACTTCAAGGGTGTTCATATCGGCAATCGTCATCATTTCAGTTCCTGCCATTTGGGCGGTACCCACTACGCGTTCTCCTTTTTTGATTTTCAGCGAGGAAACCACACCACTCATGGGGGCAGTAATAGTAGTACGGCCAAGGTTGGTATTGGCCGACCTAAGGCCTGTTTGAGAGCTACGGACACCTGCCTGCAAACTGCGAATGTTTTGCAAACTGGCATTGTAGTTGGCTTTAGCACTTTCCAAATTGGTTTCGAACTGCTCAAACTCCGATTTGGAAATCACTTTTTCGTTATACAGCTGTTTATTACGGTCGTATTGTTGTTGTGCCTGTTCCAGGGTTGCCTTTTGTGCACCCAAAGCAGCCTGGCTGTTAGAAACAGTTGCCTGAGACTGGCTCACCCTTGCTGCGGCTTCGTCTCTTTGAAGGGCATAAATATCGGCATATACCCGGGCTAATACCTGACCTCTTACTACACTATCGCCTTCTTCTACGGTAAGATCTACTACTTCGCCGCTTATATCGGGGCTGATTTTTACTTCTACTTCAGGATAAACCTGTCCGCTCGCAGTTACTGTTTCAGTAATAGACCGGGTAGCGGCTTTTTCTGTAGTTACTTTAATTACATTACTGTCTTTATTTTTTATTGCAATAAACACCACTAAAGCGGCTATCAAAGCCAGGGTTATCCAGAGGGTTCTTTTCCACTTTTTACTCATAGTATTGCGTTCTTTCCATTGTCAAATCCCGGTTATAGCCAACCTGTTGGGCTGCCTGCCGGGGATACTTTTTATAGTTCATAATTTAAGCCCCTGGCCTTTATAAAACTCCAAAAGCTTCATTTTAAATACATAATCATATTGCGCCGACAACATATTGATCTTGGTACGAAACAGATTATTCTGATTGGTGATTAAGTCAATGGGTTTTAGCAGCCCCACTTCAAAGCGCTTTCGGGCATAGTGATAGGCTTTTTCAGCCGATATTAAGGCTGTTTTTGATGCATTAAATTTTTCTAAGGCTGCCACAGCGTTGGCATGCGCCTGATAAATGTCTTGTTTCAGCGTGCGTGAGTCTTGCTCTTGCAATAATTGCTGCGAGGAAACATTAAGCTTTGCTTTTTTCCAGTTGGTACGGGCGGCTGCGCCATTAAACAGAGGTATGGAAATGCCCAATCCAATATTCTGATTAAAGTTGGTAGATAGTTGATTGAAAAAAGTTCCTTTTTTGAAACCGATTGGAATACTTTGTGGCCATTCTGAGGTAACAGGGTATTGTGTGCCATTAATTGACACGGTTCCAATAGAAACGATTTGGCTTTGGTATTTGGTAGGAATGCTTTTTTGAATACTGGAGTAATTAGATCCTAAACCGCCAAAGGCATATATCGAAGGGTAAAGCCCGGCTTTTGCCACAGCCACGTTTTTGGCAGCTGCTTTCAGGTTCAGGGAATTGATCTTTTGCTGGGGCATATTTTCTACAGCCAATGCAAACACAACAGCCGGATCTAAGTCGGCAAGCACCTCTACGGGAATCAGTTCTACTGGCGGTGTGACAATATCAAACGGGGTGGCTGCATCTAAATTTAATAAGGCTTTGAGTTGTAAAAGCGATAGCGTATGATTGGCTTTGGCGCTGATGAGCGTGGCGCTATCATTAGCTAACTGAGTTTCCATTTCCGCAAGGTTAAGCTCGGGAAGCGCTCCGGCATTTACCTGTTTTTGAACATCCGATACCTGGTCGCGACTTTGGTTTACCTGCACCTCACTGGTTTTGATCTGCTCCCGGTTCAATAATACGGCAAGGTACGCATTGGCCACGTTCAACGCAATATCGTTACGTGCTTTCTCTAACTTCGCATCACTGGCTTCTACAAGGTATCGGTTGGCATCAATTGTTTTTCTTTTTTTGAACCAACTGAACAATTCTGCGTCCAAATTAAGGGCAGGATTTGAAAAAAACATACTGTTAGTGGTAAACTGGTTTTGGGTGGGGTCAATAGAACGGCCCAGCCGGTATCCCTGGTTACTTTGGATACTGGCATTGGGGTAAAGCGCCAGTTGGCTTTGTTCAAGCGTCAACTTGTCCAGGCGGGTCTGAATGTCGGCTTGTTTTACCGAGATGTTATTCTTTGTAGCATAATCCACACACTGCTGCAGGTCCCATTTTTCCTGGGCACTTAGTTTAGTAAAAGTAAAAAAGGCAATAACGAAAATAAGCCTGTTCAATTTCATCGTGCAAAATTAATGGAAAGCCGATTGTTAACAGTATGTTTTCGGTGAACAAGGGTATAATATAGGGTTAAAAGAGATTTATTACCGCGTTATTTCTTAGGATTGCTAAATTTACAATATTGAACCGACCGATTTTTGCAAAAAGCCAGGTTTTCTCGCTGTTGTTAGACAGATGGCTCCTAAGTTTTGTGAAAAACAGTTTAACGGGGGAAAACGAGAAAGCTCTGTCTGTACGATCGTGTAATGAAAACGAATTTATCCTTTTAAAACTGTGATGTATGAGCAGTTCTTACCCAAATATTTATTCCAGGGGCATTTTTATAGCAGGGTCTTTGCTGCTATGGGTAATGGTGTCGGGTTGCAGTCGGAAGATGCAGTTATCCTCCGTTCAAAAGGAAAAGAACCCCATATCGGGTACAGAATTTTACAATACTATTATGACAAAGCAATGGAAAGAAAGGGATTCCATAGCAAGCAACCTTATTTTAAAAGGCAATATTCCTCCGTTTTTAAAGCGGTTAGCTCCTGTAAAAATTACGATAAAAGATAGTTTGGGTCATCCTGCGCTTCATGCCACCCTTTTTGTGGCTCAAGATTATTTGTCTATTGGCAATGCCGCCGACTGGGCAAGAATTCCTTTGACACCCCAGGCAGCGCAGAAAATTGCAGACAGATTCGGCTGTTTTCTGCCCACAAAAAAGATTGTAGATGCTATTTATACTTCAGCAAGAGTAAAATTAGAACCGGTTCCATTGTACATCTTCAGAGACAGCTCAGTTTCCTTCTGGCAACACCATTTAATAATAGAAGGACAAAGAAAAGGCAGGCAGGGCCTGATAGCTGGCATAAAAAAAGATGTAGTGATCAGTTCTAAATTACTCAGCTCCTCCCAGCCCAATAGAGTAGCAATCTATGGCTGGCATCGGCTTAATGGCCTTCCGATACAACCCTTATACACAGGGCATGTGAATTGGTATGTGGACTATAGCCATGGGATCCGCCTGATTTATCGAAAAATGAAAGTAAATGGCAAGTGGATGGATTATTCCGAGGTGCTGGCCGATAAAAAACTGCAAAAACTGATTTGTGATGAGGAAGACTGCGGTGTTTCAAGGTATTGAGCTTTATTGGTTTGCTGGTACTTTTTTTAGAGTTTTATGTAAAAAACAGGAAAATTCTAACCCGTTGATACTCTTTTAAAACCCAAAATAGGATTTACTTCAAGATTTTTTGTTTTTTGGCGCTTGTTCGTGCAATACAGCAAGGCTATTTTTGCCATGCGCAAGTTTCTATTTCTTGAAAAGAAAAGTTATAATTACTCAAAACAAAGCGTATTTTTATTTTATCTTTAAAATCCGTAGTACCTTTACAACAACTTAATCCGCCGCTATGAAAAAGTTTTTGTTACTCTTCTTAGTATGTGCTGGATGGCTTCAAATAGCTACCGCACAAAATATGGTTTACGCCGATGCTAATAAATCGGACGTGAAGCGTATGAATTTTGAAATCATTGGTAAAGCCGCCAACAATTACCTCATTTACAAAGAAGTAAAAGGCAGGCACTGGATTACCGTATATGATGAAAACATGCACGAATTAGAAAGTGTACCCATTACCGTGTTGCCAAAAAAAGAAGAACTTTTGGATGTTGCTTTTTATCCCGCTCATAGTGGTGCCTGGCTACTTTTTCAACGTCAGCAAGATCAAATGGTGTCTTTTGAAGCTGTGAAAATTGAAGCCAACGGACGAATACTAACCCAGCCAAAAGTTTTAGATACCACCCAAATTGCATACAAAGCCACGGGGAAACTGTACAATCATACCAGTAGCGAGGATAATAGCAAATTACTTGTTTATAAAATTAATCGTAAAGATCGGGAGCAATACAAGTTCTCAACTTTTCTTTTCGATCAGGAAATGATGCTACTCAATAGCAATCGCTTTACGCTGCCAATGAACCCGGATGGAGATTATTTAACCGGGTATAGCCTGTCCAACAAAGGCGATCTGGTGTTTGTAAAATACAACCGATTGAAAACGGGTTACATCGAGACGGCCTCTTTAATGATAAAACCGGCGCAATCAGACGAAATTCAATCGGAACCCCTACATATTGGAAACGTTTATTTGGATGATTTGAAACTCAGGATTGATGATGCAAAAAACAGATACCTGCTTGCTTCTTTCTTTTCCGAAGAAAAAAAAGGAAACCTGAGCGGAATTTATACCTACGCCTGGGATAATGCAAATCAGAAGGTTTTGTTCGAAAAAACCAGTTTGTTAGGCGAAGATTTGAAAGATCGGGCCAAAAACCGGTCTAAAGCGAAAGCTGCTTTTAACGATTATTTTATCAACAATATCGTTCTACAGGCAGATGGCAGTTTTACCCTTGCTGCTGAGGTATTATATACAACCGACTATGGCGCTATGTGGGATCGCTGGGGTTATTGGGGCTCACCGTTTTACAGCCCTTTCTATGGTTATGGTGGTTTTTATAGTCCTTATTGGAGCAGTTGGGGCTGGGGCTGGGGTTGGGGTCGCTGGGGAATGTGGTCTCCTTACTACTATTACTCACCTTTCTTTTATCGTAGTTACTGGTGGGGAGGAGACGGGTACGGAAACCGATCAGAAAGATACCATGCTGATAATGTGGCTATTATCTCTTTTGATGCAGAAGGAAATCGTGTGTGGGACAATGTGATTGTGAAAAAACAAAGTGACATTCAAACCGATGGTACCATTTCCTACCAAATTATGCTAACCGGGAGTACGATGCATTTTCTGTTGAACAACCCCGGAAAAATTTCAGAATTGGAAGATGTGGTTATGGAGCAGGATGGCAGAACGGGTAAAGCCGATGTAATACAGGCAAAAGATAAAAAAACAGATTTTATGCCCCGGTATGCCAAACAAGTAGGCAGCCATGTTGCCATTGTTCCGGTTATCAGCAATAAAACGATTTCTTTCGCAAAGTTGCAGTTTTGATTTTATTTGTTGATTACACTGTGATGCGAGACCAATGTTTCGCATTTTTTTTTGACTTTTGAAAATGGAATAGGGGATATGATCCGTTACGGTTAATTTTGTTCCAAATAATTAAAAGAAAGTGGTTGGAGTTTTCAGGCAGAAATATTCGGGCAATATCGTTACACTGTTTTTTTTAGGCGTTTTGTTGAAACTCCCGGTTTTTATCTTTCCCCAACCGGCACTTGAAAACGCGCAGGATGGCTTTGCTTATAAAAAGCTAATCCAGATGTTAGAGCCTTTTGCAACTGCCTTCCCCTCTTTGTATTCGTTGTTAGCTTTCATTTTAATCTTTTTCAATGCAATTACGCTTACCCGGTTTATCAATAACCAGCGTTTGATGGTGTCCCCGAACTATCTGCCAGGGATGGCCTACCTGCTGCTTACCTCTTTAGTGCCCGAGTTTAACGTATTGTCATCGCAGTTGGTAGTTACTGTATTCTACCTCATCATTTTTATTCAAATTTTCAGGTCTTTTAAGCCAAATGTAGCAAAAACCGATATTTTCAATGCAGGGTTGATGCTGGGTCTTGCAACCACTTTTTTCACCCCTTCCCTTGTTTTTCTGGCTTGGTTAATTATCGCTCTGGCGCTATTACGACCCTTCAAATTGAACGAATGGCTGCTCATGCTGTTAGGCTTGTTAACACCTTATTATTTTGCTATTGCGATATTATATTTAAAGAATTCGGATTTTTCAATTCTTTTCACCCAATTTGATTTTGGTGTCAATACCCAATCCCCCACATTATGGATAGCAGGTGCTGTGTTTTTGATATTGGCACCCCTGCTTACTGGCGCTTATTACAGCCAATCCTACGCTGGAAGAATGTTGATTCATGTGCGTAAAGCCTGGAGTTTGTTTTTTATTTTCATATTGGTTTGTATCCTGGCGATATTTTTCAGCCCAACCGCAGGGTATGAAAACTGGGTTATGGTACTCACCCCAATTGCAGCTTTTCACGGGTTTGGATATTATAATGCCGAACTGAAACTTTATCCAAAAATTGTGTTTTGGACAACGGTGCTGTTTATTGTTGCGTCTCAATTATTTAGTGGTAGTTGGTAACAGGGTTGCGGCAATCGAAAAAAGCAACTGAAATATCGGGGGGGGTATTTTTCATAAGGTTTGCTTTGGATACATCGTGGGTTTTGACAAATTTTAGGTTGAAGGCAACCTGTTTTTAATGTTTTCCGTCTGTTAATTGTAATTTTTTAATTTCCTTAATATATTGTGCGGAACGATTTAAGTACCTTTGCAGTAAATTTTTAAGAACAATCATCCATATTATGAAGAAACTACTTTTAATTCTATCAACAGTATTTTTAATGGGATCGGTTTTTGCTCAAAGCGAACCGGTAAGCTGGAGTTTTAGCGCAAAAAAAGTATCAGGGAAGACCTATGATGTGTATATGACAGCAACTTTAAAAACCGGCTGGCATATCTATTCTCAAACTCAGCCCAAAGATGCAATCGCGCTTCCCACCAAATTTGCGTTTTCCAACAATCCATTGGCTACCTTGGTGGGCGATGTAAAAGAAGTGGGTAAAATGCAAAAAGTTAAAGACGAAGCTTTAGGTGCTACTGCCCATCAGTTTTCCAATAAGGTGAACTTTGTGCAGCGCGTAACGCTTAAATCGGATGCTAAAACCAATATTAATGGTACGGTGGAGTATCAGCTTTGTGATGATAAAATGTGTTTACCTCCCAAAAAATTGCCTGTTAAGATCCCTGTGGGATAAGAGTTTTGAAAAAAAATTATTTCAACCGGTTTCATAAGAAGCCGGTTTTTTTATGTGAAGATGAAAAATAAAGACCGGGAACCCAACAAAAGGAATGTTTACCAACATATAGTAGTAAGAATACTTCTCCATCCTGATGTGGAGCAGTAAAGTCAGAAAATAAAAAATCCCCTCCAGCCTGGAGGGGGTTTTTTTATTATAATTAAGTTGTTAATTATTTTTTACGAAGATTCGGGTGCGGAGGAGCTACTGTGTTAGGTCCGTCTTCACCAGGAGCTGCTGCACGCAGATCTACTGCATTGCAATCACCACCTTCCTGACCAGAAGAGAAAATGAAACGATCGCTGCTAATACCTTCTTTTTCAACTAAATGAGTAATCACTTTGTTTACGTGATCCCAGCTTAATTGTTGTTGTCTTTTGGTAGCAGAGCAGTATCCTACTACAACTACTTTACACTGTGGAGCATTCCGAATTCTGGAAGCGACATTGGATAATACCGCTTGTGCATCTTTTGACAATACATTGGAATTAGGAGCAAATGAAACACTGGGTAAAGCACCTAAAAGTGTAGAACAATCAGAAACGGGTGTACCACAACCTTCTGGGCAAGGACATTTTCCTACGCCATCTGCATCAACGGGTTGGCAATAGGTAGGTGTAATTTTTTCTTTATCCTTACAATCAGGTACGCCATCACCATCTGTATCTAAGCTAACGCCATGCGTATCAACCGGGCAACCGGGAGGAGTTTGCTCCAGGTCAAACTGATCAATAACGCCATCTCCATCAGAATCCAACAGTACGGGTGGAGGTATGTTCATCAAACGTGGGTTACGAATTTCGCTGTAAGCGTAGTTCAATGGGTTCAACCAGTAAAGAGGTTCCACTCTTTTAGCTTTGGAGCCTAAATTAAAGTTCAAACCAACCGACAGGTAGTTCATAACATCAAAATCGCTGGTTAAAGTGCCGTCATTTGCCCAGCGCTGCCCATCCAGAAGGTCAGATTTATTGAAGATCATCCGGTCTTCAAGAGCAATATTTATTCTGGGGCTAACGCGAAATGCAAGGCCAAGACCCGCTGTTAATGAAGGTGCAATAGCTCCGGCAAACATATGGGAATAAGCATGGCCTTTGTCTGTTTCAATCGGGGTGTCGTATTCTCCATTTAAGAGTTCTTTTAGCTGCTTTAAAGTTTCTTTACGATTTTTATATTCTCCTCCGGCATTAATTTTTCGGAAGTCATAGGCAGCGCTTTCTTCATCGCCTCTTATTTCGTGCATGGCATCCACTCTACCCCTCCAGGTACTCAGCCCGAAGCCACCTAAAGCATAGAGGTTCAATCCAGTCTGTGCTTTATAAAAACGAATATTGTGAATATTGGCCAGCAATTGAAGGCTCATCTCCTGCACAATTGTTTTATAGTTATAATATACATAGGGGTATTCTATGGGATACCATCCTGTATTATCGGGTAATACGCTGTTCATTGTGTAACGATAGTACCAGGGATTGGCATATCCTGCAAAGCGATATCCTTGAGAAGGTTTCCAGTCCTGCCCTTTTGCGGTACCGTACATGTACTCTAATCGAAGAGAAAGAGAATGGCCTAAGGATTTTCTTAGGTGCCCTCCGAAGCCTATTGTGAAAGGAACCGAGGCTACATCGCCATTTACCCTAAATAAGCCACCTTTTACACCAAACTCCCACATGTCTTTGGGTTTGCCGGGGTGATCCTTTGTGCCCAGAAGAAAATCTTTGTGTTGGGCAAGTTGTTTTGAGGAATAATAGGCTTCATCTGTGATGGACGCTAAGCCATAAATGGGCCGGGGGGGTGTAACAGTTTTCGTTGGAAGAAGTTGTGCACGACTTGTTCCAAATACTGCTACAGCGCAGAGTACTGCGCATGCAATTTTTGAACTGTTCATGTTTAATTATTTTGACTTTCTAATACCTGCTTTTTTTAGACGTTTTTTTATTTACCAGCAAAAAAGTCAGAAAAAGCAGATTTCTGCAAAATTAAGAATAGATTAACAATATTTCAAAAACAATTTATGCACAATAGTTTCAAATGCTGGATATTGGTTCTGAATGGCCACCACCGGTCAGGGTTTTTCCCAGTGCAGCAGGGTAATAATTTCCGGTGTTTGCTGGCGCAGAATATAGTCTTTCCCGTTGACGTACTTCTCAAGAGTGGCAGCGTCATAGTGCCGGATGGTGAGCAATTGCAGCCCCTTAGTTATTTGAACATCAAACCAACGCGCGGCTGCGCTGGCTAATTGAGCAATTTTTTCCTCGCGGTTATCAAATACACAAGTAATATCAATTGCTTCATTTTGGGTGAGGTTCGGGCGCATGGATAGCTCTTCAAAAAGTTGGTAAAGAGTTGTAGTTCCCCCTTCTCCAATAAAAGAAAAATCTTTCGACTGCAATTCTACCATCACCTGGTTTCTTTTGATCACAATAACAGGTGGCAGGTCTTTAATAGGATTATTGTGGATAAGGGTGCCGGGAAGTGAAGGATCTAAAAAGCATTTTACATATAGCGGGATGCTTTTATTTTGAAGCGGTTTTATTGTTTTAGGATGGATCACCTGGGCGCCGTAGTAGGCCATTTCTATTACTTCTAAATAGTTCAATTCGGGTAGAGGCAGGGCATCCGGCACCTCTCTCGGGTCGGCATTCATTACGCTGGGCACATCTTTCCAGATGGTTTGACTTTCGGCGTTGAGAATACCGGCAAAAACGGCGGCACTATAATCGCTTCCCTCGCGCCCGAGTGTAGTGCTCTCGTTTGTAGCAGTAGCCCCAATGAACCCCTGTGTTAGTACCATGCCCACCTCTTCCAAAATGGGAAGCACTATTTTTTTAATATTTTGCTCTGTAGTAACCCAGTCAATATTAGCATCTCTATAGTTATCGTCTGTTCTGATGATGTTTCGAACATCCAACCATTGGTTGGGCACTCCCATTTCGTTCAGGTAAGAGCTGACGATTATGGTAGAAAGTAACTCTCCCAAACTCACCAACTGATCGTAATAGTAATCGTAAGGCTGAACCGGTTTTTCCTGCAAAATTTGTTCCGCCTGCGCAAAAAGCTCCTGCAATTTTTTTTCGCAGGGCAGGTAATGCGTTACCAACAGGTATTTAGAAAGCGTAATATGATCTTTTTTAATTTTTTCAAAAAGTAGCTGCGCTTCTTCCTGTGCGTTATTAAAAAAAGAGGCAGCCACTTTTTCTAAAGCATTGGTTGTTTTGCCCATAGCAGAAATAACAATAATCAGCGGTTCGTTCCGGTGTTCTTTTAAAATATCCCGCACCTTATTGATTCGTTCAATATTACTGATGGAAGCGCCTCCAAATTTAAAAACCTTCATAAAACGTTTTTAAGTGCAAATGTCGTTAATTTTACGAAAATAAATTTGCCATCATGAGTAATGTAAGCCGTAAAGTTTTAACCCTTGATGAGTTTACTATTTTTCAAAAAAGAAATATTCCCAACGCAACCGGCGAGCTGAGTGCTTTGCTGCGAGATATTGGGCTGGCTGCCAAACGCGTGAACGTAGAAGTGAATAAAGCCGGACTGGTAGATATATTGGGCGATTTGGGAACCACAAATGTTCAGGGAGAAGAAGTAAAGAAACTCGATGTGTATGCGAATCAACAGTTTGTAGGCGTATTGAAGCATGGTATCAGTTGTGCCGGAATTGCCAGTGAAGAAATGGAAGAGTTTGTTGCTTTTGACGATGATATGAGCACCCAGTCAAAGTACGTGTGTAGTTTTGATCCGCTGGATGGGAGTTCCAATATTGACGTGAATGTCTCTATCGGAACTATTTTTGGGGTATATTGGCGTAAAACCCGCCCCGGCCAAATAGCAGTAGAAGACGATTTTTTACAAGCCGGCACCAACCTGGTTGCCGCAGGGTATATCATCTACGGCAGCAGCACCATGCTGGTGTATGCCACAAGGCGCGGGGTTCAGGGCTTTACCCTCGATCCTGCCATTGGAGAGTTCACGCTAAGCCACCCCGATATGAAATTTCCCGAAGAAGGGAAAATTTATTCCGTAAACCATGGTAATTTCTTTGAATACGAAAAAGGTGTGCAAAAATATATAACGGCCTGCCAGAAAAAAAACAAGAATAATGGAGGCCCGTATTCGCAAAGATATATTGGTAGTATGGTAGCCGATATGCACCGCAACCTGATAAAAGGAGGTATTTTTATGTATCCTGCTACTACCGGCCATTCTCAGGGAAAACTCAGGCTATTGTACGAATGTAATCCCTTTGCTTTTATTGTAGGGGTGGCCGGCGGACGGGCTATCAGTTCAAAGGGGCAACGCGTTTTAGACATCGAACCTACCAGCCTGCACCAACGAACTCCGTTTTTTGCGGGGAGTACGGCTATGATAGAGGAACTCGAAACCTATTTGTAAAAAATAGAAGAGAATGATTTTCGATTCCCTACAAATCCGTAGCTTTAGCACATGGCCGATGCAATAATTTCTGTAAAAGATCTTACAAAAACATATAATGGTTTCATAGCGGTGAAAGGCATCTCTTTTGAAGTAATAGAAGGAGAAATTTTTGGACTGTTGGGTCCTAATGGCGCTGGAAAATCTACTACTTTGGAAATCATTGAAACGCTTCGCACAAAGACCTCCGGTAAGATTCATGTGGACGGGTACGATTTAGATAAAAATCCTACAGCGATCAAAGGCATCATCGGCGTTCAGCTTCAGGCAAGCGGTTACTACCCGGGACTGAACCTACTGCAACTGGTGCACTTGTTTTCGGGGTTGTACAACCGCTCCGTAGATGCAATGGAATTATTACGCTCCGTTGGCTTGCAGGACAAAGCCCGAGCGCAATATAAAAATTTGAGTGGTGGCCAAAAGCAGCGTTTTTCTGTGGCTACAACACTCATCAACCAGCCGCGGATTATTTTCTTAGACGAGCCTACTACCGGGTTAGATCCGCAGGCAAGGCGCAATCTGTGGGAGCTGATCAAACAGATCAATAAAACCGGCACTACGATTATCATTACCACCCACTATATGGACGAGGCAGAGTACTTGTGCAATAGAATCGCAATTGTTGATGCCGGGACGATTGTTGCGCTCGGAAGCCCCGACCAATTAATTGATGACCTGGTTGCCACCGGGTTTGAACGGCCCAAAGCGGTAAAAAACGCGAATCTTGAAGATGTTTTTATTCATCTTACAGGCAAAAGCCTCCGCGAAGACTAAAGTTTGAGGATGGCTTTATGTACTTTAGCCCTAACCAATAGTAAGTTTTATTTATGAAGTGTGTAAAAATATTTCTGCTGGTATAAGTATTAAAAGAGCCCTTATTTACAGGGCTTTATGTTTGTTTATTATACTTTTTGTAAATGTTTGTTTTTACCGGTTACTTTCCGATACAAAAAGTAAAAACCCTTTACTATCAAGGGTTTCAGCTATTTGGGCAACAACTGGGCAACAAGTTTGCTCTTATCAAAGGAAAGTGTACAACAAAGAAAGGAAAAAAAATAGTTTAGTGAAGTGTCCGAAGTGCCTTATCACTTGCGTGGGCAATTTAGGTGTGGTTACTTTCTAACGCAGTTGCTTTGCTACTGCTTCGGTTTGTAAACCCATATACTGGCAAAATTCTTCAATGGTTACAACTTGGTGTTGTTCTTTACTGAAGTACTCCTTAATTTTTTTAATGAGCTTCCTGCCGTACCTGTCGCTTCTGCCTGTGATTACCATAATATCTTTTGGGTAAATGCACATTCTATTCATCAATCAAAAAACTAATTTTCATACTCTATCTATGCCTTTGCTATGGCGTAGCCGTAGCTATGCAATAAAGTATCTGTTGCAAAGATAAAACTATTTTTAAAGACGGTTGAATGGTGTTTGTTGGAAGAATATGCTCAAAACGGAACAAATGACCTTCGCTATTTGTAAGGGCTGATAATGCTTAATAATTTTGGGGTGAAATTCATTTTGTAACTTTTTAAATTCTTAATACAATGGCTCAACAAAAAGGTATAATCAAACTGGACGGTACTATTGGTGGTATCACTTTTTACAAGTCCAAAGACGGGTATCTTGCTCGTGAAAAAGGCGGTGTATCTGCCGACAAAATCGCCAATGACCCTGCGTTCCAAAGAACCCGTGAAAACGGTGCTGAATTTGGAAGAGCGGGCAAAGCTGGCAAAATTCTTCGCACTTCTCTTCGTGCATTGCTTCAAAACGCTTCTGACAGCCGTATGGTTAGCCGCTTAACTAAAGAAATGCTGAAAGTTGTACAGGCAGACGCTGTTAACCCTCGTGGTGAAAGAAATGTGATTGACGGCGAAGCAGAATTGCTGCAAGGATTTGAGTTCAATATTTATGGCAAGCTTGGTACTACGCTCTATGCGCCGTTTACGGCTGCAATAGACCGTGTTACTGGTGCGCTTACTGTTGATATTCCTGCATTCGTACCTATCCATATGCTTGCTGCTCCGGGCGGTTCTACTCACTACAAAATCATTTCTGCAGGCGTGGAAGTTGATTTTGAAAATGAAACTTACGTGGTGGATAGTCAGGATACTGCCATCCAACCGTGGGACGCAACTGCAACGGCTGTAATCAGCCTTGCGAATGCGGTAACTGCCGCAAGCACCCATCCGCTGTTCCTGGCGCTTGGTATTGAATTTTATCAGGAAGTAAACGGACAAATGTATCCGTTGAAAAATGGTGCATTCAATGCATTGACATTGGTTCAGGTTAGCGGTTCTTAATTTCCGAAATTTTACTTTCAGTTAATAAATTAGCCCTTGTTCTCAAGGGCTTTTTTCGTTTCAAAAAAAGAATGCCTTAAAAGGGCAAACCTGAAATGAAACGAAAACCTGACGGAAAGCAATGTGCATAATGACCGCCTGGCAAACAATACACTACAACACCCTGCCCATAGCGGAATGAAACAGGACGGCGGCGCAAATGCCTACTAAAGAAACAACGAGGAACTGAAGAAACGCTGCTGAAAGGCTCAATGGCTGGGCGGCGCTGACTGATAATACGAAGCTGCTTTTTCATAATAAAAAATTTATGTGCATTTTTCACGTAGGCAATGCAGACCAACCAAAAGGAAACGGATTAAGCCCCAAAGGGTGCAGAAAAATGAGGCTAATTTTTGCGTAGCATAGCCTTATTTTT
>JBDHYK010000042.1:0-17142 GCA_039811305.1 Niabella sp.
CAGGGTGTAAAAAGTTTCTTGACCGAAAACCGTTACAAGCTACCATGCAAGATCTGAACCAGGGTGGTTTGGAAGGCTTGGTTTATGGCCTATATGGTGGATTAAGAAACCCTGATGTGGGCGGTGCTGCCTGGGGCCACATTCCCTGGCTGGCTATTCATAGTTTTAGGGATGATGACGCTATTAAAGGCAGTAGTGAGGCCGACGGCGCTGATTGGGCGGTGATTTACGATAACTTTCAATATTCCAAAGATCACTGGAGTACCAATATTTATTATGAGCGCAAGTATTTGATGATCAATATGTCTAATGAGGTAATTTATACGGCAGATTCATTGAAACTTACCGATCCGGCTTCTTTGGCCAATGTTGCCGAAGCAAAATTTGTCAGGGCGCTTGCCTATTTTGACTTGGTGAGAGCCTTTGGCGAGGTAAGAAAAGTTGAGCAGCCTATCAGGAATGCTGCACAGCTAAACAGTATGGCCAAATCTACTGTTGCAGAAATTTATGCATTGATTGATGCTGACCTTAGTTTTGGCGAACAGTACCTGCCCCTGAACTGGAATACAGCTTCCGGCACCAGCAAATATCCCGGGCGCATTACCTCCGGTGCAGCTAAGGCATTACATGCTAAGGCGTTGATGTTTAGGCAGCAATGGGGCCCCGCTTACGCATTATTGCAATCCGTGATCAATTCAGGCCAATACGCACTGGAGTCCAACTACTCCAAAGTGTTCCAAACATCTGGAAAAAATGGGCCGGAATCCCTGTTTGAAATCCAGGCGTACAAAGGCCCCGGCGGCAAACCAGATTATTATACCTTCTTTGCTACCGCACAAGGAGTACGTGGCTCAGACGCTTCGGGATGGAATATGGGCTGGGGCTGGAACGTGCCCACTCAAAACCTGGTAAATGCGTATGAAGCGGGAGACCCTCGAAAAGCCAGGACTATTTTATTTTCAGGACAGTCTGATGACCCAGCCTATGGCGGCTATGGCAGAACCCTTCCAGCATACCCAGCAGTTTTGCCAAGACCTTACTGGAACAAAAAAGTATATGCCGATCCGACCGAACAGGCAGCTACGAATGATTTACACGGTAATGGAGCCTATAACCAGAAAATCTTACGTTATGCAGATGTGATTTTGTTGGCTGCGGAGTGTGCCAATGAAACAGGGCAAGGTGCTCAGGCCGAAAAGTATCTTGAACAAATTAGAGCAAGGGCCAGGGAAGGCCAGGCAAGTGTTTTACCCAAGATTGTCTATCAAAACCAGGCACAAATGAGAACGGCTATAAAATTTGAAAGAAGGATAGAGATGGCAATGGAAGGAGAACGGTTTTTTGACTTAGTAAGATGGGGTGATGCGCCGGCTGTTTTAGGATCCCTTGGATATCAGCCGAGAAATAAATATCTACCATTGCCACAACCGGTTATTGACCAGTCAAATGGCGCCTTAAAACAAAACCCGGACTATCCATAACAGGAATATGGATGTAGCAAGGACATGATTTAATATTATTTAATGGTAAAAAATTATAAAATGAAATTTATTAATAAACTCTTTCCATTGGTTATACTTATTCTTGGTGCAATAGCTTGCCAGAAAATGGAGCGTCCAGCCCTGGGCGATTACCCCAAAGATACCAATCCCCCGGGCGGGCCTTTAAAATTTTATGTGGCATTCGATGGAACCAGTAACAGCCCCCTTATGAACGCGGTGGATAGTATAAATGCAAACTTTCCCGGAGATAACCCTTTTACCCAGATTGACGGTATTAAAGGGAAGGCAGTGCAGGGAGTAAACCTTAAGTATATCAAGTATGCTAAACCAAACGACTGGGCTGTAACAGCAAAAAGTTTTACAATCTCTTTTTGGTATAAACATAATGGGCAGACCAAAAATAACAAAGGCACAAACGGCCCTGAGTATATTGTTAGCTTTAAGTCGAATAATGGACATTGGTCCGGCGCAAATTTGTTGGTTTTTCTTGAAGGTGATAATACTGCCTGTGCTGTAAAAGTAATGGTAGCCGATAAAAACGTAAATGACTCCTGGATGACCTGGGAAGGGGGCCAGTCAATACCCGGAATAATGGATAATAACTGGCACCACATAGCACTCGTATATGATGCAGCATCCAGTAAAATGACTTTGTTTAAAGATGGTGTTGCTAACCCCAACCTGAAAGAGTGGGGTGGGCATGGAAATATAAACATTGATGACGGTGTAATCACTGAAGTTAGGGTTGGATGTGGTCCGTCAGACAGCTACAAGGATCCCAACTCTGACGATTGGCTGGCAAGCAGTTGGAAAGGCGGTTTAGATCAGTTTAGGTTATACAATAAAGTGCTTAGTGCGACCGAAGTAAAAGAGCTATTCGATGGTAAAAAATAGCATTTAACTTAATCAGTAGCAAGTAGATATGCAACCACCAGACTAATACAGGCGGGTGGTTGTTGGTAACCCAGCAAGGTTATTGACAGATGCCTGCCTTTTTTCAAGGAATTTCCTTGGTTGGATGATAAAACAATAACAGATTGCTCAACCACTTTTTCAGTCACGGTAACAAACGTAGAGCCACAAAACGGGTATATACCAAGTATCAACTTTTTTGATCCGGTAACTAATCAAAGTGTGTTGAATCGTACTTTTAACTCAGTTATTTATAATAATGTTTCTATACAAGGAACTTTTCCTATAATCATGATAAAGAATCATTAAAAATAGTTGCAACCGTTTTTTGAACAGGATTGTGATACAGGAATAGGATCGGTTCAACGGCGAGGTTTCTCAGGAGGGTAGTAGCTGCCGTAAACCGATGCAACAAATAGTTTGTACCATTTATTGTATTTTACAGCTGCGGTGGGTAAAACTTGTATTGATTGACACATACCGGAAAAATCATCGGGTTCAATTGTTTTTACGGATCCGGTAGCAAAAGCGCAATCAGGCGTAGCTACGAGAACGCAGCTTATAAAGGTATATCCCGATGAAGCTAAAAAATGATTGCCTATATTAGTGCAGGCCAATGCGAATAAAAAATAAAAGTGAACAAAACATTATTTAATCCGCCTCTGACGATAAAAAACTAACCCCAATATGCTATTAAAAAAATCCTTATTAGCCATTTACCTCCTTGCCCTTATTTCGCTGTGTGGGCAGTGCAACAAAAACGGTAGCGGCAGCAAAACCCCCGATCCGCCCCCCACCCCCGGAACCCCTGACATTGAAGCCTGGTTGACAAAAGCCGACCAGTCCGTACTGTTGCAGAAACAAAACCAGGTACTGTCGTTTGGCAGCGTCGGTAATTCCTATCCCATGGTAGAAGTGGACGAAACAAAAAAGTATCAGGAGGTGGAGGGCTTTGGATTCACACTCACCGGCGGTAGCGCTCAGCTGATCAACGCTATGGAGGCTACAGCAAAAGCCAACCTGCTCCAGGAACTTTTCGGAAATAGCCCCACTTCTATCGGTATCAGTTATTTGCGTCTCAGTATGGGTGCTTCCGACTTGGACGAGAGGGTTTTTAGCTACAATGACCTGCTAGCAGGCCAAACAGACGTCGAACAAAATCAGTTTAGCATAGTACCTGACAAGGAAAACCTTTTACCGGTATTAAAAAGTATTCTTGCCATCCACTCCAACATTAAAATCATTGCCACACCCTGGAGCCCTCCCGCCTGGATGAAGGACAACAACAGCAGCATCGGCGGTAGCCTGAAACCGGAATACTACAATTCATACGCAAAATATTTTGTAAGGTACATTCAGGCTATGAAGGCCGAGGGGATCACCATCACGGCCATCACACCCCAAAACGAGCCCCTGCACCCCGGCAATAACCCCAGTATGTACATGACTGCCGAACAGCAGCGTGATTTCATTAAACACAACCTGGGGCCGGCGTTTCAGGCAGCAGGCCTTACCACAAAAATAATTGTTTACGACCATAACCTGGATCGCCCTGATTACCCCACCACCATTTATAACGATGCAGAAGCAGCCAAATATGTGGATGGGGCTGCTTTTCACTTATATGCCGGTGATGTAGCTGCCATGGGAAACTTACATGACGCTTTTCCAAATAAAAACCTTTACTTTACCGAACAGTGGACTGGCGCAAACGGTACTTTTGACGGCGATCTGCAATGGCATATTAAAAATGTGATTATAGGAACCATGCGTAACTGGAGCAGGCTGGCTATGGAGTGGAACTTAGCCAACAATTCAACCTTTGGTCCGCACACACCCGGCGGCTGCACCGAGTGTAAGGGAGCTTTAACCATTAACGGGTCGGCAATTTCGAGAAATGTGGCCTATTATATCATTGGCCATGCTTCTAAATTTGTTTCGGCCGGTTCTATAAGAATTGAAAGTAACTTTGCAGGAGCCGTGCAAAACGTGGCATTTTTAAGACCCGATGGAAAAAAAGTATTGATTGCCCTGAATGAAGGAACAACCCCCTACACCTTCAACCTGAAATACAAAAGCAAATGGGCACCGGTAACGCTGCAAGGGAAGTCGGTTGTAACACTAATTTGGTAATCATAATTAAAGAAAAAGACGATGAGGCAAAGACTTGTAATACTATTTGGGATGGCGCTTCTCATGGGCTGCAACCCGTTTACGACTGGGGATACCCAAGAACAAACACAAAAAGAATTTTCTTTAGCCGATAAAAAGCTAACAGAATATACCACAGCATACCAGACGGAACATCGCCTGAGTGCAACCGATAGTAACAAAGTTTTTACGCAGATGGGCCAGCCAAAAGAAACGCAGGTTTGTGTGTTTGTGGATCCGGATAAAACTTTTCAAACCCTTGTTGGCATAGGAGGCGCGCTTACAGACGCCTCGGCAGAAACATTTTTTAAGTTAAGCCCCGAAGCTCAAAAGGAATTTTTAAATGCGTACTATAATCCTGTTTCGGGAATTGGTTATACCTTAGGTAGAACGAATATGAACAGTTGCGATTTTTCCAGTGGCAGCTATACCTATGTAGCGGATCAGGACACCACTTTGAAAACCTTTGATATTGCGCACGACAGGCAGCACAAAATTCCTTTGATAAAACAAGCCATTGCCACGGCCGGAAAACTAACCCTATACATCAGCCCCTGGAGCCCCCCCGCCTGGATGAAAGACAATAACGATATGTTGCAGGGCGGATCGCTAAAAAAAGAATTTTATCAGCCCTGGGCTAATTACTACGTAAAGTACATACAAGCGCTTGAAAAAGAAGGGATTCCGGTTTGGGGACTGAGCGTTCAAAACGAACCGATGGCCACCCAACGCTGGGAAAGCTGTATTTACACGGCAGAACAAGAGGCCGATTTCATAAAACAGGCTTTAGGGCCTGCTCTGGAACAAAATGGAATGAAAGACAGAAAACTAATCATCTGGGATCATAACCGCGATTTAATATACCAACGAGCCAGCACAACCCTGCAAGACCCGGAAGTGGCAAAATACGTTTGGGGCATTGGTTTTCATTGGTACGAAACCTGGACGGGCAGCGATATGATGTTTGAAAATCTAAAGCGAACGGTGGAAGCCTTCCCCGAAAAGAACCTTATTTTCACCGAAGGTTGTAAAGAAAAATACAGTTTTGAAGGCATGGGTGATTGGTCGCTGGGCGAGCGGTATGGAATATCCATGATCAACGATTTTAACGCCGGTACCGTTGCCTGGACGGATTGGAATGTGTTGTTAGACGAGCAGGGAGGCCCTAATCATGTCGGCAATTTTTGTTTTGCTCCCGTTCATGGAGATACCCGCAACAGTCAGTTGTACTATACAAGTGCGTATTATTATATTGGTCATTTCTCAAAATTTGTAAAACCGGGTGCTAAACGAATCATCAGCTCCACCAATAGAACCGATTTGTTGAGTACCGGATTTATAAATACCGACGGGTCGGTAGCTGTGATTGTCATGAACAAAGGCAATGCCCCGCTTACTTATTATCTTTGGATAAAGGATAAAGCTGTGGAACTGAAAAGCAGCCCTCATTCTATCGTTACACTACTATTTTAAACTCTTTTCTAAATGGGTGTAAGAAAATTAGTACTTCCTTTTGGGCTGTTTTTGCTGTTAATTGGCTCCTGCAAAAAATCGCCCGTCAAGCCGCCCGACATCAAACCGCCGCCGGCAGCAGTGACCCTGAACGCGGCCACCATCAATAATTTGCTATTAGGCGATAATTCCGGTATCAATAGCAGGCCTGTTATCAAATTCACATTTTCTCAGCCCATTCAGCAAAAATCTATTGCCTCCGGCATCACCCTGTCTGATCCCAACGGCGGGGCTCTGTCTTTTTCAGCAACACTCAGCAATGGCGACTCTGTTGTTACCCTTCAGCCTACCCAGTTAAATTATCTTACCCGATACCTTGTATCTGTCGGTAATTCCTTAGAGTCAAAAGACGGAGGAAAGCTGACAACTCCTATGTCAAAAGTATTTGCAACCGGCATTGACTCCTCTCGCAAATTTCCCGCGATACCTGATAGTGAGTTACTTACAAAAGTGCAACAGCAAACCTTTAAGTATTTTTGGGATTTTGCGCATCCTACATCCGGTCTTGCCAGAGAAAGAAGCAATGGCGACAACAATCTGGTTACCAGTGGCGGAAGCGGTTTTGGTATTATGGCTTTGATTGTAGGGATAGAACGAGGTTTTATAACCCGAACAGAAGGAGGGATGCGCTTGCAAAAAATTGTGAGCTTTTTGAAAGATAAAGCACAGGTTTTCCACGGCGCCTACCCACATTGGCTTCATGGTGAAACAGGGGCGGTTATTCCCTTCAGTGCCAATGATAACGGCGCAGACCTTGTAGAAACCTCTTTTCTGATTCAGGGACTGTTGACGGCCCGACAGTATTTTTCAACAGAAACCAACCTGGTAAACGATATCAATAGCATTTGTAACCGCGTAGAATGGAATTGGTTTACGCAAAGCCAAAACGTACTGTATTGGCACTGGAGCCCCGATAAAGCCTGGACAATGAATTTAAAAATACAGGGCTGGAACGAATGTTTGATTACCTATGTGTTGGCGGCAGCCTCTCAAAACTACTCTGTTTCGAAAGCGGTTTACGACGCGGGTTGGGCAAGAAATGGTTCTCAAAAGAATGGAAAAACTTTTTACAATTATGTTCTGCCCTTAGGAAGCGATTTTGGGGGTCCCTTATTTTTTGAGCACTATTCCTTTCTGGGGCTTCAGCCAGCAACTCTTTCTGATACCTATGCAAATTATGCAGATCAAACAAAAAATCACACCCTTATCAATTACAATTATTGCAAAAATAATCCCAACCAATGGTATGGCTACAGTGATTCAGTTTGGGGGCTTACCGCCAGCGACATCAGAAATGGATACACGGCAAGTTCTCCTACAAATGACCGGGGATTTATAGCCCCTACCGGTGCGCTTGCCTCTTTCCCCTATGCGCCTAACGAAGCAATGGCTGCCCTAAAGTTCTATTATTATGTGTTGGGAGACAAACTTTTTGGAACTTATGGGTTTAAAGACGCTTTTACATTGGATGTGCTAAAAAACAACGGACCCTGGTTTGCGGAATCCTATCTGGCCATTGACCAGGGGCCAATTGTGGTAATGATTGAAAACTACCGTACCGGCCTGTTGTGGAACCTTTTTATGAGTGCCCCCGAAGTTAGAGCCGGCCTTACAAAACTGGGATTTTCAGGGTTTTAGGGTGAAAAAGCATATCCTGTTTTGAAAAATCCATGAGTTTGTTGACGCCTGTAATTCCACAAATATCAATTAGACGCTTCATCGGTGCTCACTCTATGCCCTATTATCAGAAGCTAACGAAATAATCCGTACTTTCAACTTTTTTTTGAAATGAGCCAGAACGATAGCGATAACTTATTTCACCAGAAACAGGCAGCAGCATTAGGCGATGAAGAAGCTTTCAGGCAGATTTTTGAATATTATGCTCAAAAGCTCACGCAATTTTCATATTCTATAACGCGAAACAAAGATGCCGCCCGGGAAGTATTGGATGAAGTTTTTGTGAAAGTTTGGAAAAACAGAACGAAGCTGCCCGAAATTGAAAACCTCACTACCTACCTGTATACGGCTGTAAAAAACAGTTCTTTAAATTATCTTTCCCGAAAGGCGAACGAACAAAAAACAGAACCCTTTGATTTTGTTAGTATTAGCCTGAGTACAGCAACTACCCCCGAAGAAAGCATGATTTCTGCTGAGTTATTTAAAAAAATAAACGATGCTGTTGAGTCCTTACCGCCAAAATGCAAAATGATTTTCAAATTGGTACGAGAAGATGGTCTGAAATATAAAGAAATAGGGGAAATACTGAATATTTCGGTAAACACCGTAGATGCACAAATGGTGATTGCCATTAGAAAGATTAGCGAAAAGGTAAAAATGCATTTTGATACCTTCCCACAACGACCTATGAAAAAATATCGAAAAAATTAATTTTTGAAAAAACATCTTCTCTTTTAGTGGTATTCGCTCCTGTGCCTGTCTGGTATAAGTAAGGAACGATTATGATTCAGAAGGAACTTGCTGTATTACTTTCACGAAAACTTTCGGGCGAAGCTACTTTAGAGGAGTTGGCAGCACTTGATGAATGGATAAAGCAACACCCTGAAGATCAGTTTTTTATAGAAATGGTACAAGCCTACTGGAGCGGCCCCCTTTCTTCTCCCTTTAACGAAAAAATATCCGATCAGCAGTTTCAGAGTGTATTGGAAAAGTCTGCCATAGAGAAGAAGTCAGTAACACAGACGAAAACCAGAATGCCAATACTGAAATTTTTCTTTTCAAAACAAGCAGCGGTAGCGGCGTTTCTTGGATTTTTATTTTTCGGCCTTTGGTGGGTTTGGCAAAAGCAACGAGTACAGGGGAAGCAAGCGGAACTGCAAGAAGTTTTTGCAGCAAGGGGTACCAAATCGCACCTGGTATTGCCCGATGGATCGGAGGTGTGGCTAAACTCCGATAGTCATATTTTCTACGATAAACAGTTTAAAAGCACAATTCGGGAAGTTAGTTTGAACGGAGAAGCGTTTTTTAAAGTAAAAAAAGATGCAACCCGACCCTTTGTAGTACACACATCGGCCATAGACGTAAAGGTTTTGGGTACATCTTTCAATGTAAAAGCGTATGAAAATGACAGAATAATTGAAACCACATTAATCAATGGGTCTGTAGAGATAAACGAAAAGCATGCGCCAACTACTACCCGAATTGTATTAAAGCCAAAGGAAAAACTGGTTTTTTCTAAATCTGCGTCAAGTCAAAAAGCGGGTTCTAAAAATCCAAAAGACGAACTCATTTCTCCAGTGTTTGAAGTAAAAACCCTACCCGCCGGCATCGCAGATTCAGCGGTTGGCGAAACCTCCTGGGTGCAAAACCGGTTGGTATTTGAGGGAGACAGTTTTGAAGAACTTGCGATAAAAATGGAACGTTGGTTTGATGTAAAGATGGCCTTTAAAAACCAAAAGGTAATGCAGTACCGCCTGCGCGGCGCATTTGAAAATGAAACGATTGAACAGGCCCTGAAAGGACTGCAACTCATTGCCCCTTTTGATTACAGGATTCAGGGGCAGCAGATAGAAATTTATTAAATAAAAATAAAAAACTGGTAAAACTGTAAAAGAATCTGACAGCAATAAAAAAGCAGGATATCTGAAAAGCAGTTTCCTATTGTTTAACTCTTAAATCAAATGTATGAGAAAAAGTGATCCATTCGGCAGAAATTTTACCTTCTGGTCGCTTCGAAAAATCTTACTGAAAATGAAGTTAGTGCTCTTTATTGTATTGCTTACCACATTTCAGGTTCAGGCAATGGTAAGCATGGCTCAAAATCTTAATTTGAGCATGAAAGGCGTAGAAATGAAGAAGGTATTAAGCGCAATAGAAAAACAGAGTACCTATCGTTTCATGTATAATTACAACCTAAACACACTGAACCGCAAAGTGGATTTTTATGCCCAAAATATGGATGCGCTCACTGCTCTTGACCGGTTGTTCGAGGGTAGCGGGCTTACCTATCGTAAAGTGTCGGAGAAGCTGATAGCTATTGTAGAACTCGGTGAGGCCTCTGCAAAAGAAATCGTTGTAAGAGGAACCGTAATGGATGAAAATGGGGTGCCACTGGCGGGTGTTTCGGTAATGATAAAAGGATCTTCCGTGGGTACCATTACCAACACGGATGGCAGCTTTACCATTGCCGTGCCCAATGCAAATTCTGTTTTGATTTTTACATCTGTTGGGTTTGCCGATTTAGAGCAGGTTGTAGGCAGCCGAAATGAAATCAATGTGGTGCTACTTGAAAAGAAAACCGACCTGGAGCAGGTGGTAGTTATTGGGTATGGAACACAAAAAAGAAAGGAATTAACCGGAACCATATCTACTGTTCAGGGTGCCGAACTGGAAAAACTGCCCAATTCCAATCCAATTTCATCGTTACAGGGAAAAGTAGCCGGGTTGACCGTGGCAACTTCTGGCAGAGCCGGTTCCAGCCCTGTGGTAAGAATTAGGGGGGTGAACAGCACCAATAGCGCCAGCCCTGTATATGTGGTCAACGGCGTATTGCACGATAATATTGACTTTTTGAACCCTGCGGATATTGAGTCCATTGACATTTTAAAAGACCCCTCTGCAATAGCAATTTATGGATTGCGAGGTGCAAATGGTGTAATTGCGGTTACGCTAAAACAAGCAGCACGAGGAAAAACAACGATTAATTTTCAAACCATTCTGAGTCAGCAATCGGTGATAGACAAAATAGCCGAAACGGACGCCGCCACGTTTAAGAAACTGTACCAGCAGCAGGAAGTAAATCAAAATGTTCCGGTTGCCAGCCGGTTTGATTTCACGAATTATACCGCCAACACCAACTGGCAGGATCTGATCCTCCGAAACGCCATGTCAAGTGCTACCAACCTAAGTATTGCCAACAGTGGCGAAAAGTCAAAAACCCTATTAAATGTAGGATATACCAATCAGGAAGGTGTTCTAAGAAATGATGATTATAAGCGCTACCTGGTACGTTTAAATCAGGAAATCAGCGTCAATAAAAACATTAAAGTTGGCGGCGACGTTACCGGATATTTTTACAAATTTAACCCACCGGCAGCCTCCATTACCAATGCGTTGTGGGCAGCCCCCATTGTAGGCGTACAGAACAATGAAGGGTTTTATTATAGCATGCCTTCATTTCAAAGAGCCCAGGTGGGCAACCCGATGGCAGCATTTAACAGAAGCAACAACTCGGGTGTAAATAACGGATACCGCCTGATCGGCAACCTTTTTGCCGAGATAAAATTGTTGCAATATTTTACCTGGCGGTCGGCATTTTATGGAGATTACGGGTTTACAACAACACGTGGCTACACCCGGCTTCCTTTCCGATATTTCGATATTGGCGAAGGAAATACCCCGGGTGGCTATCGGTTTGATTCGGTAGCAAAAACCTCCGTTTCGCAGGAACAAACCCAGGCAACCCGTTACCAACAGGATCATACCTTAACCTTTGATAAAAATCTGGGTGGCGGACACCGCCTGAATATTGTGGGCGGTATTACTACCATCAACGGCTTTGGCACCAATATCAGCGGATCAAGACGCGACACTCTCATCAACATTCCCGATAATCCCGATTTATGGTACCTGGGTGTAACCAACCCGAACAACCCCACGTTCAATAGTGGTGGTGGATATGAAAACGCTTCAATTGGTACCTTCATCAGAGCTGCTTATAACTATAAAGGCCGTTATTTTGTTAGTGCTGCAGTTAGAAGAGATGGCAGTTCTAAGTTTTCTCCCGAAAACCGGTGGGGTACTTTTGGCAGCCTCGGAGCCTCTTGGATCGTTAGTGAAGAAGAGTTTTTTAAGAGCATTACCGGGATCAACTTTTTAAAATTACGAGCGGGCTGGGGTACTACAGGAAATGCCAATGGATTTGCCGATAATTTGTACCGCCCTGGTGTCAGCAATTCGGTTTCTGCCATTTTTGGCGATAATATTTACCCAGCCATTCAGGCTGCTTATTTAGTGGACTCTAACCTGCACTGGGAAGTAGTAAAAGGGTTGGATATTGGTATTGACCTGAAAGCATTACAAAACAGGTTGAATTTTGAAGCAACGGTATATAACAGAACTACTTCAGACATTCTAACCAGCGTAACCATCCCAAATGACAGCAGAACCAAGTTTACCAACCTGGGCGAAATAACCAATAAAGGGATAGAGCTGAACGCAGGCTGGAACGACAAAATTGGCGAATTAGGCTACCATATTGGGGCCAATTACAGCTTCAATAAAAACGTTGTAAACTCAATTGGCGATAATTTTAATTTTCAGATTATCGGTAATGGAGGAGTCAATCTCACCCGTACCGGAAGTTCCATTGGATATTTTTATGGATATAAACAAGTGGGCATTTATCAAACCACTGCCGATTTGGAAAAAATGCCCGCATTTTCCAACTCGCTTCCGGGAGATATTGCCTATGAAGATATTAATGCAGACGGCGTGATTACCCCCGACGACAGAACTTACTTAGGTTCGCCAATGCCACCCCACAGCTATGGCGCCAGTTTAGGATTCGATTATAAAGGATTTGATATTTCAATTGATGGTCAGGGCTTTGCAGGGCACAAAATTTACGTACAACGCAGAACCTCCACCTTTGCGGTATTAAACTGGGAGGCAAACAGGGCCAACGCCTGGAACGGCGCCGGAACCAGCAATATCGAACCGGTAATTAATAATGCCCGTGGCAATAACTATTTAATGAGTACCTACTACTTAGAACCGGGAGATTTTTTCAGAATACGAGCCTTACAATTGGGGTACGCATTATCAGGAAAATCACTCCAAAGAATTGGAATTCAAAAACTTAGAATTTTTGCTAACGGACAAAACCTGAAAACCTGGAGCAAGGTTACCGGCTATTCACCCGAACCTCTTATTGGAAGTATTTTAGGCGGTGGTGCTGATAATGGCGCCTATCCGGTTCCAGCCGTGTATTCAGTAGGGTTAAATGTTACATTTTAATTATTTTCAAATTAGTGACTATGAAATATTATATATATAAGTTGAGTTTTATACTTGCTGTTTTCTTTCTATTACTAACCATTACCGGGTGTAAAAAATTTTTAGATACCGACAGGCAGGGAGCCTACGATCCTGAAAACTACCCCTACCCATCCGGATCGGGTCCTTATGACCAGTTTATTTTTGGGGCCTATAACGATCTTAGAGCCTTCAACCTACACAGTCAGTCGTTCATAGCAACAACCAGTATAAGAAGCGATGACGCAGACAAAGGCAGCACCGCATCGGATGGGGGCGCCAATGCCATTGATATGGACAACTTTCCTGTGCTTCCCAGTAATGGGTTTTGCAATACAATTTGGTTAGGAGCCTATGGCTTGATCAACAAAGCCAATGTGGCCATTAAAGAAATTGAAACCAATACGTTGATTATTGCAGATGAGGCGGTTAAAAACCAAACCTTAGCCGAAGCCAAAGCATTAAGAGCCTATGGTTATTTCCTGTTAGTTCGGTTATTTGGTAATGTGCCCATTATTGATAAAGTAAATGATGACAATGTGTCTGCAAATAATATTCCGCAAAGCACCCCTGCGCAAACCTATGCGTTTATTGAACAGGATTTGCAATTTGCAGCCGCCAACCTGCCCTTAACCTGGGATGCAAAGGTTTTTCCCGGGCGCTTAACTATGGGCGCTGCCAATGGATTGTTGACAAAAGTTTATTTACAACAAAAAAAATGGCAGCAGGCTATGGCAACTGCTCAACAGGTAATGTCTTCCGGAGTGTATAATTTATCCACCAGCTACGACATGGTTTTCAGAGAGCAGGGAGAAAACTGCACCGAGTCAATATTTGAAGTTCAGGCCACCGCCTCCAATACTGTGCCTTCTGCAAATGGCGTGCAATACGCTCAAATACAGGGAGTGCGTGGTTCCGGCGCCTGGGACCTGGGTTGGGGATGGAACACACCGAGTGCCCAGTTGGAAGCCTCCTACGAAGCAAACGATCCAAGAAAAGACAGAACCATATTGAAACTAAGCACTTCAAGCGTTTCCCGAACCTCTATTTACGGAGAAATTTTGCCTGTTTATAATCCCGGAGGCAGCCCACCCAACCCCCAGTACAATGGAAAAATACATACCGACCCGGCAAAAAGAAATTCGGTGGGCAACCGATTTGGTTACTGGACAAATATCCGCATACTCCGCTATCCGGATGTGTTGCTAATGTTTGCCGAAGCGGCTACTGAAGTGGGTGGCGCCGACAATATTACATCGGCAAGAAACGCTGTGAACATGGTAAGGGAAAGAGCCCGCAGAGGCGCGCCGGTGGGTACATTGCCCAATATCACTACTGCCGACGCCGCTGAACTAAGAGAAGCAGTAAGAAAAGAAAGAAGAGCCGAAATGGGTATGGAACACGATCGGTTTTTTGACCTGGTAAGATGGGGTATTGCTCAGGACGTATTGAATGCAGCAGGAAAAAGTAATTTCAATAATAACAGAGACGTACTGCTGCCAATTCCTCAAACACAAATAGATCTTAGCGCCGGAGTGCTGAAACAAAACCCGGGATATTAACTTAAAATATAAAAAAATGAAAAATCAATATATCGTTAATTTTGTGGTAACCAGCCTGATCGCATTGTGCTTCATTGCGTGTAAAAAAGACGGCAACCCCAATAATCTGCCCCCTGTAAACCCCGCCGATTACGATGGAAAAATAGACGGATACCTTTCATCAGACGACGTGAAGAAAGATAAATTAGTGGCGTATTGGAGCTTCGATGACACAAAATCTGAATTGAAAAGCAGTACGGCCCCTACCCAAACGAGTAATGACGCATTTATAACCGATGCTGTGAAAGGGAAGGCCATCAGCTTAAACAAAGGATTTTTATATTACGCTACTCAGTTGCCCCAGTTTAAAACCGAAACGTTTAAATCCTGGAGCCTTAGCGTGTGGGTGAAGGTGAAAAATAATGGAAGCAAAAGAACCATGGTGCTGCAATTAACCCGCCCCGGAATTTTTAACGGCAGTATCAATTTTCTTTTAAATACCAATGGCTATCCCGCTACGAATGACTCTGTATTACGGATCGCCCCTACCTTTACAACAATAGGGGGTGGAACACAGGACAACCTGAACAATCTTTTAGACAAAACCAATTTAAACCAATGGAACCATATTGTTTTAACATACGATGGAACCACCGGCGTTTTTAACAACTGGCTCAACGGCGTAAAAGTGGGCAATTATCCCAACCGGGGCACCGGTAATAATTTGTTTAAATGTTATGAACCCAACGAGTTCATTATAGGATCCAATTATAACGGTATTCCTGGTAAAACAGTAAGTGCCGATGTGAGCATTGAACCCATGACGGGTGCTATTGATGAACTTAGAATGTATAATGTAACTTTGGGGGATGCATATATTCTGGCTTTGTATAAATTAGGATTAGCAAAGCTGTAAAACTGCGGTACCCTGTTGTTGGTAACAATAGTTGAAACTTGTGCCAGCCAACGATTGGATTGAAACGCCAATCGTTGGTTTTTTCTAAGCATCGGATAAAAAGAAATTTTTAAACCATCCAAAAACCTCAATCGGAATGAACGGGTATTTTAAAAAAATGATCGTAGTTACGATACTGGTAGGCATCGGCTATGTTGCCACTGCTCAAAAAGTAATACAAAAAAAGCCAGAAGCCTCCATTCCCTATACGCTGCGGATTGATAAAAACATTTCGGACTCGGCGCTGGTGGATCTGGTTCAAAAACAAACCCTACGCTATTTTTGGGATTTTGCACACCCCACCAGTGGGCTGGCACGGGAAAGAAGCAATGTTACTGCGGCCCACGGGCACGAAGTGGTTACTACAGGGGGTGCAGGTTTTGGGGTAATGGCCATCCTGGTTGGGGTAAACCGGAACTGGATAGAACGGGACACGGCCGCAAGATTTTTCTTGAAAATGGTAAAATGGCTAAGCAAGGCCGACGCATATCATGGTGTGTTTGCGCATTGGCTTCATGGCGAAACGGGTAAAACCATCCCCTTTAGCCGAAAAGATGATGGCGCCGACCTGGTAGAAACTTCCTTTTTGATGCAGGGACTATTATGCGTTCGGCAGTATTTTGACGGGGACGACCCCGTGGAGCGGCAACTACGCAACCGTATCAACAGCCTTTGGAACGAAGTGGAATGGGATTTTTATACCCGCGAAGGTAGAGAAGTGCTGTATTGGCACTGGAGCCCCAACAACGGCTGGGCTATGAACTTTCCTTTGCGAGGGTTTAATGAGTGTTTGATAACGTATGTATTAGCAGCCTCCTCCACCCGCTTTCCGGTTTCTGAAAAAATATATCATCGTGGGTGGGCACAAAGCAGTTTTTTTAAAAACGGAAGAATGTTTTATAACTACTTGTTACCCTTGGGATTTGATTATGGCGGCCCCTTGTTTTTTTCTCACTATTCTTTTTTAGGGCTGAATCCAAAAGGGCTGAAAGACCGCTACGCCGATTACTGGCAACAAAATCAAAACCATAGCCTTATCAACTATTCGTACTGTGTTGATAATCCAAAAGCCTTTAAAGGCTATGGCTCCAATTGTTGGGGCCTTACTGCCAGTGATGACCCCAATGGGTACGATGCCCATTCGCCCACCAATGACAACGGCACCATCACCCCCACAGCAGCATTATCGGCTTTCCCCTATACCCCCGAGCAATCCATAAAGGCCCTGCGCTATTATTACACCCAATTGGGCGATAAGATATGGGGCGAATATGGTTTCACCGATGCCTTCAACCTTACTAAAAACTGGTACGCTACCAGCTATCTGGCCATAGATCAGGGACCAATTGTGGTAATGATTGAAAACTACCGCACGGGATTGTTGTGGAACCTGTTTATGAGTTGCCCCGAAGTGCAGCAGGGGTTAAAAAAGCTGGGGTTTGAAAGCAAAAATCTGAGTCGGGTGCCCGCACTTTAACAGTAAAGCAAAAGTACCAGTATCGTTCAAGCTTTTTATTTATCGAAAGTGCTACTATTTTTCAGTTAACGCAAAACAATCAAGACGGGAGTCAAAAAC
>JBDHYK010000043.1:0-17055 GCA_039811305.1 Niabella sp.
ACATGGTATTAACAGCAACTGGCGTGAAATAGTAAGAATAGGTAACACCCAGAAAATTATTACTACATATGGTACCAACAAAGCCGGAGTGGTCATTGGTGTAAGAAAATGTTCAGAGCCTGCTGACGCATTAAAAAACATCCAATCCATCCTGCTGATGAAGAGCCGTCCCTTCACAAAGAGAAAATCTGTAGTACACAAACCGGAACTCAAAAAAATTGAAACTCCCTATTTACGCAGGATTGCGTCTGGATAGCTGCAATGTGGGCTATATTTTCAGGTACTTCCAAAACTGCGGCATGGTGGAAAGCACCGTTGTCAAGAACAAGAATTTTAAGTTCATCGGGACGATGTAAGGAAAGGTTATCCAGAAAAGCCTGAAATACATTTGCATTGCAGCAATCGGCCTCTATGAGAAACATATCACCGTCTATAGGGGAAAAGGCACCAAATAGATAGAGCGATTCAAATACTTGTTGGTAAGGGCAGATAGGCTGCACGCCTTTTGCAGTAAGTGCTTTACCATTTCGGGTGAATAAACCAAATCGGCTTTCGTCCTGAAAGTAAAGGTTTACTGAACTAAATTTTGCATTACTGCTGAAAATCACCTCCTGGCACTTTTGACCAAAGTTTTTTTAAAAGTGTCCACCGCTTCCATATCTTTTTTGACATGACTCTTGCGGGCTACCTTGATCTTGGCTCCAAAGTGGCGTTGGGTGTATTTTAATAGTGTGATGTATTTTACCGGTTTGTTCAACTCTTGTTCTACCCATTGCTGTAACTCTTTGTAGCCAACGATACCATTATTGGCATCTGTCAGTTTTTTCTTAATAGCAGCATGTTCTTCATCACTGAATACACTTTTCTTAAAGCCTTTACACCCATGTGTAAGCAATACACTAATGCCTCCTTGTAAGTACGCTTTGCGCCACTTCACTATACTATTATGGTTAATACCGGTAAGGTCGGATAAGGCTCTTTTGGAGATACCGCCCTGCTTTTCACGCTTTTTTATCTCAATAAGCATCTGCATTCGCTTACCTATTAGTTCGCCATGTTTGCGTTGTAGCGAACGAAGCTCACTGACAGGCTCTTTAATATGTATGACTAATGGATATGCCATAGTGTAATTATTTAATAGTCCAAAGATAAAACAAAAAAATCCAATAACCAAATATTGGACTATTTATTTTTATAATTCGTATTAGTTTTACAGGAGAGATCGATACAACTGCAATAAAAGCATTGGTATGCTGCATTTGAGCACAAACCTCCGATATTTTTATTACAATGGAAATGCTGACATGCGAAAAGGGGCTTACAGTCTCAGTGGCCTGGTGCGCAATGAGATGAAGCAAGATGTATTATCCGGAGATGTATTTATTTTCATAAGCAAACGTGGTAATAAAATAAAACTGCTGCAGTGGGATACAGACGGCTTTGCTCTGTATGAAAAAGGTTTAGAGCGTGGTAGTTTTGAGCGCCCTAAAGAAAATACTACCGGACATTTTAGCATAAGCGCTCAGCAGTTGCAATACATTTTACAAGGTATTATTCTAAAAAGTATCCGCTTTAAAAAAAGATTTGCCATTATCGAGACATGATGGCCGAAATGCCTGTCAGTACTGCATTGCAGCAAATGAATGGCATCATTGTTGCCATAAGATAATCTATCAGTACGACTACTTCACATACCGATTACAAAGCACTCTACGAGCAGACTCACACACTGATTGCTGAATTGAAAAAAGAGAATGAGGAACAGCGATTACTCATTCAGTCTCTTCAACTGCAGGTAGTCGAGTTTAAGAAACTTCTCTTCGGCTCTAAGTCAGAAAAATTTGTTTCTTCAACTACAGGCAAGGTGCAGCAGGGAGATATGTTTCCTGATGATAAGTTAGGAGAACACATCTTAGTGAAGAAAACATTGGTAAAGCAGTTTGAAAAGAATAAGACAACACTGTCGATAAAACATCCCGGCCGTAATCCTTTGCCAGACAGCCTTCGCAGAGAAGTAATCACATTGCAACCCAATGAAGATGTAAGCAATTTAAAAGTGATAGGCCAGGAAATAAAAGAAGTGCTGGAATACCAACCTGGTGAGCTGTACGTAAAACAGTTTGTCCGCCCGGAATATATCAGGCCTTCAGAAGATGGGTTAAACGCCAGCCGTGTGATTGCTCCGCTTCCTACCATGCCGCTACAAAAAGCCATAGCCGGCCCATCTTTACTCACTCAATTAATGGTAAGCAAGTTTGTAGATCATCAACCGGTTTACCGTCAGTTGGGAATATTTAAAAGACAACAGGTAAGCATGCATTACAGCACTGTATCTGGCTGGATAAAAGAAGCAGTGGCATTGTTGAATCCGGTGTATGATTTGCATTGCAGACAAGTGTTGGAAAGTAATTATCTGAATGCAGATGAGACAACGATAAAAGTATTGGATAAAGATAAAAAAGGTACTACGCATCAGGGTTATTATTGGGTGTATTACGATACAAAAAGGAAGTTGGCCTTATTTGATTATCAACCAGGTAGAGGAGCGTTATATCCACAGGCTATGCTTCATAAGTTCAAAGGCTATTTGCAAACAGATGGATATGACGCTTATGAGACTTTCGATAAAGTAGAAGGTATAAGCACACTATGCTGCTGGGCACATGCCAGGCGCAAGTTTTATGAAGCAAAGAATTATGATAACAGTAATGCAGAAACAATATTAGTGCAGATACAACGTCTCTACAAAATAGAAGCACACTGCAGGGATGAAAGTTATACTCCTGAACAAATAAAAAGCTATCGGCACGATCATGCCTTACCTGTGCTGAACGAATTAGAGCAGCTATTGAAGGAGTTACTCATAAAATCATTGCCCTCCAGTCCACTGGGTAAAGCGATTAGCTATACGCTAAAGCGATGGAATAAACTGTGTGTCTATACGCAAGATGGAGCGTTGCAGATAGATAATAATCTTATTGAGAACAGTATCCGTCCTGTAGCTTTGGGCAGAAAGAATTATTTGTTTGCCGGTTCGCATGAGCGTGCACAAGATGCAGCTATGCTATACAGTCTGTTTGCCACCTGCCGGCTGCATGAAGTCAACCCTGAAAAATGGCTTACTCATCTCTTTGAAAATATCAACAACACTTCTAAAGACAAGCTACACTTATTGCTGCCGCAAAATTACACTGCCGTAACTTCACAGCAATGATGGGGTTGGCCAAAGTGATACTTTTGAAACCCGTTAAAGTAATCTCCTGGCCACACCGCATTCTTCTTTTGTTCTTGTCCAAATAAAGAGATGGTTAATACAAAAAGAGCAATTGTCAAAGTTATATGTTTCATAATGTTTACTTTTTTAGTAGGTTGTCAGTATTCTGACTAACGTAAAAAATAGGTATTGATAATCAATTTGTTACAATTCCAAATCTTCATTAGGCAGGGCAAATTTATTGATTTGCTTTTTAATTCGCTTCACTAAACCGAGTTTTCTTTTTTCGTCATGGAAAAGGTATTGTGTGGATGGATTGTAAGCAGTTCCTTTTGTAACCATGTTCCAAACAATGACGGCAAGTCTGGAGCAAATGCGCGCCAGTAAAGATTAACGATCAACGTAAACAAATAAAAAGTAACGATAAATAAGACCTGCAAATAGCGGAAAGGGCTTGCTATGCCTCCGGGTTAAGAAATGTAGAAAAAAACAAAATCCGGCATATAAAATAAAAAGCCACATCGGGTTTAAAGAAAACTTAAGAAGAAAAGAGACCCCCAAAGCTTTCAAAACCCCCTGACCGCCACCCCAAAACCACGCCAAAGAACACCCAATAAATTTAAAACCCCATAACAACGGTCTTTCTATCTCCCGATGTCTTCCATATTGGAACAACAATATAACGAGCTTGCCGAAGTAAAACGCTGTTCCACTTCGCTACGTAGCGTTTAAGGCTTAAATGTTAGCGGCCGCCTTTCTTTTCATCAAGTCGTTTTTTTAGCTCGTCAAGCGATATTGTTTTCTGTTTCTTCTCTTCGTCTGTTAGTTTTTTGTACTCTTCTACGGTGTCATTAAGTGATTTAAGTTGTCCTTGAATTGCTTCTTCGTCATAGTCAATAAAGGTCATTTCGTAAAGGCAATGAGCTATTATTTCTAAGTCTGAAAAGTTTTTAGTTGTCTCTACCGCTAAGTCCATACCGAGCCACTTGTCCCAATCTAAAAACTCTATTGCGTAACCGTTAGTAATTGTGTTTGGCTCTGGTATTTTTTTCTGTCCTGAAATGTCAACGTATGTTTCCTTTTTACTCTCAAAGTGTGGGTCGCAGTCATACTCTGTCAAAATAATTTCTAACTCGTCATAGTCTGCTGGCTCGGTTATTTTTAATTTCTCATAAACATTTCTGTATTCGTCAAGCATTTTGTCTTGGTCAGGATACAGATTTAGCAAGGTCAGCTCAACGCTAAGCCAATTGTTTGATTTTATTAAGTCATATAGTTTCATTTTTCCTTGCTGTAAGTTATCAAATTTAAAAAATAGTTTCTGTCTTGAAACGTCAACGCATGTTTCTTTTTCACTTTCAAAGTTTGGGTCGAAGTCATACTATGACAAGCTCCATGAGTATCGTGTCGAAAGGTGCGGCCAACATTCGGCAGCTTTGTGCAGGTGTGGCATTTGAAATCCGTCTGCCAAAATACCGTCTGCTAATTTAGTGTAAAATATTGTATTGAGATAATTTCTATTTTTATTTCTTCAGCCTTTAACTGCTGTTGACAGATTCAAATGGCCCAGGAGACTTCAGTTCAGCCACACTTGTGCAAAACCGTCTATTAGGTGTTCGCCTTATTCTATAAGGCTCAGTCCGTCAATGCGGTCAAAGTGTTTTCTATTCAAAGTTGCAAAAGGTAAGTTGTTGGCAATGGCTGTCGCAGCAATGAAAAGGTCAGCCGTGTCTATTAATTTTCGTTTGGGTTTCAACTCTCGATTAATGTCAACCGCTACTTTAGCAACCGTTTTGTCAAACGGAAGCACTTCGGTTCGTTCAAGAAAACTATTCCAAAAAATCACTTGTTCTAATGCTGCATCTGTGTATATTTCATACTCGGATACTGCAGAAATCGAATAGGCATAACCTTGTCTTACCAAAAATAGTAATGCTGAATTAGCTTTATCTGTCTTGCGGAAAAGGTCAATGAGGATTGAAGTGTCAACCAAAACTATTTTGTCCGCTATTGATTTATAGCTTTTCTGGTTTTGGCAATTTCGTCAAGTTGCTTTTTAGAAAAAGTGGGGGCATTCAAGAGAAAAGTCTCAAGTTCAGTAACAGACCTGTCGGCGGATTGTTGCTTATCAACTTCCTGCTTCAGTTTAGTCCATTGTTTCGAGGGCAGGTTCTTAATTAACTGCACCAACTGGTCAAATTCTATGTCAACCTGTAATTGCATAACGGATCAAAGTTAAGAGATTTTGTCGAAATGTAAATGGTCTCTGAATGGTGCCGCATAACGTGGTGGTGGCTTGACGCAGGCAGAGCATTTTGGTACTACTGTTGATGCGGGAACCATAGTTCAAATATAACACAAAAGTTCGAACGGTGCAATTCATCCCTGCTCTCGTTCAAACCGCTTGTTACAAGCTGGCGTACTGTTTGTCCCAATTTTTTCTCACATATTTTCCTGCTGTTTGTACAGTTTCTTATGCATTGGAGTGGTAGATCTTTTGCATTTTTTGTTTGGCTTTGTGCGGTTGGAAAAATGTAAATGTGATACCGAAAGCGTGGGGTTAAGTTAGTCGTTCTTCTAACATGCCTTTCCAAATTATGAAACCTTTATTGCTTTCAGAATAGTCGTGAACAATTCTTGAAAAATTTTGTGGATTTGTCTCCAAATAAGCTTGTCTTCCTTTTTCTTTAATGATATTTAGCTCTTTGACGATGTATTTTACCTTATCAATTAGTCCTGACTTATTTTTTTCCGTATGCCAAATATAGGTTGCTTCTTCGGTATCTAACGTTTCTAAAACGATGTGGTAATTTTGGTCTCCAGCCAACAGAAAGACGAATGAAAACGGCTGTAAAACAAATCGTAGCTTCATTACATTTCGTTCGTGTTTTTCGGCTAAAAACTGGATGTGCTGCGAATGTTTGTACCGTTTTCCTTTCAATAAATCTTCTAAAATATTTTCAGCATTGGTATAAATATTCTGATTTTTAGGAAGTTCATTCGAAGTAAGAATATTTTGTTTTGATAACGAAATTTGACCCATAAAAGTTTTGTTTAAAAACTGAAATTTTACGCTTTCAACGATTTCTTTATTGATGTTTTCAATATCTGCTGATGTAGCTAATTGTGACAAAATAACTCCATTTTCTATTTCGGCACAAATATCAACCATAACTAATTTTGAGTTCAAAACCTTGATGAAATAGGGTTTCAATACCTCAAATTCGGGTCTGAATTCTTCGTTTTCGATTTCAAAATCAAATCGTTGATTGCTTTCTTTATCTATGTATTCAAAACCAACATTGCCGTACCTGAAATCCAAATCTTCTATCTTTATTTTGATTTGCTTTTCAATGGTTAAATTTTGTCTTTCAGTAGTAGTAGATTCGGTTGGTTCATCAAAAAGGTTTGCTTGTTTGGCTATTTGACGATAATAGGTGTTCCGTTTTAAAAAAAGTTTGTTCAAATAATCAATTTTAATGTCCCGATAATCATAGATTGTCGGATTGATTTCCGACCGCTGTACTCGACCAATGTATTGAATCATCTTTCCTTTGAAAGAAAACGGATATACCAAAAATAAGGAACTGATATTTGACAAATCGGAACCCTCTCCAAAATATTGCCCTGTGGTTATCAATACCTGAAAATTGCCTTGTTGTAAAATCTGCCATTTGGATTTTCTATTAGTATCAGAATCATCGCCACTTAACGTAACGACTTCATAAGATTGTTTCAGAAAAAGATAAAGCGTATCAATGTGTTCCTTTCTCTCTGTGATAATAGCAATTCGTTTTCCTCTGGAAATTTCACTTTTTGTGTCATTCAGAATGAGCTTGTTTCGTTCCGAATCGTGAACCAAAATCTTTGAAAGTGTTTCAAATTTGTCCGTTTTGGAATTGAAAGGAATATTCAAATTAGTATTCCTGATAATGATTTTGACGTGTCTGAAGTTTTCAATTTCGTTGTTATTAATTTCTGAAATTATATCTCCAAGAAAAGCGAAAATCAGCTTGTCATCATTGTATTTTCTAAACGGAGTTGCCGTCAATCCATAAAGATAAAATGTGTTTAATTTCTCAATAGTGCTCCTGAATGTTTCTGCAGGAATGTGATGACATTCGTCCACTAAGATAATTCCGAATTGGTTTCCGATTTGCTCTATTTGTTTCGGTAAACTTTGAATGGTTGCAATAGTAATTTGCTTACCTATTTTCGCTTTTCCCTGACCAATAATGCCGATTTCGTGTTTAGGAATTCCGAGAAAAGCCTGAACTCGTTCTTGCCATTGTTCTAATAATTGTTTGCGATGAACAACAATTAAGGCAGGTTGTTTTTTGTCAAAAATTATCTTCAAACCAATAATCGTTTTACCAGAACTAGGCGGAGAAACGATAACGCCAAAATCTTTTTTTGAAACGACTTCGATAACTTTTTTCTGATGATTTCTTAGTGTTAAATTGAATGGATAAAGGATCTCTTCTTTTAGTTTTCGGCGGTCTTGAAAATCAAAATCCAAGTTTTGTTCTTTGCAAAAACGCAATAATTTACCGATAAAGCCTCTTGGAATAATGATTTCATTTTCTGTTTCTTCTACAAGTTTAAAATACCGTTCTGTCCCAAAAGTGTTTTTACCCGATTTTTTCTTGATGATGAATTCCAAATTAGCAAAATTCAGTTCTTCTTTCAGAAAGTTAATTAATGCTGTTGTCAATCCATCTCTTTGAATACGGATATTTTGTTGAAGTGTGATGGATAGTTTTCCGTTGTGGGTTTTAGGAATAGGAAGAATTTGCGTTGTTGAAATTTCCTGAAATATTTTATCTAATTCTTCAATTGAAGCTCGTTCAATTTCATTCAAAAACTGCCATTGATTAGTGTAAGGTTCAAAAGTTTCAGGATTGATAAAACAACTATTCCCTTTTTTCATTGCAGGTTTGAAAAACGGTAAAGCAATCAGATTGCCCAAACCTTTTCCCGAAAGAAAGTCCTGATTAGGAAACAATCTGTCGAAACTCGAACTTTTATCGAACATCGAAAACGCTCCAGATTGTTCCAGAATCGAGATGAAAACTTTTCTGTTTCTAATAGATGGATAAGGGTTATCAAAAAATATCCAAACATGTCCGCCATTTCCCGAAC
The DNA here is from genome assembly GCA_039811305.1 of Niabella sp. Lineage (GTDB taxonomy): Bacteria > Bacteroidota > Bacteroidia > Chitinophagales > Chitinophagaceae > Niabella. The sequence continues at coordinate 8,357 of JBDHYK010000043.1, forward strand.
GGGAACGCTCCAAATAAGCAGGTATATTTTTATATTTGCAAGCGTTCAAGAAATTAACGGCTTCTTCTTTCCAGTTTTGCTTGTCAAAATCAGCCACCAAAAACCAAGAGGTATTGTCTTGCAACAATGGATAAACTCCAATTTGCTGAATCCCTTGTAAGTGTTTTTGAATTTCATTAAAGGTAAGTGGCAAGTAGGTTTTATGCGGATAATTTGCAAATGTTCCACCATTCATTTTATGCACCCGATAATGATACGGGTCATAACGATAAGCTGGCATGTAACCCGATTTTCCTGATTTTTCCCAACGGACAGCAAATACATCTTCTCGACCTTTAAAAAAGGAATGGAAAGCATTTAATTGTTCGTTAGTACAATCATTCATAACTATTTACCATTCTTCATATTCTCGTTCGTTCATTGGTGTTTTTCTGATTTCTGCGATATTGGAAAGTAGTTTTCCCAATGTATTTCTGAATGCATTAAAATCCACAAATTCTCCGAAGAAAATATCATCTACTATTACATCAAAGTCTTCATGAGTCAGCCATTGTTTAATCATTGTTTCGGCTTGATTGATATAGTCATCATCGTCTTTACAATCCGATGCTAAAACACCAAACTGCAAAGTCAAATCGTGGTTAAATTTTTCGGCTTCTATTATAATTCCGTTGTATGTCGGGATTGATAAATCGTCTGTATCCATTACTTTTGGTAGTTTTTAAATATTATATACTTTTTCAATCATCCCCCAAATTTCCAATTCTTCACTTTCGTTATAATTTCCTGTTGCTCTTACTTCATTAACGATACTTTTTGTTTTTTCGATTATCAATTTCAAAACAGATTTTTCGGGAATGATAAACGGAATTTTCTTGATGTAATTCGCAGGATTATTGGCTGATGGATTGATGGTTCTTATCAATTTATTACAAGTTGGCGAATTGAAAAAAGCCAATAAATAATAAGTCAAACTTTCATCTTTCGGGAAAACACCTACAATGCTTTGGTCGAACAATTTATTTTCAATCAAAGAAGCGGTAATACTTGACGAACTTATCATCGGTACGCCAATTCCGAATTTGAAATAATATTTTGGGTTTTGAAATCTCGATTTTTTGTCGGTTTTGTAATGTTGTACGGCTTTTTTGCTCCAATTCATAAACCAACTTTCGGGCTTTAAATATTTTGTATTTCCACCTTTTACGACTGGCAAAAAATGTTGTTCATTTTCAATTCCATTCAGTATTTCAGCATTGTTTTTATAATTTGTATTAATACTTTCAACATTTACCAAATCATAGTTTTTCCCATTTTTCAATTCTGAACTGATGACTTGTATAAAACGTTTATCATCGCCCGAATAGAATCCCGTAACACAATCGGAAATATCTCCAACCTTGAATTTTGATTGGTTGATGAGTTTTAGCACATTACTGTTTTCTGCAATCAAAAAAGCATGGTCGGGATTGTTTAAAACGTCTTCTTGTTTAAAAGAATATGTTTTTAAATTCTCTTTACCAATATTGTTTAGTTGTTCTACATCTTCAAAACCATTAATAACAGTGAAAGAGTTTTTTAAACATTGTATATAATCGCTTTTCTTTCTTAATGTAATGATGGAAAGATTGGCATACCCAAAATTCACTCCCGGAAAAAATGAAGAAGGAAACAAAGCCAATTCTACAATTTGCGTTTTGCTCAAAATATGGTTTCTCAACACTTTGTGCATATGCAAATTGAGAAAAGTATCGGGAATAATAAATGATAAAATTCCGTCCTCTTTCAATAACTCAATACAACGATATAAAAACAAACCGTAACTTTCTTTGGCATATAATTCAGGATACATTTTTTTCAGAACGTCTCGCTTCTCGAAATCTTGCCAAGCTCCGTAAGGCGGATTAGCAATGATTTTATCGTATATGCCACCAAAACAAGAATTAAAACTCAATTCTGAATCTAAAAGCGTATCACACTCCCGAATAGATACATTTGGATAATCTGAAAATTTATCGTTTAAAATTTCAACAGAGTTAGGATTAAGCTCGCAAATATCAATATGAGCAAATTCGTTTTCGTTTAATATTGCATCCACAAATACACCATCTCCACCGCAAGGTTCAAATATTTTGTCCGATGCTTGAAGAGATAATTGATTAACCATATAATCAACGATTGGTGTTGATTTGGTATAAAATGCCTGATATTTTCTTGCTTCGCTTATCATTACCAAAGTAAATATTGTAAAAGATGATTGTCAGTTAAATGTTGCGTTGTTTCGGCATTGAAATCGTTAGCCCATTCAATGTTGTTTTCCGTCCAGTATTTCAAATCATATCCAGAATCTTCTTTGATTTTTTGATAGGCTTCATTTCCGCAATACGCTTCCCAAATTCCAGAGTTTTTCAATCTGTTGAAGTAGCTGTTATTTTCCTCCGCTCTTACAAAAAGTAAACATTTATAGTTGTCGTCAAGATTTTGGTAAATGGTGGCGACTAACAAAAGTCGGTTTGTGTTTCCTTTTTCGTTTGAGCCAAACCCACTTTTGAAATCAACCACATATTTTTGTTCAATGTAATTGAAATGTAAATCCAGTTCCAACTGAATTTCTCCCGATGTTACTAAATTCCAAACTTTTTCATAGTAAGATTTTAGTTCTTGTTTTTCTTCATTAGAGATATTCAAATTATCAATGTACTCAATAATTTCATTAGCTAACTTTTTCCTTACTTCCGAAAATAGAGGTGGGATGAATAACGAAATATCGTTGATAGGGTAATAGAAACATAATTTCCAGAATGGATCCCAAAGTTCGCCAACCCTTCTCGAAAAGTCCATAAATTCATAAGGTCTTACGGAGTTTCGGCTTTCAATCATCACAACGATATTGCAATACGTTATCATCAGGATTGATTCTAATTTTTCCTGATTTGTCCAATGTTCCTTTTCGGCTTTCTGTAATAATGTTATTATCAGATTATCTTTTGTTTGATTCAAAGATCGATTGATTGCACTTGCTCTTTTGCTGAACTCAGTTTCCGAGAATTGAGATTTTATTTGCACCAAAAACTCACTCGCTCTATCTCTGAAATAGGCTAACAGTTCTTGCTTATTGTTCTTTATTTTTTTATCTATATTCATTTCTTGCTTTGTCGTCTTCGGTATTTAATTTTTTCTTCCGCTACTTTCAAAATTTCCAACCCATTATCTTCGTCCAACAACTGATAGGTTATTTTATCACTTAAATAGCGAAGTTTTAATTCGGCTTTGGCGACATTGAAAATTCTTGAAATTCCGTCAATAATCTGTTCGTTTGCATTTCGTTCGTTTTTTTCAATTTTGCTTAAAGTTGATGTGTCAATATCTAATTCATAAGCAATTTTTCTAAGCGGAAGGTTTGCACTTTCCCGAAGTTCCCGGATATATTCTCCAAATGATATTTTTTCTACCGTTGACATATTTTGCTTTGGCATTATTTGTCCAAAAGTAATAAATTGTTTTTGTCTGCCAAAATATTTAGTAAGGATTTTATATTGGGGCAGTGAGTGGCTTGGGAACGTTGGGACAAAATTATATGTGGTGCAATAGCATTGGCATTGTGCGTTGGCTTGTACCTCTTTTTATTTTGCGACATGCCTGCCGGTATGCAGGAGCGTTGGCAGTTTTCTGTTCGTTTTCAGTACGAATATAGATAGTTTCACTTTCGCCCTACGCTTTGTCTGTAACGGGCAGGTATTTGTGAAGGCAGGATATCCAGCCGGGGTACAAATGACCAATTGAAAAACTGAAGTTGAAGATATGAACTAAAGCTGAATAATGAAAATCGAACCCGAACTGCTGCTGATGCTTGCACATAGCTGATGTTACATTGTACAGCCTTGCTTTTGCAAATACTTTTGTTATAGCCAGTGGTGTTTTAGTTTTCATTATACCCAAATTTTCTGCTCTGCAAAACTTCCTTCCACCAACTCTCTCTATCAATTATGGTCTGGTCATCCGTGGTTGATTTATAAATGTCAAGTATTGAGTATCTAAAATTCCGTTTTATATAGTCAAACGTTAATTGTTTAAGCCCGGTATTTCCACCGTGTCCTGTCTTTACATACGCTTTCCAACGACCTAAAATCATATTTTCTCCGTATGCAGAGCCTACATACATTTTGCCATTGGAGATGTCAGTCATTAAGTAAACTCCCTTTTGGTTTTGTAAGGCAGTTCTCCAATTTTGTTTCTCTAATACTCGTTTCATTTCGTCCCAGGAAATGTTCACCTTTTCATAGCCGGGGAATAGGTCATTGTCAAACGTGTCAGGCAAAATTTGTGAAACGTAACAGTCGTCAATAACAGAATCAGCATTACGAATCATTGTCTGAGCCTTATTCTTAAAACTTACTATTAAACGTCCAACATATTTTCCATATTCAGGTAAGTCTTTATATTCATAACCTACGCCATTAAGTTTATTCAGGTCTTTAGTAATCTGTCCAATATGAAAAAGTAGCCAATAGTCTTCATTCGGTTTTATCTTAACGAGTCCAACGGTTATTTGTCCAGCTTTATAGGATTTGCTTTTATTGTAGTTCCAATATTGTCCTTCAAGCATTGTTGAAATATCTCCATTCTTAAAAAGCTCTATCGGATTCCAGTTTTGAGCAAACATCAAATTGAACCTAATTTTCACATTTTTGAGGTTGTCGAGTCGTAAGATATCGTTCAATTTAATGCTTTCCATTTTCTGCAATTAGACTTTTTCGGAGTATCTCCCTACCATTGCCGCACAACACAAAGATATACGAACAACCAACAAGTAGAAAAAAATATTATTTTTCACAAACGATTGATTTTTAATGTATTAGTTTCATTATCTTTGAGATATATAAAATACGCAATATTGCAATATAATATAAAAACCACTCAAATATATACGCAGATAACCGATCGGCTTGTGGCCCAGGCAGAAAGCCCTTTGGTTCGTTTACAACACTAATAAACCTGCATCACTTCCCTTGTAAAACTTATAAAAATAAGCTGCCCTTTTTGCCATTTCTTACCGAAAGAAAACTTGAGTATAAGCGGGCGGCTTTGTTTTGGCTGGCGCCGGGTGCTATCTGAAATGGATGGCTTTTACCGGTTGAACTTTTTTTACAATATACGTAGGGATGAGCAATACCAGCAGGCATATTAAAAAAGTGCCTGAGCAAATAACCATTATTTCCGAAGCAGAAATTTTCACCGCGGCCCTGTCTAAATAATAAGCGTCTTCGTTTAATTTTATAAATCCGGTTTTAATCTGGGCATAAAGCAGTGCTAAAGCAGTGGCCGCGCCTATCACAATTCCGCTTAGGGTAATGATGAGGCTATAACGCAAAAATATTTTCTGTACCTCCCAGTCACTGGCACCCAAAGCTTTCAATATACCGATCATACGCATCCGTTCTAAAACCAAAATAATAAGGCAGGTAACTAAATTGATGACAGCTACAACAACCATGATTGCAATCAGCACATTGCGCGTTACATCCTGCATGTTAAGCCAGTCGAAAATATTAGGGGTGATTTTTTGAATACCGATTGCGTTCCAATTTGCTGGCAGGGCAGGCAAATCAAGAATTTGTGCGGTTACCGTATCAATTTTTTTATAGTCGTCTATGAAAATTTCATACCCTCCTATTTGGTTGGGTTGCCAGTCGTTCAGGCGCCGGATTAACTTTATATCTCCAATTGCAAAGGTTTTGTCATACTCTTCGATGCCGGTTTTAAAAATACCCACAATGGTAAGGCGGTCGGGGCGCAAATTGCCATCAGGCCGTATAAAGTAGATCAGCACTTTATCCTGCAACTTCAACTTCATTTGTTGGGCGGTGTGCTCCGAAATCATGATCTGCCGACTGTAGGTGCTGTCGTTAAACGCAATAAAAGTTCCCTCCTTAATAAAGTCTTTGATCGGGGTAGCATCGTAACTGCTGTCAAGGCCTTTTACCAATACACCTTCCAGGTCATCGGGTGTTTTTAGCATGGCGTATTTAGTAGCAAAGGGGTGAATGTTTTTTACACCCGGGATTTGTTTGATTTCTGCCAGCAGGCTGTCATTCGCTGTTATCGGATATTCTTCATTCACTACCGATTGGGTATGATATACTTCCTGTAGTCGGATATGTCCCCAAAAGCTAAATACCTTTTCGCTTACTTTTTGCTGAAAACCGTTGGCAAAAGCTAATGTAATAATCATAGCGGCCACACTAATAATGGTTGCCACCACAGAAAGGCGTATGATGAAACGCGAAAAGGAGCGCTGGGGGTTAGCAGCAATCCTGCCCGCTATAAAAGAGGAAATATTCATTGAAAAACAAAAAATCCGTCTGGCTCTTTCGTTATAAAACTCCGATACCTAATGGCCTGTTGTTATTATTGAAACTTTTTGGCATCCTCTAAGAATTTGGCTAAACCAATATCTGTTAAAGGATGTTTCAGCAAACCTAATATCGGATCTAAAGGGCTGGTTACCACATCGGCACCGGCTGCGGCACACTGAATAATATGGTTGGGGTTGCGGATAGAGGCTGCCAAAACCTCAGTTTCATAACCCTGAACGGAAAAAATCTGTACAATTTGCTCGATCAGTTGTAAGCCATCCCAGCCACTATCGTCAATACGGCCAATAAAAGGAGAAATATAATTGGCACCGGCTTTTGCTGCCAGAATTGCCTGGCCGGCACTAAAAACCAGGGTACAATTGGTTTTAATGCCATTGTCGGTAAACCATTTGATGGCTTTAATTCCGTCTTTAATCATCGGAACTTTTACTACAATATTAGGATGGATTGCCGCTAATTTCTTTCCTTCTTCTATAATGCCTTCAAAATGAGTGCCAAGCACTTCTGCACTTACATCCCCATCTACTATTTCACAGATATCCTCGTAATGCTTCATTACGGCTGCCTCACCTTTGATGCCTTCTTTTGCCATAAGCGAAGGATTGGTGGTAACTCCGTCTAAAATACCCAGATCGTGGGCTTCATTGATTTGGGCCAGATTGGCTGTGTCTATAAAAAATTTCATAAAAAGAATTGTGAATTAAAAATACGAAGCTTCTTTCAAAACTGCAAGTTAGTCGTTTTATATTTCAGTAAAGTTAGGATGAAAATCAATAAAAAAAGCAGGCTACTCACATCGCGCCGCTACAACCACCTATCCTTGCTGTCTTCCGACCCTGGGGAAGTTCGGTAGGAGCTGGCCGTATGAGACCTGCTACTGCAAAGATAGGGGAGATTTATGGTTTTAACGAACTATTCTGCCTGTTTTTCATTGCGCTATCCATTTTGGGCGCCAGACCTTATCTTTGCACACTTCAATAAAGCAGATTTCATGAGTGTACAAAATTTGTCAGAGCAGGAGCAAATAAGAAGAGAGAAGTTACAAAAACTGTCCGATGCGGGTATTGATGCCTATCCGGCAGCCCTGTATCCGGTAAGCCATTACTCGGCCGATATAAAAACCCATTTTAGCGAGGAAACCAAAGATCAATATACTCAGGTTTGTGTGGCAGGCCGTATTATGAGCATTAATGACAAGGGGAAAGTATTTTTTATTAAAATTCAGGACAAACAGGGTCTTTTGCAACTATATGTAAGGCGGGATGATCTGTGCCCGGAGGAGGACAAAACCTTTTGGGATCTGGTTGTAAGGCATGGTCTGGATCTGGGAGATTTTATTGGGGTTACCGGCTACGTTTTTGTAACGAAAACGGGCGAAACCTCGGTGCATACCCAAACACTTACCTTGTTGGCGAAGTCGCTGAAACCCCTGCCGGTGGTAAAACGAGATGAAGAAGGAAACGTGTATGACGAAGTAACCGACCCGGAGTTTAAATATCGCCAACGCTATGCCGATATGATAATCAGCCCTTTAGTAAAGGAAACTTTTATCAAACGGACAAAATTTATCAATTCCCTGCGAGAGTTTCTGAACGCGCAGGGCGCCCTGGAGGTAGATACTCCTGTACTGCAGGCCATTCCTGGTGGTGCCGCCGCCCGACCCTTTATTACGCACCACAACGCGTTGGATGTGCCTTTTTATTTGCGTATCGCCAATGAGTTATATTTAAAACGATTAGTGGTGGGCGGGTTCGACTGGGTGTATGAGTTCAGCCGCAACTTTCGTAATGAGGGGATGGATCGTACCCATAACCCCGAATTTACCATCCTGGAGTTTTATGTGGCCTACAAAGACTATTTCTGGATGATGGAAACCACCGAAAAAATGTTGGAAAAAGCCGCTTTGGATGTGTGTGGTACTACCGAAATAACCGTAGGAGATCAACTCATTTCTTTTAAAGCCCCTTTCAAACGAATCAGCATTCTGGATGCCATCCGGGAACATACCGGAAAAGATGTGAGCGGACTGGATGAAGAGGGGCTTCGACAAGTGTGCGGAGAATTGGAGATACACGTGGATAAAACAATGGGTAAGGGAAAGTTGATAGACGAAATATTTGGAGAAAAATGCGAACACCACTATATCCAACCCACTTTTATTATGGATTACCCCGTAGAGATGAGCCCGTTGACCAAAAAGCACCGCAGCAAACCTGGTTTGGTAGAACGGTTTGAGCTTATGATTAACGGTAAAGAAATAGCCAATGCCTATAGTGAACTGAACGACCCGGTAGAACAGCGGGAACGCTTTGAAGAACAAGC
>JBDHYK010000044.1:0-17004 GCA_039811305.1 Niabella sp.
GTTTTGTTTCCGGATGCGTTCTCTTTTTCGAACCACATGCCGGGCGCGGTGCCAACAGCATTATGCAGTACGATGCAATTGTCCGGAACTTCTGCCTGCATGATATTTCGTTTTAGAAGAGGACCTTTTCTTCGAAAAACATGACTAAAAAGAGTTTCAATATGGTGCAATACTTCTGGGTTCAGCACTAATTTTCCGCCAAAGTACTCGCACAGCAGGGGTTTGGTAATATCATCGGCAGTGGGGCCCAAACCTCCGGTGAGGATGATAATGGAGGAATGAGTGGTTTCCTCATCTAATGCTTTCCAGATATCTTCAAACACATCTCCCACGGCTACCCTGCGCTTCACCCAGATGCCTGCTTCGTTAAAGACTTTTGCAATGTAAGCACTATTGGTGTCTATAGTCTGACCAATTAATAATTCATCTCCAATGGTAATAACCGATGCATTGAGTAAAGCCATGCTTGAAATTTGTTTCACTGCAAATATCTTAATTATTTTTCGTGCTGTCTTTTAAATTATGGCTGTATCGTTCAATTGGTTACCTTTACTCTTCTATTTTTTTTCAACTGATTCAGAAGGATATGCTTCGTTTGATTTTTTCTCTCCTATTTACAGGGTTTTCTTTTTTGCTGGGTGCACAAACACGACAAAATATAAATTCGGCCATGAATGTATTCAATGCCGATGTACAATTGAAATACGCAACCAGCTCTCTTTATATTGTAGACGCGGCCACAGGGGAAACTGTTTTCGATCAAAACAGTGAAATGGGGCTGGCACCGGCTTCTACGCAGAAAATTATAACAGCAGCCACGGCCTTTGATGTTTTAGGTAAAGACTACACCTATTCAACAAAATTTGGAATTATTGAAACTAAAAATGGAAAAACTCTTTATATTTTACCTTCAGGAGATCCTTCTCTGGGGAGCTGGCGCTGGGAAGAAACCCGGGAGTTACTTGTATTGGATCGGTTGAAAGAAGCGCTTCAGAAAGCAGGACTTACAAAATTGGCGTCTGTAATTATTAATACTGCTGGCTGGGGTGATGAAACGATCCCTGATGGGTGGATTTGGCAGGATATAGGAAATTATTACGGAGCCGCTAGTCAGCCGCTCAACTGGCGCGAAAACCAGTTTGATCTGCTATTAAAGTCGGGACCCAATATTGGAGATGCCGTAACTGTGGTCGGGACCAATCCTTTTTTATACGATTATACAATTACTTCCAAAGCCAAAACTGCCGCGAAAGGTTCTGGCGATCAAAGTTTTTTGTATTATCCGGCAATGGGCGAATCCCAGGGGGTACTCCGGGGCTCCATTCCTGCAAGTCAGAACGCCTTTGTGGTGTCCGGCTCAATGTACAATCCGGCCAACCAGTTTGTTAAAACCCTGATCAGCAAATTAAAAGGAACGATAGATTTTCAGGATACTACACTGGCATACACGGCAACAATTCCCGGTAAGGTGGACTGGGTTTATGCTCATACTTCCCCCAGTTTGAGCAAGATCGTGTTTTGGTTCCTTCGCAAAAGCGTGAACCTGTATGGCGAATCCCTGCTTAAAACCATCGCCTTACAAAAAAAGGGAGTGGCAGATACTGATGAGGGTATTGAATGGCTGCAACAATACTGGCAAACAAAGGGTGTAGATCCCGAAGCCCTGCATATTTACGACGGATCGGGATTGTCGCCCCAAAACAGAACCACCGCTAGGGCACAGGTGGCCGTGCTACAATATGCCCGAAAACAACCCTGGTTTTCAGACTATTTTGAGGCCTTCCCTGAATATAATGGTATGAAAATAAAAAGCGGTACCATCAACCGCGTAAAGAGTTTTTCAGGCTACCATCAATCAAAAAATGGGAAAGACTATATTTTTTCATTCCTGGTAAACAATTATAGTGGCAGCCCCAACGCCCTGGTAAGAAAAATGTTCCGGGTTTTGGATGTATTAAAGTAGATAGAATCGCTTTTTGCCCTAAAACAATTTGTAATTTGCTGATTTTCAGTTAAATTTGTACTTACGGATACCCTATCTGGCATTATTTTTAATAGAAAACCTTAGCCCCTGAGAAATTGGCTTCAAGGTTGAACAATATGCAATTATGAAATTCTCTTCGAAAAGATATACCACCATGCAGTATCGCCGATGTGGCAATTCTGGCTTGCAATTGCCGGCAGTTTCCTTAGGCCTCTGGCACAATTTTGGCGATGTGGATGATGAAAAAATATACCGAAAAACCCTGCTTACGGCATTCGACAGGGGGATTACTCATTTTGATCTTGCTAATAATTACGGGCCACCACCCGGATCGGCAGAAACGAATTTTGGAAAAATTCTGAACAATGATTTTAAAAAGCACCGCGACGAACTCATCATTTCCACAAAAGCAGGCTATACCATGTGGCCTGGCCCCTATGGAGATTGGGGCTCAAAAAAATATTTGGTATCTAGTTTAGATCAAAGTCTGCAGCGGATGCAGTTGGACTATGTAGATGTTTTCTACCATCACCGACCCGATCCCGACACGCCCTTAGAAGAAACGATGACAGCTCTGGATTTGATCGTGCAGCAGGGGAAAGCCTTATATGTGGGCATATCGAACTACAAACCCAAAGAAGCTGCAAAAGCCTTTAGTATGTTGAAGGCATTGGGCACACCCTGTCTGATTCATCAGCCCCGGTATTCGATGTTTGATCGCTGGGTGGAAGCAAGCCTGCTGAATCTTCTTGAAAAAGAAGGAGTGGGGTGCATTCCTTTTTCGCCTCTGGCTCAGGGATTATTGACCCATAAATATTTAAAAGGAATTCCAAAAAATTCAAGGGCGGCAAAGAAGCATGGTTTTTTGCAGAAAAAAGCAATCACGCCCGAGAAAATTGCTCAAATTGCACAGCTTAATGCACTGGCAAAAGAACGGGGTCAATCCTTAGCACAAATGGCGCTTTCGTGGATTCTAAAAGACAAACGAATCAGCTCCGTTTTAGTGGGCGCCAGCAACTCCGATCAGTTAATAGATTCCATTCAATGCCTTAAGAATTTAGATTTTGACGAAAAGGAACTGGAACAAATTGAAACGATCCTTTCTGAAACAACGAGTAGCTGATTGCGTGATGCGGTAGCACCCAGTGTTAAAGAATTGATCTTTTTTGATTAGTTTTGACTATGAATTATTGGACAGAATTGAGCATGCAATACGCCAATCAAAGATCTTATCTTGATGACCTGTTTCAAGTGTATCCAACAATCCCTGACGGCATTAGAGATATTGATAAAAACCGTTGGGGAAAAATTGAAGGAGCTTTTGAAAGAAAAGATAATGAAACGTTACTAAAAGAACTATTAAAACTTGAACTCTTTCCTTACAAGGATAGCTACGTTGCGTATCTAAAAAAGGATCTTTCGTCGCTTAATAGAAATCCCAAAACGATCAACCGCATTTGCGGCAGGTTGTACGAAATGGGTCTTGACAGGATTTTTGAACGGTGTAGTGAGCCCAAAGAAACCAATCGCCAAATCGGTCCGATGTTTGGGAATTGGATTAGAAATAAATCTTTAGGTATTTTACCGGTTAAAAAAGAGGTGTTTTTAAATACGCAGTGCGATGCTATTTTAGATGGAACCGATGACGAAAAAAAGGACTTTGCTAAGGAACATTTGAATTATCATAGGGATAAAGGATTGGATTTAGTGGCTCGTTTCAATAATCGGTATGTTATTGGTGAAGCGAAATTTTTGTCAAGTGACGGGGGCTCTCAAAACTCCGATTTTGAAGATGCGGTTGCTACTTTAGAAACAAAGAATGTTCGAGCCGTAAAGGTGGCAATTCTGGATGGGGTTTTGTACATCCCCAGCAAAATGAAAATGCATCGTTTCATTACAGATAGCTATAAAGACTATAATATTATGAGCAGCCTGGTTTTACGCGAATTTCTATATCAACTTTAGAACATGCATCTACAATATTCAAATAAAAAATCAGAAAAAGAAATATTGGAAAGCATTCCAGATATTGATTTTATGCAGTCAAACAGGGGAGAACATGCCAACCTCCTAATTCACGCAAATAACCTTTTTGCATTAAAGCACCTGATTATGAACAGGGGCCTAATTGGGAAAGTTGACCTGATTTATATAGATCCACCCTTTGCAACAAACAATACCTTTACGATAAAAGATGGAAGAGCAAACACCATAAGTAATAGTGCAACAGGAACCCTTGCATACGCCGATACATTAAAAGGTACTGCTTACCTCGAGTTTATCCGCGAGCGATTAACCCTGTTGAAGATGTTACTTTCAGAAAAGGGTTCCATTTATTTGCATATTGATTACAAAATAGGGCATTACGTGAAAGTAATTATGGATGAATTATTCGGTATTGAAAATTTCAGAAATGATATTACAAGGATAAAATGTAACCCTAAGAATTTTGCCAGAAAAGGATACGGAAATATCAAAGACATGATTTTGTTTTACTCAAAAACGGATCAATTAATCTGGAATGAACCCAAGATTCCCTATAGCGAGGAGGATCAGGCCAGGTTATTCCCCAAAATTGATAAAGATGGACGAAGATATACCACGATCCCACTTCACGCACCTGGGGAAACACAAAACGGTAATACAGCCAAAGCATTCAAGGGAATATTGCCACCGCCCGGGAGGCATTGGAGAAGCGATGTATCCGTATTAGAACAATGGGATGCATCTGGAAGGATTGAATGGAGCCGTTCGGGCAATCCGAGGAAAAAAATTTATGTGGATCAACAAGAAGGAAAGCGCGTACAGGATATTTGGGAGTATAAAGATCCTCAATATCCTGTTTATCCAACTGAAAAAAATGCAGATCTCTTAGACCTGATTGTGAAAACCTCCTCTAACGAAAATAGTATTGTTCTCGATTGTTTTGCAGGTTCGGGTACTACCTTAAAAGCAGCACAAATTAATGGTCGAAACTGGATTGGAATAGATGAATCTTCAGAAGCCATCCGAACGATTACTCAAAAATTGAACTCCATAGAACCGGATTTGTTTGTATCGCAAGCCAATTACACATTGTTAGTTGAGAGAAAGAAAAAAGCAACAACAGTTGGTACTGATATTGCTGGTTGAATTTGACGATCGAATGGTTCTGTTTTTACGGGTACATTCCAAACTGTCACACAAAACGAATATCCTATTTATGGTCATTCCGAACGAAGTGAGGAATCTACCCCAATATTCAGGAGATGCCTCCTTGCAGTCGGGTGGACGCTTGCGACAATTTGGAACGCTCCCGTTTTTACTGTGAATACTGTTCGTTTCATAAATAAGTCGTAATTTTATAGCTAAAGTTTTTTTTAGAATGAGTTTGATTTTTTCTCACTTGTATAAAACTGAAAATATGAAAAAAATTGTCTGGGTGCTGTTTTTGTTTTCTTGCGTTGCCATCATTTCTAAAGCCACGATTATAGAAAAAAATATGCAAAGCATAGACACGCCCAAAGGTGCCTGGCAACTGCTACAGGGCGATCTTGAATATGCGCTGATTGCTGCCGATGGGTATTGCATGGTGGCTCAGTTTGATAAAAATAATAAAAAGTTCATCGGCAGTTATGGCGGCCCTTTTAAAATTGAAAATAATAAGTGGATTGTTGATGTTCAATTTCACACACTGGACAAAACTCTGGTAGGCAAGCCGGCAATTTTTGACTGGAAACCGCAAAAAAATAAAGTGGTTACCAATATAAGCGGCACCCCTGCCGAATGGACGCAAACCGACATTGGGGGAAAAAACTTAGAAGGGAACTGGCGCATCACCCAGCGCAAACAAGAGGATGGAAAAATGTCGGAAATACCCCTACGCGCAAGGCGCACACTGAAATTGCTCAGCTCCAGCCGGTTTCAGTGGGCTGCTATAAATATTGAAACCGGTGAATTTTTTGGAACCGGCGGTGGTACCTATACTTTTAAAGATGGAAAATATACCGAACAGATTGAGTTTTTCTCTCGGGATAACAGTAGGGTAGGTGCCTCATTAACTTTCGACGCAAAAATTGAGGAGGGAAACTGGATTCATTCGGGCTTAAGTTCAAAAGGCGACCCCATTTATGAAGTTTGGGGTAGGATGAAGTAGTCTGTTACACTTCTGCTGCCAGTTTCACCAGTTCGTTGTGCGTATAGCGGAAGTGCCCGCTTTTGCTTTTTTTGGATGCAGCAATCATCGCCTTTGCCACCACGATCCCCTCAATAGCTTTATACTTTTGCATAGATCCCGGAAGAAGTTTTGAAAGAGGTTCAAAAAGCCCTTGTCCAAAAGCTTCCAAAGGACGCCGCTCGCTTCGTTTGCCTAATAAAAAACTTGGCTGCATGATATGAATTTGTGGCATTGCTGTTGCGATGATATCGTTTTCTGTTTCACCCTTCATTTTCAGATAAAAATTGCTGCTGCGCGGGTTGGCTCCAACAGAAGATACCATAACAAATTTTTGACAACCCACTTCTTTTGCCAGTTTGCATGCACGCACCGGAATGTCGTGGTCAATTTTCCAGTAAAGTTCTTTATTGCCTTTCACTTGTTGGTTGGTGGTGCCAATACAACTGAATAGCACGAAACTCTCTTCTAAAGATAGTTTTAACCATTCGGTATCTTCAAAATTGACCAATTTTACTTCAAGTTTTTCATGGGCATCCTCAACCGGTCTTCGAACCAATATTCGTACCCGATCGTAAAAGGGATCGTTCAATAATTGTTGGTACAGCAGCCGGCCGATCATGCCGGTGGCGCCGATAACCGTAGCTACTTTATCGTTCATCTTAAATGTTGTTTCCAGGTTTGTAAGGATTAAATGAATTAGCACAATAAATCACAAGCGAATACGTATTATTTACTTTCGGATCAATGATTTTTATTGTACTTTGCACACCATAAAACTATGGAATTTCTTCAGAATATTTCGTTAAAGCCCTTCAATACCTTCGGCTTGGATGTTTCGGCTCGGTATTTCTGCAGGGTCAGTACTTTAGAAGAGCTGTTTGCGGCTTTGAACCACGCACAAGAGTTACAGACGGAAGTTTTGGTATTGGGTGGCGGAAGCAACGTGTTATTTACCAAAGACTTTAACGGTTTGATTCTAAAGAATGAGTTGAAGAGTATTGAAAAGATAGGTGAGGATGAGGACTTTGTATATCTAAAAGCAGGTGCCGGTGAGGTTTGGCACGAATTCGTTTTGCATTGTCTTGCGCAAAACCTGGCAGGCGTCGAAAATCTGGCCCTGATCCCGGGAAGTGTGGGCGCCTCACCCATGCAAAATATTGGCGCCTACGGTGTGGAAATAAAAGAGGTGTTTCACGAGCTTACCGCAGTACACCGAAAGGAAGGGTACCAGCAGGTATTTAATAAGTCTGAGTGTTTGTTTGGATATAGAGAAAGTGTTTTTAAAAATAAATATAAAGACCAGTTTGTGATTACATCGGTTACGTATCGGTTGCGAAAGAAGCCGGAGTTAAAAATCGAGTATGGTGCCATACGCCTGGAACTGGAAAAGCAATTAGTGGAGCAACCTACAATTCAGGCTGTTGCCAGGGCGGTAATGGCCATCCGAAGTGCCAAACTGCCCAACCCTGCGGAAATAGGTAATGCAGGTAGTTTTTTTAAAAATCCTTCTATTGATAACCGACATTTTTTGCAATTGCAAAATGAATTTTCGAGTATTGTAGGCTATTCTAACGCAGATGGAACCGTGAAGCTTGCTGCTGGCTGGTTGATAGAGCAATGTGGCTTTAAAGGATTTCGGAACGGAGATGCGGGTGTACATCAAAAGCAAGCCTTAGTTCTTGTGAATTACGGCTCGGCTGTTGGTTCCGAACTGCTACAGCTCAGCATTGACATCAGGAAGGCGGTTCAGGATAAATTTGGCGTAACCCTAACAACGGAGGTGAATATTATTTAACAACAGGGGTTGTTTGGAATGTATTCCTTTGTATTGATCCTCACAATTTGCAAAAAATCTTTTTCTCCCAACCGGCATGGTTTTTTATTCTACTTTCACATTATACAGGTCGTCGTGCAATTTCTTAAGCGTATTTTGAGGAATCTTTATTAGTTTTCTGTCGTAGGTCATAATACCATTGGTTTCTATTTCAACGTCGGTGGTTTGGGTGTAAACACCAGCGGACAACCCCATGGGGATCAAGCGTTTAAAGTCGGCCATTAACTTCGTGTAGCGTTGCAGCAGTTCCTCCTGATTTTTAAAACTTTGATAGCCCCAATTGTCTTTATTTTGCCAGGTATGTCCCTCAACCGGCAGTCCAAGACCGCCAAATTCGCCCAAAACCAGGGCCTGCCCCATTTGCCCAAAGATAGCGGTGTCTGGCATAGCCGGATCGGGGTAATTATGAATGTCCAGAATATGACCGGTGTAAAAATAGTTGCCCCCGCTGGCACTGTTTACTAAGCGGGAAGGATCGTTTTTCATAGTCCATTCCGTTATTTCCCGGGTTTTAAATTGCCCCCAGGCTTCGTTGAAGGGCACCCATACAACGATGGAAGGGTAATTATGCAAGGCTTCCATAATCGCTTTCCATTCTTTTCGGTACATTGCTTCCGATTCGGCAGAACGATTTTTGTCTAGGTTGATTCCTGAAATTTTTCCTGGGTTCATATCCCAACGGTTGCCGCCCAAATCTCCGCTCGGCATATCCTGCCAAACCAAAATGCCAATACTGTCGCAATGCTTATACCACCGGGCGGGTTCTACTTTTATGTGCTTTCGGATCATGTTGAAGCCCATTTCCTTAGTTTTTACCACGTCGTATGCCAATGCTTCATCACTGGGAGCGGTAAGTAAACCATCGGGCCACCAGCCTTGGTCGAGGGGGCCATATTGAAATAAAATCTGATCATTCAGCGCCAGGCGTTGTAGGCCTTTCTTATCTGGCTGGATGGTGATTTTTCGCATAGCGAAATAACTTTCGGCATAATCAATTTGTTTCACTCCTCGTAAAAGTTGTATTTTAAGATGGTAGAGATGAGGAGCTGTAGGCGACCAAAGTTTGGGGTTTTCAATTTCCAGGCTACCTTCCACACCCGAGGGCAGGGTGGCTTCGCCAACAACAGTACTTCCGTCGTAAGCAACAAATTTTACTAAGTCGCCGGGAAGCGCGCCTTCTATTTGTGCCGATACTTTCAGTTGTTTATTGTCAATATCGGGGGTATGGCGGGTGCTGGCTATATAAGTTGAAGGAACAGTTTCTGTCCAAACGGTCTGCCAGATACCGGTAACGGGAGTGTACCAGATGCCATGAGGGTTTTTAACCTGTTTCCCACGAGGTTGTGTGCCATCATCGGTAGGATCCCAAACTCGCAGGGCGATCTCTTGTTTATTGCCTTTTTTTAAAAATCGTGTTATATTAAAGCTAAAAGGATCGGATCCCCCTTCGTGGCTGCCCACTTTCACTCCGTTTATAAATACATCGCACTGCCAGTCCACGGCGCCAAAATGCAACAATATTTGTTCGTCTTTTTTAAGGAGTTGCTGATTTATTGTATTTTTATACCAAAGCAGTTGGTCTTTCCCCACGGTTTTGCCTACACCTGACAGAGCCGATTCTACACAAAAAGGAACCAAGATTTGTCCGTCAAAACTGCCAGGAACCGATTGTTGGGAGCGGGCTGTAATAACATATTGCCAAAGGCCGTTAAGGTTTTGCCAGTTGGTACGCACCAATTGGGGTCGGGGATATTCGTTTAATGGTTTTTCGGATGACAATTTTTCACCCCAGGGGGTCATGATTTTACCCGAGACAGGTTGCCAGGGTTGGGCATATCCAAAACCGAATTCAAAGAAAAAAATAAGCAGAAAAAATAAAAAAGGCTTTCGTTGCATCGTTACAAAGTTTTTTAAGATTTTTTGGGTCGGTAAGATACAAATTAACGGTTAAAGTGTTCTGTTTATTGTTAGAAAACAAAATTTGCCCGTCTATTTTGAAAAAAAGCGAAACAAAACTGACGCAATTCCTGAGAGTACAGCCCCAAATTGTTGCGTCACCCGTGTGGAAAAGAAGAATGCCTGGCTACTTCCCCCCCTCCCCGCCACCGCAGCATTGCTTCATCAGGGATTTAACCACTCAACCCCCTCCGTTCCTAAAGCCTTTGGGATAAAACCCTGGAACCAACTTGTTTATTATGTACGACAAATAGTTGTTTTTACTCAGTTTTTTGTTAAATTATTGCAAACTGTGCAAACGGTTGCGCAAAAAAATGTTAAAAATTTTATGAGTTCTTTAGTTTTTGAACCCTATCTTCGTATTTATTGCGGACGTGAAGAATTGATAAAAAAGGATCGGCTTGCAATTTGCCAGAATGTTTTTGAAATAGATTCAGCACAGAAAATTATCTGAAAACAGATCGTTTTCGAGGCTGGATACAGATTGAAAGCCACTGATTTTTGAAATAGCTTAGGTCTTAAAATATGGTAGCTGTACCAACAACAACGATTAAACCGAATATAAGTATGCGTTTAAAAGTAGCAACATTATTGTTCGTTTATTTAACTGCCGGTGTAGGCAACTTTACAATGGCACAAGACCACACCGAACCCCTAACGAATAATGGCCCTGAAAAGTCTAAGACAAATAAAGGAGTAGAAATTAGTGCTGATACCCTGCCATTGAAGCTGCTAAAGTTTGTACCGAATATTAGTATTCAGCAAATGCTCAAGGGTAATAATTCGGGCATTTTTGTACAGGAGCCCACCGGCGAACCCGGAACCGATCAAAACATGTTTATACATGGCCTGTCGGCACCCCTGTTGAGCCAAAAAAGCTTATATGAGCAACAACCCGTGGTTTTTCTGGATGGCATCCCGCTTACTAAGGATCACCCCTTTGCTTATACCATTCAAAAATACACGATCAACCGAATAGGTACAGCAACGAATAATCTTGCAATTTTTAATATTGACAATATTGAGTCTATCGAAGTAATTAAGGATCCCGCCCGCCTGGCACAATTAGGCCCCTTAGCGTCTAATGGTGCAATCTGGGTTCAGACCAAGAACCCGAGGGGAGGGCACGTGTCGTCTTCGGTAAATGTATATACCGGGCTGGTTACAACCCCTGCAGTTACGCCCATTAATTCGAAATATGAGTTTCAGTTTCGCAATAAATACTATAATAAGTTTGCAACCTTCAGCGACCGGCTGAACATGCCGGCTTATCTTAGAGACTCTACCAACAACGATTATTATGGTTCAGCCGACTGGGGCGAACTATATTACAAGAATCAATTACTAACCAACGTAAATGCCAGTGTAGCAGGCGGGGGCGAAAGGGCGAATTTTCGCTTTTTCTTAGATGGTGTAAAAGACGCCAATAGTGCAGATAATACATCCTTTAACCGATTTAACGGTGCCTTTTATATTAATGTGGTTCCGGTAGAGTGGCTTACGATGTCCAGCATGATCAACTACAACCGGATGAACCGGCATCGCAACAGAAATATCAGCGACCGAATTTCGGAACTGCGCTATATTCCCGATTTGACCAACCCTCTTACGCCCAATCAGCGGTTTTACGGGATGTATTTAAACGAATTTGATAAGGCTATTGACAGAAATCTGAACAATGTATTTCAAAGCTATATTTCTTTTAACGCGAAGTATGAGAATTTTCTTGCTTCCACAAAGCTGGGCCTTGACTACGACGAAGGTACCAGGGATGTGTTCTGGCCCAGCACATTGTTAGAGAAAGTGAACTATGTGTCTAATTACTACGGAGTGAATAACCGGCTGAACCTGGCGAATAAATTGGCTTACACCTTTGAACTCGCTGATGATCAAACCCTGGAGGTAGGCGCGAATTATACCTACAATGCCGATGCCTATAAATATAATTATGCCTACGCCCATAACGGTCCCAATGATTTTATAAAACTCAATACCGTTGACGGATCCTTAGAACCTGTTCGGTTTATCCCCTACTTTTTCATTGATAAGTTGCGGTACACCCTGCATCAGTTTTCCGGCAACCTAAACTGGAACCTCGGTGATATCTTATCTGTATCGGCAACAGTAAGAAGAGATGGATCCTCAACCATGCAGGTGAATAATCGGTGGTTTACAAGCTATGCCGGATCGTTGGACTATAATTTATCGCAGCACCTCAGCCTCACAGGACTTCAGGTCTCTCTACACGGATCTTATGGAAAACTTCCCAAGCTATTTGCCGATGACCGTTTTTCTGCCGGACCGATTTATACCAGTCAGGTAGGATGGGAAAATGAACCGATATTAGGTACCTATCTGGGATATCCTACAATTACCCGACCTTACGAATATGGATGGGTGCGCTGGTCGTATCCCTGGGCTTACTCTAACAAAGCATTGGTAGGAGCAAATATTGGGGCATTAAACAACCGATTAAACATAAAATTGGATGTTTTCACACGCAATGATAAAAACCAGGTGATGCTGGTGCCCATTGCCCGGGAATATGGTTATACTGGCGAATATAAATCGGGGTTGGAAGTAAACAATAAAGGCTTAGACCTTGGGATTACTTTTAAAGTATTAGAAAACAAAGAAGGCCTGCAATGGACGGCTTTTGGCAACCTGAGTACGGTGAGCAATAAATTGAAAGCATTACCCAATCAGCTCAATCAAATTGTTATTGGTAAGCAGAAATTAGAAGTAGGAAAGCCAATTGACGCCTTTTGGGTTTATCAAAACAAAGGAGCCTACACAGGTGGCGCAGGCTCTTTGAGTTTTAATGGCGTGTCTCTGAAAGACGGTGATCCTGCTTGGGCAGATCTTAACAACGATAATCGTATTGACGAAAAAGACAAAGTATTAACCGGCAACTATATGCCCCGGTATTATGGTGGCTTTGGCAGCCAACTGTCGTACGGGAAATTAGCTTTCGATTTTAATTTCAATTATGTGCTGAAACGAACCGTGTTGAATCAATACGCCTCTACCCGGTTAGACTTCATAAATGTAGAAAACTCACGCAGCATTGACGCCGTAAAAGAAATTACGTTTTGGGAGCTGAAACAAGATGTAACCGGGTATCCAGTGTATAACCCCTGGAGCAGCGTGGTGCCTTATCGTGCCGATCAGGATTTGTTTTTAGACAATGCAGGGTTTCTGAAACTTCGATCCGCAACCCTAAGTTACGACATACTTAATAAGCCATCTAAGTTGTTCAAGCGCTTTTTGGTGTATGCCACGGGTACCAACCTGCTGACAATTACCGGCTTTAAAGGCGATGACCCCGAATTAATTACGTATGATGGTATCTATAATGGCCGAGGCTTACCGATGCCAAAGAGTATTATAATTGGAGCAAAAATAGACTTGTAATCGAAATATATATTTATTATGAGATTGACAACATTTAGAAGCGGAGTGTTATTGTTGACTGCATGGGTGCTCATTGCTACCGGATGTAACAAGCAGTTAGACATTGATTCTTCATCAGTAGCCAAACAGTCCAATACCTGGAAAACACTGGAGGATGCACGATCGGGTGTGATGGGGATGTACGGGCTATTAAGGGCGGCTATGGCAAGCAACAATGCGCACTGGTTGTATGGCGAGTTACGAAACGGCGTTTTTGTATCCACCACCCGTCCCGATCTGAAAGCAATAATTGATGGCCAATTAAACGCAGGCTACCCCTTAATTGAAACCGCAACCGATTGGAGGAGGTTTTATGCGCTGATCAGTTCCTGCAATGTACTGATCGAAAACCTGGAAAAGTGCAGGCAGGATACCCGATACACCCGTGCCTATTACAATGTGGACATAGCCCAGGCGCGAGCCATTCGTGCATTTGCCTATTTTTACATCAGCCGTATCTGGGGCGATGTACCCTTGATTACGAATTCAGGAGAAAGCAATGGTTTTCTGCCTACGGGCCGAACCGATAAAAACACGGTACTCGGTTTTGCAGAAAGAGAGTTGATTGCAGCCGCACCCGACTTGCCCTTTACCTATTCGGGCGATGACCCCGAATTTAAGTTTCCACAAAATTATTATGGAGGTAGTGAAGATTTTTGGTCTAATGCTCCTGTAACAAGGGTAGCGGCTTATGCCATACTGGCACATGTTATGGCCTGGCAGGGAAAATATGCAGACGCCGCTTCTTACTCCGAATTTGTAACTTCAAATGCTACCAGGGCAGGGCTAACCATTGCCACCATGGAACAATTAACGGGAAGTGGTTCCTCGGGTATTTTTTCCAGCAGCCAGGGCAACTATCGCCAGCTCTTTGGAGTAAGATTTTTGAAAAGTAAAGGCGAGTTTACCGTGGATGGTCATATCGAGCAGCTTACCCTGGCCAATACTACAAATTTTCCTATGTCGAAAATGTTGCCCGACATTTATATTCCAAAAGATGTAATTAACCGAATTTTTTCTGCGTTCCCCGGAGACCAACTGGATGATAGATTTGGAACCACGTATTTTGAAAATTATGAGGCTGAAATACCCGTGTTCAAAAAAATCCGTGTGATTGATGAAGGGGTGGCCGCGCCTAACTATATTATCTATAATTCGGCAATCGTATTTACCCGCTTAGAAGAAATTAAGTTATTACGGGCAGAAGCATTGGCCGTGCTGGGACTTAATGAAGCCGCTGCTGCCGAAGTAAATGCCATTCGGAGTGCAAGAGGGCTCGGCTCGATTAATGCTACCAATAAAGAAACCCTTCTTTTAAGTATATTAACTGAGCGCGCTAAAGAGCTGATGGGTGAAGGTTGGATGTGGTACGACCTGGTACGGTTCAATAGAATACTCAGAAACAATGCGGAGTGGAACAAACTTATAGACCAGGGAGGAATCTACTGGCCGCTGTCTAAAGAAGTGCTGAACAGTAATAGTCAATTAACACAAACCCCTTACTGGAAATAGTTTAAAATGCTTATTACGATGAAAAAAATAAACACAATATATTTTCTTCTACTGTTGCTGATATCCGTAAGTTTTGCAGCTTGTAAAAAGGTAGACAAAACCTATCTGAGAGCGCAGGATGATCTGGCCCGGTACAATGGTTCGGTGTATGATTACCTGAAATCGCAGCCCAAAGGAGTTTATGATTCTCTGTTAAGCGTTTTGGATCGGGTTCCTAACCTGGTAGATACACTGAAAACAGAAGAGGTTACTTTATTTGCGCTTACCAACAGAAGTTTTGAATTGGCAGTTAGCGATTTAAATTTTTACCTGAACCTGCCCGCCGGCACCATCAACCTGAAAAATATTGATGAACCGGTTTTGGATACTTTTTTATGTAGGTACGTAATCAGAGACAAATATTTAAGTACCGATTTGTTAAGAGCTACAGATGGCTATACATTACCCAGTGTAAAATATAGCTACCGCATGAACCTGCAACATTCCTATACCAATGCCTCCGGATTTGTGAATGGCGGCCCTCGTGTTGTTTTGTTTAGTGATACCAGAACCTCTCCTTTTGTGTCGCTATGGGTTCGAACCACGGCAATTTCGGTGGATGTGCAGGCCACAAATGGCATCATAAACGTTTTAAGTCCGGGTCATGCTTTCGGGTTTGGATCTGAGTTTAGAAATTCAGTGTACAGGGCGTTTTTTAACTTTTAAAAATTTCTCAAAATGATAAAGAAATTCTTTATTTATTTTTTAATCCTCAGCACATTTTCCTGCGGAAAGTTTGTACCCTCAGAAAGGGAAACTATCGGCATAGATTCCGATTTTCCGCAAACCCAGTTCACTCCCTATTTAGGCAGAACCACACTCTACACCGATCTTTTTTATAAAGGAAGTACTACCTACCCGGCACAGTTTGAACTGCAAAATGTAAGAAGGAGAAATGGTAACCCGGCTCCTGAGTTAACGGATGTGTTTCCTGTAAAAGTTTGGAAAGAAGCCTACACAGGTATGGAAACATCAGTAGAACAAATAGAAGCAAAACGCAAAAACGAAAACCATCCTTTGCTGGAAATGAAACAATACTCTGGCGAGCTGATTCTTTGGGCGCCCGCACGTTCCAGTTTTGTACGAGCCTATCCGGATTCTGGTTATTTATTCGACATAAAGGTTTCAAACAGCGGGGGTACCCGGTTTTTTAAAGGAATAAAACTAATACCCTATCGGGAACAAGCCTTTTTCCCATCGAACATAAGTGCCGGATCGGGAATGCCCATTACTCCGGGTGTGACTCCAAGCAGTGTATTTATGGTAGGCGACTCTTCTAATAGAAACCTTGGCAACGGCGATGTGGACGTATATATTAGAAAAGTAATGATAGGCAACCCGAACGATAATAAGCTTACTTTCAGATTTCTTGATAAAAATGACCAGTTTATTAATCCCGATAAATTTTCAGCAACCGATTGGCCAAATGTAGTTCACGGGTTCAATATGCAGAAATCCGCCTTGGGGGTATCTTATGATGTGGCGTTCCCGGTACCGTTAGTGCCGTTGAAAACGCGGTACACTACAGGGGATGGCTCGTTAGCTTCGGTGCGTTTTTCTTACAAAAGGCTTGGTTTTGCCAATATTGAAGAAACCAATCATGTGGGTTTGAACTTTGCAATATATGAACCGGGTAACTGGGAGATTGTATTTAAGTTTCGTTTTGACAATCCTAAATTTCGTAATGATTAGAACTGTTTCATTTACAAAACAGAATTGAGATGAGAATAATTAAAAACATACTTGCCACGCTTTCTCTATTAGTAATTTTCACAGGCGTTGTCAGTGCGCAAAACAGGGTGTCGGTAACAGGTACGGTTTTGGATGCCACAACCAATACCCCAATACCGCATGTAACGGTATCGTTGACGCCCAGTGGTGAAAATCTTACTTCTACAGACTCTTCAGGTAAGTTTTCCGTGCAGGTAATAGTGGGTAGCACCCTGTTATTTACCTCAGTAAACTACGACAACAGCACTTTAAGGGTAACCCGATCAGGAGATTTTAATGTGCCTATGAAAGGGAATGTGAGGGCAATGGATGCTGTAGTAGTACAGGGCTTTACCAGTA
>JBDHYK010000045.1:0-16984 GCA_039811305.1 Niabella sp.
TCCATTCTTCGGCCTCCCTCGTTTTGTTGGTAAATATATAAAACGCAAGTGGATTAGGATTCTGTTTTATTGTTTCTAAAGCTTCTGCACGGGTATTGTACGGCAAAATAGGCAGCAGGGGGCCAAAAATTTCCTGTTGCATAATATCATCGCTGCCCAAAATGTTTTTAATAAGAGTGGGTGCAATATACAATAGATCCTCATTATGCTCTCCGCCATAAATTACTTCTCCGGAATTCATGTAACCTAATAACCGTCGGTATTGGGTTTTATTCACAATACGGCCAAAATCATAGCTTTCTAAGGGGTTGGCCGTATAGAAGGTTTCTATTGCATTTTTCAAATGATTTATAAAAGAATCGGCCACCGAGTAGTGTACCAACAAATAATCGGGCGCAATGCACATCTGCCCTGCATTGGAAAATTTAATAGAAGCAATTCGCCGTGCTGCCACTTTCAGGTTGGCATTTTCAGTAATTATACAAGGGCTTTTGCCGCCAAGTTCCAAAGTCACCGGTGTTAGTTGTTCCGCCGCCATTTTGTAAATAATTTTCCCAACCGTGGTACCACCTGTGAAAAACACATGATCGAATCGAAACTGTTGCATCATTTCGGGTACAATTTGGCTTCCCTCACCTGTGATACAACGAACATAGTTGAAGTGGAACGACTCGTTAATTATTTTTTCCACCACTTTTTCGGTATTGGTAGCGTACTCACTGGGTTTTAGCACCACACAGTTTCCGGCAGCTATGGCACCCACCAAGGGCAGCAATAATAACTGAAATGGATAGTTCCAGGGCCCAATTATCAGGGTTACGCCTAATGGCTCGGGCTGGATAAAGCTTTTTCCGGGAAGATTCAAAAGGTTGGTACTTACTTTTTTAGGCTTCATAAAGCCGCTAAGACCTTTTAAAAAGTAATCAATTTCCGAAATTACCATCCCTGTTTCTGTCAGCCACACGTCCTCTTTACTTTTTTTTAAATCCAGATAGAGCGCCTGATCCAATTCGTTCTGATATTTCAAAACCGAGTTTTTGAGCTGTACTAATTGTTGCTTTCGAAACGAGTAGGAATGCGTAGCCCCTGTTTCAAAATACTCCCGCATGGAAACTAAACTTGCCGGAATTGTGCTCATAATATAAATTTGTCCGAAGTAAAAGTATAAAAAATGTCTGATGAATACTTTATGAAATTGGCTTTACGCGAAGCACAAAGGGCTTTTGAGGAGGATGAAGTGCCTATTGGAGCGGTTGTAGTGCAAGATAATCAGATCCTTGCGCGCGGCTATAATATGACTGAAAAGCTGAACGACCCAACCGCCCATGCCGAAATGATTGCCATTACCAGCGCCTGTAACCAGATCGGTGCAAAATATTTACCCAATGCCACTTTGTATGTAACCGTGGAACCCTGTGTCATGTGCTCCGGAGCATTGTATTGGAGTAAGATAGGAAAAGTGGTTTGGGGTGCAGCAGATGAAAAAAATGGTTATAGCAGGGTGAAACCGATCGTTTCTCCTTTTCACCCCAAAACCGTTATTGCAACCGGGGTTTTAAAGGAAGAATGTGCCCTGCTTATGAAAGAGTTTTTTAAAACAAAAAGATAAAGGCCAGTATTGCCTCATTCTTGTGCATCTCTTGTCCGCTTACTAAGCAGCTCCTTTTTGAAATTTTTTCCGGCAATATTTAAGTCAGACTGGTTTGACCACAAGTTGGGACTTTTGGAGGCATCCGTAGTTCTGAAAAACCTTACCCGAAGGTAAAATTTCAGTGCAACTATTTTTTGAACCCTGAATAAATTTTTTAAGTCATCCTAATTGCCTGTAAATAAAAAGAGACAAACCGCTGGCTGCCTCTTTTTATTCAAAAAATTGGTAAAAAGGCTATCCCTGTATTTCCTTTATCTTTTCTCTGATTTTTGCTTCAATTTCGCCGGAAAGTTCGGGATTATCCATCAACAGCGATTTCACCGAGTCGCGCCCCTGACCTAATTTGTCGTTATTGTAGCTGTACCAGGAGCCACTTTTTTGCACGATGCCCAAATCTACACCCATATCAATAATCTCACCGGTTTTAGAAATGCCTTCTCCAAAAATAATATCAAACTCGGCCGCCCTAAAGGGTGGGGCCACCTTGTTTTTCACCACTTTTACCTTCACCCGATTGCCGATTGCGGCATCGCCATCTTTTATTTGCGAAGTTCGTCGGATATCTAATCGTACAGAAGCATAAAACTTCAATGCATTTCCACCGGTTGTAGTTTCGGGGTTGCCAAACATAACGCCGATTTTTTCGCGCAACTGGTTGATGAAAATACAGATGGTGTTGGTCTTTGAAATGGTAGCTGTCAATTTTCGTAAAGCCTGGCTCATCAGTCGGGCGTGCAAACCCATTTTGCTGTCTCCCATTTCGCCTTCCAATTCACTTTTAGGCACTAAAGCAGCTACCGAATCAATCACCACCACATCTAAGGCACCGGAGAGTATCAGCCTGTCTGCAATTTCAAGCGCCTGCTCTCCGTAATCAGGTTGTGAAATTAATAAGTTATCCACGTTTACCCCTAATTTTTGAGCATACACGCTGTCAAAAGCATGTTCGGCATCAATAATGGCACACATGCCCCCCTTTTTTTGTGCTTCCGCTATCACATGGGTAGCAATGGTGGTTTTACCACTCGATTCGGGACCGTAAATTTCAATAACCCGACCCCGTGGCAAGCCTCCTATACCTAAAGCTGTGTCTAACCCAATAGAACCGGTTGAAACGATTTCGTGCATAGCAGCCGATTTTTCATTCATCAGCATTACACTGCCCTTCCCGTAATCCTTTTCTATTTTCTCCATGGTTAACTTCAGCGCCTTCAGTTTTTCGCTGTTCATCTCTGCTCCTTGTTTTTGTTCTGCTTTTGCCATTTCTTATATATTATATTGTAAAGATGCTAAAATTTCTATCAACAACAAAACTAATAGATTTAGCAATGCGATGTTGTTCTTTTGAAGAGTATTTTTTAAAACAAGGCCGCTGCAGGATGACATTCTCTATTAATTTGGATAACTTTGAATTGCAAAGAATGACATTACCCAGCAATTATATAATTCCCGATTCCTTTATTCGACAATTAGAAAAACGATTGGCCGCAACATTTTTAAAGGATCCTGAAGAAGGCAACCTCTGTTTTGCCAACAATAATGCCGAAATTCGGGATGATTTTAAACAAGTATTTACTTTAAGGGATGTTGGCGATTACTTCGCATCACTTGATGATAATACCGTTTTGAATCCCCCTCCCCTGCCAAAAACTGCTGCTGAGTTTTGGGCAAAAGTGCAAAAAGGAAAAAACATTCAATAAGCCGCCGCCATAAATATCATTTAGAAGATCCGCATGCGAGGTTACCGTTGGAGCATTGGGTTGGCGACTGCCAGAAACGAGTGCCCCTATGGAGAAATAAGAACTCTTTGCTTATAGGCCATTGAAGATCAATCGCTTATTACCCAATGCCCAACCCTTTTGAAGAATTTGTGAAGAATTAGCTTCTTCTCTATACCTCTAAATATGCAAATTTTTTGCTAAATCTACCAGGGCACGAAGGTTTCGTTTTATTTAAACGTCCAAACTCCAAATAACTACAAATAGTATATGAAGAAAGGCAATTTATTATCTATATTATTGATTATCAGTATATTTACTAACGCACAATCTATAAAAGGACGCTTATCAGACCCGGTTGAAAACACGAGGGTACGTTCAGCAACCGTTCAATTACAAAATGCACAAGACACAACTATTTCTAAATCACAACTTTCGGATAACAATGGGAGTTTCAATTTTAGCAACCTCAGCCTGGGCAATTATATATTAAAAGCCACATCGGTAGGATTTGAAACCCTTCGCTTACCGGTACAGATCAGCGATTCTACACCCAATTTAGATTTGGGAGAGCTCTATATACCCAAAAAAACCATCACACTGGAAGGCGTAGTAATTGTAGCCTCGCCCCCAACGGCAGCGCAAAAAGGAGATACAACCCAGTTTTCGGCCAGCCAGTTTAAGGTGAACCCCGATGCAACTGTGGAAGACTTAATTAAGAAAATGCCCGGAATTACTGTGGACAGGGCTGGAACGGTAACCGCCCAGGGTGAGCAGGTGAAGAAAGTAACGGTAGATGGTAAGGACTTTTTTGGCGATGACGCCACAGCCGCCCTTAAAAACCTGCCTTCGGATGTGGTGGACAAAATTCAGGTATATGACCGGCTAAGCGAGCAAGCACAACTTACTGGTTTTGATGATGGTAACTCGCAAAAGGCAATTAATATTGTTACAAAATCGGGGGTTAAAAACGGCCAGTTTGGGCGGGTATTTGCCGGTTATGGCACCGATTCCCGATATGCCGCAGGAGGTAATATTAGTTTTTTTAATGGAGACAGGCGTATTTCCTTCGTAGGAAACTTTAATAACACCAACCAACAAAATTTTGCTTCACAGGATCTTTTAGGGCTTACCAGCAGCGGCGGCGGACGAGGCGGTGGATTTGGCGGCGGTCGCGGTGGTGGCGGCGGCGGATTTGGCGGCGGTGGCTTCATGGTGGGTCAGTCCCCCGGTATTGCCCGAACCAATGCCATTGGCATCAACTATGGCGATAAATGGTCTCCAAAACTGAGCGTTACCGGCAGTTACTTTTTTAACAATAGTAAAAGCGAAAATCTGTCGGCAACCAACCGCCTAACTACTTTCAACACCGATTCAATATTAGTAAATACTGATCGTTCCAGTTCAGCATCTACCAATTTTAACCATCGGTTTAATATGCGGATGGAGTACAAATTAGACTCAAATAATACCATTCTGTACATCCCCAGTTTTAGTTTTCAGAACAATCAGTCCAGTTCAGATTACTCTTCCCTTGCCTATTTGCAACCCAGCGATTCTACTAATACATCCTCAGGGATCTCCAGTTCAAACAGAAAAGGGTTCAACATTAGCAATATGCTCATGTACCGCCACTCCTTTGCTAAAAGGGGCAGAACGTTTTCTATTTCGTTAAATTCCAACCACAGTAAAAACGACGGTTCCAGCATTTCCGATGAACATATCCGAACGTTTTACCCCAGTTTTGTAAAAGACTCGCTTCAAAACCAACAAACTATAAATAACACCAACAGTGCCCGGTACAGTGCCCGGGTAGGATACACCGAGCCAATTGGCAAAAAAGGGATGATAGAATTTAATTACTCACCCTCTTTGGAGCAAAATAAAGCCGACCAAAAATCTTATATGTACGATGGTAGCGATTATTCCATTTTTAACACACGCTTATCCAACGAGTTTGACAACGACGTATTTACCAATAGTGCCGGCATCAACTATCGTTTAGGCCAAAGCCGCGACAATCAGTTGGCTTTTGGGGTAGATTATCAAAATTCCAGACTGCAAAGTGAGCGAATATTGCCGAATAAAGCCACTGTTGATCAAACTTTTAATAGTCTGTTACCCAATCTTCGCTGGATGAAAAAAGTGGGACAATTTGGCAATGTGCGGGTGTTCTATCGCGCCAATACCAGTTTTCCCTCGGTAACTCAGTTGCAGGACGTGCCCAATACCAATAATCTTTTACGGCCCAGTGTGGGTAATCCCAACCTGAAACAGTCGAACTCACATTTTCTGTCGGGGAGGTATTTCTACACCAACACGCGCACCAACCACGCCTTATTCCTGAATTTATTCGGAAGATTTACCAATAATTATATTACCAATGCTACTTACTTAGTACGAGCCGACTCTACTATTGAACAGGGTGTAACCATCTCCCGCAATGCACAACTTACAAAACCTATTAATATGGACGGGTACCGAAACCTCAGCTCGTTTCTTACCTACAGCATGCCCATAAAACCCATAAAATCGAATATGAACGTGAATGTTGGTGCAAGCTATTCGCAGCTACCGGGTTTGTTGAATTATAAGAAAACACTCACCAAGAACTACAGTTATAATGCCGGTGTAGGTTTGTCAAGCAATATCAGCGAATATGTGGACTATAATTTATCCTATAATGCCAATTTCAGCAATGCTATCAGTAGTGCGAACAATGCCAACAATAATAAATATATCAATCAAAGCCTCAGTTTTCAGTTCAATTTACTGTCTAAAAACGGTTGGTTTTTGCAAAACGACCTGAACAATCAAAATTATTCGGGTCTATCAGCCGGTTATAACCAAAGTTATTGGTTGTGGAATGCGGCTATTGGGAAAAAGTTTTTGAAGAATAAAGCCGGCGAATTGAAGATTACGGTATTTGATCTGTTAGGGCAGAACCAGAGTATTGCAAGAACGATTACCGAAAATTATATCGAAGATTCGCAGAATTTGGTGCTACAACAGTATTTCATGCTTACCTTTACCTACAGCCTCAAAAACTTTGGTAAAGGAAGAACCCAAACATCAAGTGGGGGCGACCACAATAATTGGAGGCCTGGTGGTTTTGGCGGACCTGGCGGACCACCTCCCGGAGGTATGATGCCCGGTGGTGGCGGACCACCCATGTTTTAACCACCAAAAATTGGTGTAGCAATTTGTAAACCAAAACCTGATTGAAAGAAGAAAACCTGATAGACGCATTGAAAAGTGGCGATGAGCAAGCTTTTAAAAGTATTGTAGATGCTTATCAGGATATGGTATATAACACCTGTCTGGCAATTGTGAAAAACGAGGCAGATGCCGAAGATCTGGCTCAGGAGGTATTCGTGCAGGTGTTTCAGTCCATCAGCTCTTTTAAAGGCGAGTCGAAGCTTTCCACCTGGATCTATCGCATCGCCACTACCAAGTCGCTGGATCATGAAAGAAAGAAAAAACGGAAAAAACGGTTTGGCTTTGTACGCAGCATTTTTGGAGACGACAGTGAAATCATTGTACACCCTCCAGACTTTAACCACCCGGGCGTAGCCCTGGACAAGAAAGAAAGCGCAGCCATCTTATTCCGATTTTTGGATAAACTTCCCGAAAACCAGAAAATAGCTTTTATTCTTAATAAAGTTGAAGGCTTGAGTTACCAGGAAGTGAGCGAAGTATTAAACGTATCCGTTTCTGCCACGGAGTCGTTGCTGCATCGGGCAAAACTAAATTTAAAAAAGTTGTTAGAAAACAATTTTTCCGACTATAAAACACAAGAAAAAGTTTAATTTACCGTCTATATAATTAAAATGAGCAATTTTAATAACAGAATAGAAGAAATACTCAATAGCCTTGATGGGATCAAAAGGGCCGAAGCGCGTCCTTTTATGCACACCCGGGTAATGGCGAAGCTTCAGATCGAAGACAAAAGTATTTGGTCTGCCCTGGCTGGTTTCATCGCACAACCCGTAGTAGCCATAAGTTGCTTTATTATAGTAATTGTTGGGAACTATATTATTGTAA
This sequence comes from Niabella sp., assembly GCA_039811305.1. Lineage (GTDB taxonomy): Bacteria > Bacteroidota > Bacteroidia > Chitinophagales > Chitinophagaceae > Niabella. Next base: position 7,414 of record JBDHYK010000045.1, read on the forward strand.
ACAAAAGTGATGACGAATCAAAAGTGACTACAAGCACATCAGCAGCCAATTCTGCCACGGATTTGCTACAACCAGACAACTTTATTTTAGCGGTAAACAATTACGAACCCAATCAACGACCCTAATATGAACAACGGCTCGAAAAATAAAACGCTTATCATAATAATTGTTTTGTTGCTGATATCCAATATTTTCTTGGTTGGTTTTTATATGTTCAAGAATAAAACATCCCATCGGACGAAAGGGAAAGATGATGGCTTTGTAACCGCTCTTAAAAACGACGTAGGTTTTAGCGAAGAGCAGTTGAAGAAATTTTCTGAACTCAAAGAAACAAACTGGACACAGGCCAAGGAACGAATGAACCAGGTGCGCAAACTTAGATCCCAGATTTTTGACCTTACGCGCCAAAATAGTGTGGCAGACAGTACCGTGGAACGAATTGCCGACTCCATAGCCATTTTACAAAAACAATTTGAAATCAAATCCTATAATCATTTTAAAGAAACCCGGGCTATATGCACGCCTCAGCAGCAGGCAGCCTATGATTCGTTGATGAAAAAAATCATCAACCGCCCGCGTGGCCCCCGTACAGGAGCAAAAAAGTAGTATTTTTAGAGAATTTGCAACTTTTTTATATCTAAAGCCTCTTACAAGAAAGAAAATCTTTGTAAGGGGCTCTTTGTTATAGCACTATAGCCAAGAGGATTGTTAATCAAATTCTACGTAATTTGCACAATTGAAAGAAAACTCCTTCATCGCATTCATTGACTAAAATATTATTTTAATGAAAACCAGAGCAATACTATTCGGGCTTGTTTTTTTGCTGGCATTGGTAAATACCGGCGTACAGGCACAACCCCGAAAAAATACCGAAAACAAAAAAGTTGCATTTGTTAAAGAACGCTTTGCCGAAGTACTAAAATTGAACACAGCCCAGTTGGAAACCATCGGTGAAATATTTACCACTTTTTATAACGATCAGGAGAAAATAAGGGAAAACATACAAAAACCCCCTTCAGGCATGGCACAGGGGTTAGTTGGGCAAGATTTTCAGAGTGTAAGAAAAAGAAACGAACTTATTATTGCCAGCAGAGATGAGAAACTAAAAAAACTATTGACTACAGAACAATTTAAGACCTGGTTAGACGTAATTGAACCCTCATTGAAGGCAAAAAAGTTTTAGCTCAATTTTTTTATCATCGGCTATTGATATCGTTGTACGACACTTTATGCGACATGCCCTTGTATTTATATCAATATTTTTTTTCAACGTTTCTTACGGGCAAACTTTTTCTTATCCGGCAATAGAATTAAGAGGACAAAGTGTTACGGACTTTGTTCCGCCGGGTTGGACGATTCTTGACAGTGCTTACGGCGACCTGAACAAGGATGGCTTAATAGATGCAGCCATCATTCTTCAATCTAAAGATAGTGTTTCATTAATTAACAGCTCTGAAGACACTGTTCTGACACAACCAAGAATTTTGTTGCTGCTTTTCAAAAATCCAGAAGACAAAAAATTCTCTCTGATAGAGCAAAGTAATTCATTTGTTCTTACACATAACGATTCCAAAATGGACGACCCTTATCAAGGTATTACAATTAACAAAGGAGTTTTGAACATAAACTTCCACCAATTTTACAACATGGGCAGTTGGTACACCACGAACAGTACCTATAAGTTTCGATACAACAAGAAGCAATTTGTATTGATTGGTACAGAGCTTTCAACCATCCATAGAGCAACACTTGATTATGAAGAGTACAGCTATAATTTCCTGACAAAGAAAAGAAATTACACAAAAGGAAATGATAAAAATGGGAACAAAAAAACGTCTGTAAGAATTTTTTCATTGCCCTCGTTAAAGACACTCAAAACATGTAAAGAACCTTATTCCTGGGAAATCGAAACAGATGTATATTTGTAGAAAGGTGAACGTACTGTAGCGGTTCCGGTGGACAGAATTCTATTACCTGCACCCAGCAATACCTATTCGTTGGTGGCATTACGACAACATCCGTCTGCAACAAGCTCAGCTAAGAAATTTTGTAAAATCCAGAAACAATCGTTCCTGTTGACGTTGGTAACATAAAAAATACGATTGTTTCATTCGGCAACAGAGAATCTGAAAGAATTTGGGAAGGAAATGTACCCAGGAAACTACCACGAGAAATTCAAGACATCGCACGGAGAAAGTTGAGAATGATAAACAATTCGGTTGACAGTAGTGACCTGAGAATTCCACCAGCTAACTGCCTGAAAAATCTCAAAGGAGACTTGAAGGAGTACTACAGTATTAGAATAAACAAGAAGTGGAGAATAATTTTTAAATGGTACAGTACAAATGCCTACGAAGTTTCTATAACAGACTATCATTAAACAAACGATAAAAATATGAGCAGATTGAGAAATATTTCACCCGGCGAGGTTCTGCTGGAAGAATTTTTGAATCCTCTTGGCATCACACAGTACAGACTGTCAAAGGACATAGGAGTTCCTCAAACGAGAATATCCCAAATTCCAAAAAGGGAACAGAAGAATTTCAGCAGACACCGCCGTCAGGTCAAGCGCGTACTTCGGAAATTCTGCTAAATTCTGGTTGGGGTTGCAGGACGACTTTGACATTGAAAACGAGATGACTAACAAGCATCAAGTTACAGGCAAGCATAGGGAGACAGTGTAACTATCAACATTCGTGCTGAAAACAAACAGAAAACTGCCAACGTTCCTGCCTGCCGGCAGGCAGGTCGCTAAATTAGAAGAGGTGTTTGCCACACTGCAAGCCAACACGAAACGCTACATTTAATTTGACCCTAGGCACCTAAGCCCACCCGCTATCCTTACATTGAAAAAATCTACAGAAACTCAGCTAAATATTTTGGGAACAGAAACAGAATAACTAAATTTGCCAAAATTTGGCAACTTAATATTTTGACTGTATGAAAACGATAGGTTCAACATTTAAGGAAATACGTGAAGAACGTAACTTGCTTTTGGAAAATGTAACCCAAAAAACAGGAATTAGCAAAACTGTTTTGAGCCGAATAGAGAACGGCAGACGATTACCAACCAAAGAGCAGGTAAACTTGCTTTGCAAATATTACAAAGCTCAAAAGAACGAAATAATTGTACAATGGCTTAGCGACAAAATTGTTTACGAGATACAAGATGAAGATTTTGCATTGCAAGCAATGCAAGTAGCTGAAGAAAAACTAAAATACGGCACAAACGGCAATGAACACAGCCAAACAAACAGCTTTGTTTTATCATTAAACGACTACAATCAAAAACGAAAAATTGAAGACTTTGTAAACAAAGTTGTTCAAGGCGATTGCTTGGAAGTTATGCGTTCTATTCCTGGCAAATCCGTAAATATGATACTTTGCGATTTGCCTTACGGCACAACGCAAAATAAGTGGGACTCAGTTATTGACTTGCAAAAACTTTGGTCCGAATACGAAAGAATAATCAAAGATGACGGAGCAATAGTTTTGACTTCACAAGGAGTTTTTACTGCAAAATTGATTTTAAGCAACGAGAAATTATTTAAGTATAAAATCACTTGGATAAAATCCAAATCCACTAACTTTTTAAACGCTAAAAAACAACCGCTACGCAAACACGAGGACATCTGTATTTTTTACAAAAAACAACCGACATACAACCCTCAAATGACAGAGGGCGAAGCATATGATAAAGGTATTCGTAAAGACCAATATACAGGAAGTTATGGAGATTTTAAACCCAAACACGTTAAAAGTAACGGACAACGCTATCCGAACGATGTAATATTTTACGAAGAACAAAACCTTGACGATTTTGTGTACATCAAAACAGCAGAATCAGAGGGAACTGTTTTCCACCCGACACAAAAACCAATTGAATTGGGAAGATACTTAATTAAGACTTTTACAAATCCTGGCGATATAGTTTTGGACAATGCTTGCGGAAGTGGTAGCTTTTTACTTTCTGCAATTTTGGAAAACAGAAATTTTATCGGAATTGAGAAAAACGAAGATGTACTATTACACAAAGTTAAACCAACTGATTACATCAAAGTTTGCACAAACCGAATTGAAGAAACATTAAAAAGAAAAGAAATTGAAGAAACAACGCTTCTACTTTTTAAAGAACCGATTGCAGAATATCACACAATGAATTACAATTTAGAAAATGCCAAAAATTACCTATAATGAAAGAAGTTGGGCGATTGATGTAATCAGTGAAATCAATCTTTATCTTGCGAACAAAGGTTGGCACTTTAAAAGTGCGGGTGGCGAAAGCACTATCAGTAATGAAAAATCAAGCCTTTTTCCCGATGTCTTGATATTCAAAGACCAAACAAAAGATATTATACTGCAAGGTTGGGAATTAAAAATGCCCGACACGCCAATCACTGATGCAGGACTAATCAGTAATGCAATTAAAAAGGCGAAGATTTTACAACGAGATAGTTTTGTGCTATGGAACGTAAAAAGTGCTGTTCTTTATTCAAAGCAAAACAATGCATTTTCAATTTTAAAAACTTGGAATGATATTGAAATCAATAACAGAACAGAAGTAAAACCCCAAGAAAATCTTTGGAAATCATTACTTCAAACAATACTTACAGACCTAAACAATTATTTTGAAACAGGCGATATTTCCGATAATGTATCAACCGAAATTCTGTCTGTTGATGCTATCATTGATGTTGTTTTAGAAAATATTCCTTCAACTGTTGATACGCTTAAAAACAATACACGCAGAAATTCAAGGCTTGAAGCACAAATCAATATTTGGTGGCTATCTTCTGCAACAGAATATGGTTTTAACCCAACATCTGCAAAGGACACATCTAACAAACTTCCAACTCTTGCAAAAGTTATTTTGACGGATTGGGTATTTAAAATCATTTTCGCCAATGTTCTGAAAAGACATTTCAACGAAGCAAGAATAATAGAAAGCATAAACAGTGAAACATCTGTTGAAGAAGCAAAACAAATCATAGCATCTATATCCGAGCATTGTAACTTTTGGAATATTTTCAGTGATAACCTTGCTATTGGCGATATTTCAACTTCGGCTGGGAAGCAAATTATTCAATTAAATCAATTCCTTTGCTCAATCAATATATCGGAAATTGAAATAGAAATTCTGCATAATCTACTTCAATCATCTATCGTTTCAGCAAAAAGAAAAGTTGCAGGACAATTTGCAACACCTCAAAAATTAGCTGATTTATTAGTAAGACTAACAATAGAAAACAAAGAGGGAACGCTTATTGACCCTTGTTGCGGAACAGGAACAATAATTAACCAAGCATACGCACTCAAAGAAGAATATGAAATAAATCAAGATGCTACAATAAACAGTATTTGGGCATCTGATAAACATTCTTTTCCTATTCAATTATCTACGCTAACATTAGCCAAGCCCAATAATATTGGAAAAGTATTAAACATTTTCAGAGAAGATGTAATTGATTTAGAGATAGGCAAAGACATAACATTTAAAGACCCCAATAATGGCAATGATGTTGTTAAACAGTTTCCGACTGTGAATTATGTTGTTTCAAATCTACCATTCATAAAGAGTAAGGAAATTGAAGTCTTAAATCCAAACATCAGGGAAATAAATAATTTCATTCACGAAGAAGCAAACACAGCAATTACTCTAAGTGGCAAAAGTGATATTTTCGCTTACATTCCATTTTACTTACATAAAATCCTTTCAGAAAATGGAAAAGTTGGATTAGTTCTTTCTAACGCTTGGTTGGGAACTGATTATGGGGAAATTTTCTTGGAGCTAATTCAGAAATTCTATGACATAGAAACTGTCGTTATTTCAGGAAAAGGAAAATGGTTCAGTAATGCAGATGTAGTAACTACATTTTTGATAGCCCAAAAACGAAACCCAAATACCGAACCTGATATAAAAAGAACAATTTCATTTTGTACTTTAAAAGAAAGTATTGATGAAATTTCAGACATCAAACAACTGAGTGAAAATATCTTGTTGGGAACTACGAATGATATTGTTTCTATTCAAAATTATTCAACTAACGAAATAACCAATTTAGAAACCATTGGTATTCCTTGGTGTGGATATTTTGCAAATCTAAATTGGCTTACAGATATTTCAGAAAAACTAATTGACTGCAATAAGGTTTTTAATTTTACTCGTGGAGAAAGACGAGGTTGGAACGCTTTATTTTATCCAGCTTCGGGACACAATATTGAAGCCGAATACATCAAACCTGTTTTGAAAAATTTAAGAGGAACGGCAGGACTTTATTGCACTGCCGATGCAGAAGCGTTTTGCTGTTCTAAAAGTATAGACGAATTAGAACAACTCAATCATACAGGAGCGTTGGAATGGATAAGAAATTTTGAAAATCAAAACAACGAAATGGGTGTTCCTCTTACTCAATCATTACGCAAAACAAATATGTTTTGGTATGAAATGAAAATCGATAATATGGCGGATTTTGTTGCAAACGTGAATTATGACAAAAGTCTATTCATTGCAACTTTCAATAACCGTTCATTCATAGACCAAAGAATGATTGGACTTTCATTAAAAAATGAATTTCAAACCGAAGACAGAGTATTATTACTTGCTTTGTTGAATAGCATTTTAAGTATGTTCTTCATAGAAAGTTTTGGTTTTGGAAGAGGATTAGGTGCACTTGATTTGAGAGCAACAAAATTTGAAAGGGATTTTAAACTTTTAAATTTTCAATCCCTATCTGACGGACAAAAACAAGAAATTACAAATTCTTTTCAGCCAATTTCTCAAAGAAACAGATTGCCATTAGAGCAGGAAATTGAACAAGCCGACAGAATACACTTTGAAAGAGTGCTTTTAGAAACTTTTGGAATAGCTGAACATTATAATGCAATTAAAGCATCATTATTACATCTCTACAAAATACGATTTGCAGTGAAAGACTAATCCCATTTACACCTGCAATCAAACAGAAGAATTACACGCTTCGTACTTCAGCTTTTTTTCGGATAATTTCAGCGATCAACCCCGTCCAGCCCGTTTGGTGCGAGGCACCAATACCCCGTCCATCATCTCCATGAAAGTGTTCAAAAAATAAAATCAGATCCTTGAAATGGGGATCGTAATCAAAGAGTTCCTTATTGCCATTTATTTTTCGCTTTCCATTGCTATCCTTTGTAAAAAGGCTGATAAGTCGGTTTCTAAGATCCTGAGCAACGATTTTAAGGTTGACCTTATTGCCAGAGCCGGAGGGCAGTTCGGGCATGCAATCTTGCAGATAGTACTGGTAATATTTTTCTAAAGCACTGATAATGAGAAAGTTCATAGGCATCCACACAGGGCCGCGCCAGTTAGAGTTTCCGCCAAATAGCGACGAGTTGGAGTCGCCTGGTTGGTAGTTCAACCCAAACTCTTGTCCTTCAATGAAAACAGTATACGGTTCTTCGTGTATTTTTGACAGAGAACGAATCCCTCCATCTGATAAAAATTCACGTTCATTGAGCAGTGCATTCAGTATTTTTTCCAGTCGTTCATGTGGTATTAAGGATAGTAAAACCTTGTCTTTTCCCTCTACCTGTTCCACAACCGGGTACTCGTTATTTTTTTGCCTGTAATTTATAAACCATTTCATCCGCCCATAAAATTCGGGCAGTTTGTCTAAAAGCTCTTTATCAATAATGTGAACGGCAAACAAAGAAGTGAGCCCCACCAGGGATCGCACTTTTATAGGAATCAGTTCGTTGGTGGGTAGCCGTAATACATCATAGAAAAAACCGTCCTCTTCGTCCCAGGCTCCTTTATATCCTTTTTTAATTTGGTTTAACGATGCGGCAATATAGGTAAAGTGCTCAAAAAACTTAGTAGCCATATCTTCAAAGGCTTTGTTGGTCTGCGCCAATTCCAACGCCATTTCCAGCATATCTAAGCAATACATCCCCATCCAGGCGGTACCATCGGCCTGTTCCAAAATGCCATTACCGGGGATATTGCTACGGTCAAAAACTCCAATATTATCTAATCCTAAAAAGCCCCCTTCAAACACATTATTATCTAATCTGTCCTTTCGATTGACCCACCAGGTGAAATTGATTAATAATTTTTGAAACACCCGCTCCAGAAATACCGTATCGCCTACCCCTGTTTTTTCTTTTTCCAATTTATATATCTGCAGGCAGGCCCAGGCCTGAACGGGTGGATTTACGTCACTAAAGTTCCACTCGTAGGCTGGTATTTGGCCATAAGGGTTCATATACCACTCTCTTAGGAGCAATAACAGCTGATTTTTGGCAAATTCCAGATCTAAATGTGCCAGTGTGATGCAGTGAAAAGGCAGATCCCATGCTGCATACCAGGGATATTCCCATTTATCGGGTATTGAAATAATGTCTTCATTGTTCAGGGTTGGCCAGTTACTATTCCGTCCGTTTTTTCTTTGTTCGGGAGGTGCGGGTTGTCCGGGATCGCCGTCTAGCCAGGAAGGGATGTCAATATAATAAAACTGCTTGCTCCATAACATTCCGGCGTAAGCCTGCCGCTGGATGTTTTTTAAATCAGGGTTTGTGGTGGGTATCAGCGATTCGTAAAATTCGTCCGCTTCGCGAATACGTTCCTCAAACACTTTTTCAAACTCATCACCTAAGGGGTTGGGTGCCTCCTGCCCGCACAAACGGAGTTGAATAACAACACAATCCTTTGCAGCAACAAGCAGCCGATAGAAAGGTGCACATTTTGTTCCAGATGTTTTTTGATCAAACAGCGATAAGTTATTGGAAATGATAGCATTATGAAAACTGTCTTTGACAAACGGACTGTTGTTGGGATACTGGTACAATCGCTCTGTATTAGTTTCGTTTTCGGTAAACAATACATTTTCCGCGGTTTGAAAGTAAAAATAATAAGTGCCCGTTTGTTTATCATCAAGTTTTACAGCAGCAAAGGAGCCATTTTCAGAGAGTGTTTCAATCAAAGGTTTTTGCCTCGTAAGCCCAAAGGACCAAAGATTTCTGCACCATAAAGTAGGCAGTATCGTTATGGGTGCTTGCTGATTAGACCGGTTATGAACGCTGATGCGGATACAAATATCTTCCGCATCGGCTTTTGCATATTCAGTAAAAACATCGAAATAACGATCATGATCAAAAACACCGGTATCTGCAATTTCGTATTCGTCTTCGTATTTTGTTCTGCTTTTGTTTACATGCTCCAGTTTTTCGTAGGGGAAAGCAGACTGTGGATACTTGTATAAATATTTCATGTACGAGTGGCTGGGCGTATTATCTAAATAATAGTAGAGCTCTTTTACGTCTTCGCCGTGGTTGGCCTGGGAGGGTGTAAGTCCGAACAGTCTTTCTTTTAAGATGGCATCCTGGCCGTTCCACAAGGCAATTGCAAAACAAATACGCTGCCGTTCGTCAGAAATTCCTGCAATACCATCCTCGCCCCACCGGTAGGCCTTGGAGCGAGCCATATCGTGAGTAAGATAGTTCCACGCATCCCCGTTGGCGCTGTAATCTTCTCTTACGGTACCCCATTGTCGTTCGGATAGGTAAGGCCCCCATTTTAACCAGTTCTTTTCTTTAT
>JBDHYK010000046.1:0-16853 GCA_039811305.1 Niabella sp.
TATGATGCTGCCCCACACAGCCAGGGGCCCGGTGGGGTCCTGCATGGCCACGGTCAGGATTACGATGGCAATAATTATAATCATCGTAACAGGAAAGCTAAGCGATTGGGCCTCACGCATATCTTCGTTAACAGCGCTGCCAATAGCCGCATACAGGGAGGAATAAAAAAAGAACCCCCCCAGAAAATAAAAAGCAAACATGACCAGTACCAGCGCAACATCCACACTGGAGAATACCTGCTGGATACCGCCTACCACCTGCGAAATTTCTGTTTTGCCCGTGCTGCCGGTTTTTGTGATATTGTAAATCAGAAAGATAAAAGCTACCCACAAAAGAAACTGGGTAAGGGCCACCAGCGCAATCCCAATGATCTTTCCCAACATCAACTGAAATGGTTTTACAGAGGATACCATTACTTCGGCGATCCTGTTGGTTTTTTCTTCCATCACGCCCATCATTACCTGTGAGCCGTAAATAATCAAAATAAAATAGATCAGAAACCCGGCCACATACCCAATTACGGAGGCAATAGTGCCATCAGAAGCCTTGTTTTCAATATTTTCGGCTTTTACCATGAGGCGGCTTGATGAAAGCAACTGGCGTTTTTCGTTGTCAATGCCCAGATCCTCGTATTTAATGTCGTTCCAGATATTGTTCAACTTGGACTGTACTCCCGAAATATTTCCTAAGGTACGACGAGACTTTACGATCAACTGGTCTGGAGCCTTCGATACAGCGGTATGGGCAGGGATAACTACAAACCCATCAAACTCCTCCGTAGAGGCCAGATCTTTTTCTAAGTTTACAAGGTCTTGGTGTACCAACTGTAAGGTATTGGAAGCATCCTGTTGATTCGCTCTTTCTATTTTTTCGGCTGTAAATTTTCCCGAGGAGTCAATAACGGCTATATTGAGCTTAGTGGCACCTTTTTCAGCCAGAAAACCCATCCCAAAAATTAGAGCTACATATAGCAGGGGAAATAGGAGCGTAGTGATCACGAAGCTTTTTTTTCGCACCCGGCTGAGGTATTCCCTTTGTATTATTAAAAATATTTTTTTCATCTGAGGTGGAATTTAGCGGTTAATCATTGATGTTTTGAAACCTACGGCTCAAGGGGGTGCCCTCTACCTGCCGAATAAAAATATCGTTCAGGGAAGGCAGTATTTCCTGAAAGGATGCCACTCGTTGGTTCGTGGTTAAAAAGTATTGAAGGATATCGTTGTTGGTGCTGTCCTCTTTCTTTTGGATTACGATGGAATGGGTATTCGCATCCCTGATACTGAATAAACTGCTTTGCAGGTTTTGCGTGTCAACGGGGTCTAAAAAGCTTACACGGAACAGGTTTTCTTTAAACTCCTGTTTTATGGCCTGCACTGTACCATCCAACACGTTTTTGCCTTTATTAATAAGAACAATATGGTTGCAGATTTCCTCTACCTGCTCCATACGGTGGGTGCTGAAGATAATAGTAGCGCCATTTTGGGCCAACTGGTATATTTCGTCTTTGATAAGATTGGTATTTACCGGATCGAGGCCGCTGAAGGGCTCGTCTAAAATGATCAGTTTGGGCTGGTGCAATACGGTGGTAACAAATTGCAGTTTTTGCTGCATGCCTTTGGAGAGGTCTTCTACTTTTTTGTTCCACCAGTTGTCCATGTCAAACCGGCCAAACCAGTGATGGATCCTTTCCAGTGCCTCCCGTTTGCCCAAACCTTTCAATTGTGCCAGATAAAGTGTTTGTTCTCCAATCTTCATTTTTTTGTACAGACCCCGTTCCTCGGGCATATACCCAATTTTGGCGTAATCTTTATCGGCATTGAATGGTTTCCCGTCAAAAAAAATAGTGCCGGAGTCGGGATAAAAAATACCGGTTATCATACGGATAAGGGTAGTTTTTCCGGCGCCGTTTGGGCCCAAAAGCCCAAATATCTGCCCCTGTTCAATAGAAAAACTCACATCGTCAACCGCTTTCTGGGTGGCAAAATATTTTTTTAAATGATCAATTTGAAGTAATGCCATAAGTAATAGTTATAAGAAAAGCGTACGGGTCCCCGCTTTGTGTTTTTTTCCCTTTCAAACCTCATTTCGATTGGCCCCGCTTTACGGGGTGAAGAGAAATCTCCTTCTTAGGAAAAGATTTCTCCCTGCGTTTCACTCCGATCGTCATGACGGGTACATTTTATATCGTCATTCCGATTGGAGCCCGCGCCAGCGGGAGAAAAGAGAAATCTGCTGCTTAGGAAAAGATTTCTCCCTCCATTTCATTCCAGTCGAAATGACGGGAATATTTTATACCGTCATTCCGATTGGAGCCCGCGCCAGCGGGAGAAAAGAGGAATCTCCTTCTTAGGATAAGATTTCTCCCTCCATTCTATTCCGAAATGACGGTCAGGAAACAAAAGATTTCTCCCTTCGTTTCATTCCGATCGTCATGACGGGTACACTTTATACCGTCATTCCGATGAGCCCCGCCTCACGGGAGAAAAGAGGAATCTCCTTCCATTTCATTCCGATTGTTATGACGGGTACTTTTGTAATTTCTAAGCAGCGAAAATAGTGTTTTTTTGGATGGAGAACTTGATAATTCTACGATAAGAACTGTAACGATCCAGAACACAGAACACAAAACTGTTCGTTGCGGATAAAAAAATTGCCCCCGCAAAGGGAGCAATTCTAAAAAACTTGTGAGTAGCACGAAGCGGCCTATTCGTTGGTAATTGTAATTACTTTGGAATAGGTACTATGGCCATTTTTGTCCACCTGCTCAATGCGCAGAAAAGCTTTACCGGTTTCACCCGTGGCCAGTTCATTTGTATTTTTGGTGCAGGAAACAATAAAGCCTGCTACACCCATCAGGAACAGCGCCGCCATCAACACCTTGGTTTTTCTGTTGAAACCCAGAACTCCGATGCCCAATAAAGCAAACAAGGACACTGCAAAAGAAATTTTGCCAGCAATATCCAATGAGAGGTGGTAGGCGGTACTCCCCGAAGCGTTGCCATCGGCGTGTTTTGATTGAATAGTGGCAATGGTGGTGAAGTCCACACCGTTTTGAGAGCTTTGGAGGTTAAAGTGGTCGTTATTAGTTTCCTGCAGGGTGGTGAAACTTACGGTAAGTGTATTGTTGGCAAGTTCTGCTGCAAAAGGACCAAAATGAACGGGTAGATAACTATCAACCGTAATTATTACCTGCCCATCAGCGCCATCACCAGAAAAAGATGGAAGGGAATTAACATCAAACGAAGGTTTGCCACCGCCGCCCCCGCCGGGGGCGGTTCCGTTAGCGCCATTAGAGGGGCTGCTGCCCCCATCTCCTCCCTTACCCCCATCTCCCTCACCATCTCCTCCAGTTCCACCGGGAACGACAACTCCTCCAAAACTACCATCACCACCATTTCCGCCATTTGCCATAGCAGTTGCAGAGCCTCCGCCACCCCCGCCAGAGGTGCTAGCTGTTACGCTTGATCCGGATAGCCCCCCATTACCTCCATTTTTTGTAATGGTACCCATGTTAGAGCTGCCCCCAGCCCCTCCCGCTCCAGGCGTGGGCGGGGCGCTATAAACCATTGTGCCACCAGGGCCACCCCCGTATGCTACTGTTGATTGGAGGGGGGGAAGAAGCTTAAAAGCAGAAGCATTACCCCCAGTAGCAGGTGAATATACTGCGCCATTATTAGGTTTTGCTCCCAAGCCGCCTTCCCCCACATATACGGAGTAGGTACCGGCTGGCAGGGTATAAGTGGTAGAAGCATAGCCGCCGCCGCCACCGCCACCACCGGCTGCATTTGCGGCACCTCCGCCACCGCCGCCGCCGCCCCAGGCTTCCACCTTAATGGTTGCCGTGTAGCCGGTGGGTATGGTGTAAGTGTGCGCCCCAGCAGCGGTGTAAGTTGCGCCAGAAGGCGGCTGGGATAGAGACGTGTTGCCTATTAAAAGCAACGCAAACAAGGCAATAAATGCCACTTTTGGTTTAATTGAGTTCATAGCTTGGTAATTGAGTTTTTTTTGTAAATGCGATTTCAACGTAAATATAAAAGTATTTTTCAATATACCAAAATTTTTTGTGAGAATGAAACTTTCCAAGTCCAACAATTTGCTTTTTTTCCACTTTTTCACTAAAAACCCTGCAGGGGGCATTCAGCAAAGGTGAAAACGGGCGGTGTGGGCAGTTCTTTTTTCTGTCCATTCCATGAAAGAAGATCAAAAAAAATTGCTCCCCGCAAAGGGAGCAATTCCAAAAAGTTTTTGACTGATGCGATGCCGCTTATTCCTTGGTAATGGTGATTACTTTAGAGTAGCTGCTATGGCCATTTTTGTCCACCTGCTCAATGCGCAGAAAAGCTTTACCGGTTTCACCCGTGGCCTGTTCATTTGTGTTTTTGGTGCAGGAAACAATAAAGCCTGCTACACCCATCAGCATCAGCGCCGCCGTCAACACCCTGGTTTTTCTGTTGAAACCCAGAACTCCGATGCCCAATAGGGCAAACAAGGATACAGCAAAAGAAATTTTGCCGGCAATATCCAATGTGAGTTGATAGGTAGTACTCCCCGAAGCATTGCCATCGGCGTGTTTAGATTGAATAGTGGCAAGGGTGGTGAAGTCCACACCGTTTTGAGAGCTTTGGAGGTTAAAATGGTCGTTATTAGTTTCCTGCAGGGTGGTGAAACTGATGGAAAACTGATTCCCTTCGCGGATGGCGCTAAAATTGCCAAAATTTGCAGGTAATACTGTGGAGCTTTCGACTGTGATGATCACCTGTCCAACGGCGCCATTACCTGATTTAGCTGTACCTATAAATTTTCCACCGCCACCGGCACCCGGGTTAGCGCCATTAGCTGCCGGATCTCCAGCCGACCCACCTTCACCACCGGTACCTTCACCTGTTCCACCAGGCCCTCCATCAAAAGCTTGAGAATTTCCCCCGTTGTTTCCAGAAGTTGAAGCCCAGGCAGATCCACCGCCCCCACCGCCATTTGCGTTTCCAACTAGAGCTTTTCCACCTGTCCCGCCACTATGGCTGGTATATCCAGACCCAATGCTGGCAGATCCACCGCCCCCACCGGCGCCATCTGCAGAAGGAAACCCAAGTATCAAAGACCCACCAGCGAAGCCACCGTTGGCAATTACGCTACTACCGCCAAAGGTTGAATTACCTCCGTTTTGCGCTGCAGTGCCACCTGAAGTGGCCGGTCTGTTAGCTCCAACTCCTCCAGAACCTACAACTACAGAATAGTTGCCTGCTGATAACGTTAAAGTCTTAGAGGCATAAGCGCCGCCGCCGCCGCCGCCGCCACTTAAACTAAAACTGTTGCCGCCACCGCCGCCGCCGGCTCCCCAGGCCTCCACTTTTATTGTGGCCGTCCAGCCAGTTGGGATTATATAAGTATGGTTACCTGCCGCGGAAAAAGTTTGAGATACAGGTTGAGACTGAGAAGAATTGCTTACAAAAAACAATGCTAATGCGGCAATTAATGCTCCTTTCTGTGTTATAGGTTTCATGATTTTTTGATTTAGCTTTTTTTCTGAAAATTCGACCTGACTGCAATATACGGGAAATTTTTAGTAATCTAAATTCTTTTGAGAACGGTGTGCATCCTAAAGATCAGCAATTTGTATATTTTTAGCCAGATAATGCAAAACAGCATAGGTTCTTGAAAAAACAGAGAAAGCGAACGTTTAGTGGTTCCACCCAATATGTTCTATCAATTCATAAGAAAAAAAATTGCCCCCGTAAAGGGAGCAATTTTAAAAAGTTTTTTGCTTGATCTAAGCCGCTTACTCGTTGGTAATGGTGATTACTTTAGAGTAGCTGCTATGGCCGTTTTTATCCACCTGCTCAATGCGGAGGAAGGCTTTACCCGCTGTTTTCGATGCCAGTTCATTTGTGTTTTTGGTGCAGGAAACAATAAAGCCTGCTACACCCATCAGGAACAGCGCCGCCATCAGCACCCTGGTTTTTCTGTTGAAACCCAGAACTCCGATGCCCAATAGGGCAAACAAGGACACTGCAAAAGAAATTTTGCCCGCAATATCCAATGTAAGTTGATAGGTAGTACTGCCCGAAGCGCTGCCATCGGCGTGTTTAGACTGAATCGTGGCAATGGTGGTGAAGTCCACACCGTTTTGAGAGCTTTGGAGGTTAAAGTGGTCGTTATTAGTTTCCTGCAGGGTGGTGAAACTAACAGCAAGCACATTGTTGGCAAGTTCTGCTGCAAAAGGTCCAAAATGAACGGGTAGTGAACTTATAACCGTAATTATCACCTGCCCATCAGCACCATCGCCTGAAAAAGATGGATTGGAATTAACATCTGTCGAGGGTTTACCACCGCCGCCCCCGCCCGGGGCGGTTCCGTTAGCGCCATTAGTGGGGCTGCTGCCTCCGTCACCGCCAGCGCCACCCGTACCCTGACCGGTTCCACCCACTCCGCCAGTAGTGGGGGGTGTGTTACTGGCATCTCCTCCAGCTCCACCATCCGCACTAGCCGTAGCAGAACCTCCTCCGCCGCCGCAAGCGTTCGAAGCTGTGCTGTTTGTTGCGGTTAGTCCCCCATTACCTCCATCGTGTGTAGTAAAACCCACGTTAGGGCTGCCCCCAAGGCCTCCCGCTACAGGCGTGGACGGATCCCAAACAAATGTGCCACCCGGTCCACCGCCGGATGCCATCATTGCAGAGATGGAAGCATGGGTAAAAGAAGAAGCATCACCACTGGTAGCTATTTATAAAAAAAAGGCCACCTGATTTCATCATCTCTCGCTAGTAGGCCTGTTCAGGAATTACGAAAATACCCGCTCTGACACCGTCTTCAGCTTAGTGAGCTTCTTGGGTTGTGGCCAAACCCTCAAAAAAAGACCGCCTTTTGAGGCAGTCTTTCCTAAATGAGTTTATGGTTTCATGCTAGAGAAACGAAACACAGCTTTTCTCAAATAAATCTGCTGTACCTTTTCATCGTAAATTTATTTTACCGGCGTTTACTACCTTACTATAACTGTAGTTGCCGTTCTTATCTACTTGTTTGATTCTTACAAACAAATTATTGTGTGTTTTCACCCCGGCATCGCGATCGGATTTGCGACAGGCTGCAAACTGGAACGTGAAAGCCACCACGGCCACAGCCAATAAAAACACTCTTTTCCTACCTTTAAATCCGAAACTCAACAATCCTAAAATAGCCGGTATTGCCAACATAGCGCCCATATCAGACAGGTTAATAGTAACTTCGTAATCCAGTGCACTTCCCGGAAGCGCCCTGTTTTTGCTGCGTATTGTTTGAAGAGTGGTAAAATCTTCTCCGTTTTTAGACCCCTGAATTTCAAAATAATCGTTGTTGGTTTCATCCAGAGTGCTCCATTTTACATTTAAGCTGTTCCCGTTCAGGTTCTGAACATCCAGATTACCAAAGCTTACAGGTAAGGTTATATCACCGTCAAATCCAAAGCTGTTGATTTGGTAAGTACTGTTAGTATAGCCTGCCCATGCATAAATCCTGAAAGTAACCGCAGTCGTGAGCCCCTGAAACTGCGCCCCGGACAAACTAAAACTGCGATTTGCAGCAGTGTAAACCCCTGGCGTCCATTCGGAGCCAATATTGTTGGCGTAATTGTCCACGCTCGACCTTAAAACAGCATAAGATGGTCCATTTGTACCCCGTTCATCCTGAAACGAAAAATTTGAAAAGTTCATCTTTTTACCGGGAGAAGGCGTCAAGGTGAACTCAAAATAATCATCGGTGTTTGGGCTTAAGCTTCCACCTCCAGCATTAAAACTAGTAGCCCTGTATGCATAATTCGTACCAGAGATTGCTCCTCCACTGCCCCTGCTGATACCAGACACCGTTATACCATTTGCAATCACACGCCCAGCGCTGTTGACTGCACCAGTACCCCCGTTATAAGGGTTGGCAGTAATAGTGCTACTCGATGTAATCGGATCCTGCCATATTTTTGCATTTAGGCCGGCTGTTCCGTTGAAACTAAACTGTTCGATTTGATTGTAACCGGTTCCGTTACTTCCACCATTCCACCCGTAAATCCGGAAAGTAATCGGAGCGGTTATTAAACTATAACGACCACTGGTTAAATTAACAGTACGTGAGGTGCTTGTACTACTCGGCTCCCAACTGGCGATATCTGATCCATAAGAATCCAAACTTGACCTTAAAGATGCATCCTCAGGACCAGCGTCATTATCTCCACTTGAAGTTACCTTATCAGTAAATATAAAGTTCGTAAAGCTTACGTAACCGCCGGAAGGAGGTGTGATGGTAAATTCAAAATAGTCGTTGTTGCTCGTATTAAGGGTACTCGAGCTTGCCCAACCCCTAGCTCGGTAAACATTATCAGCATTGTTTAAGGATATGCCACTTCCTTTGCTAATGCCTGATACGGTAACCCCTGGGGCAATAGTAACACCCGAAGTTGAATTAAACGGGCTTGAACCAATATTGTTGCCGGTAATGGGATCGCTCCAGATGACCTGGGCCTGTACCAGGGTATATGTCAATAGTAAAACTGAAAGTGTTGAAAAATATTTCATATGCATTGGTTTTTAATTATAAAAGTTTTTAAACGATACGCAATGATATACTTTTAGTACGCCAATAACAAACAACCGGTTTCTTTAAGGAAATTTCAGAAAGGTATCGTCTTGCTTAATTAATACGATATGAGTTTTTTTTTACTGAGTCAAATGTTGTGATTTTTTATAAATACACCAACTTTTCTGCAATTCATTTTTACACAGAGCGTTTTTTTTAATACACGCCAGCCCTTCAACCTTGGGCAAACGGATTCAACTCCAGATAAATGGTTAGGCAGCTATGGAACGATCCTGACGGGTAAACACGGAGCCTCGAATACGCTATTAGCTAAGCAATTTCACATTTCTACATGTTCTATCTCTGGTTAGTATTCCTGATTCTTGCATAGGTTTGTAGCCGAAATAAATTGCCATCTGCAATATTATAGTTTTAGCCAAGCAGGTACCCGATACCCGGGCGGTAGGGAAAGACGCCAAGAAAGCCGATGGCACGGTAAACCGGGCCGCCCTGCCCCGCCGGCAAGTCCCGCAGCTCCGCCACCCCCACCGCCGCCAGCACCCCAGACTTCTACTTTTATTGTGGCCCGTCCAGCCAGAGGGGATGATGTAAACAGAAGCGCCTGGGGTAGTATAAATTTGGCCTACAGGCTGTTGGGATAGAGCTGTGTTACTTAAAAAAAGTAACGCAAACAGCGCAATAAATACCACTTTTGGTTTAATCAAGTTCATAGCTTGGTAATTGAGTTTTTTTGTAAATGCGATTTCAACGTAAATAATAAAAGTAAGCGGTCATGCCAACAGACCCACTTCTACCGACAAGCAGAATTGCAAAACAGAATTCTTTTTCGTAAATTCGTAAGGTGAAAAAACAAAAGGAAAAGGGACTTGATTTTGAGGTTGATAAACTGACCAATTCTATTGAGAATGTAAAATCCCGAGACAGTTTTCCGACCGAGATTTCACTGTTGACAAAAGCAGAAGTAAAAGGAATGACCAAGAAAAATGGTTGGCAATTTAATTGGGTGAGTGAACTTAAAGTTCCTGCAAGGGAAGTGTATAAACTGACAATTACCAACAACCCGAACATCATTCAGGGAGTAGTAAGTTTGGAGGTAAAAGCCGACCATGTTTACATACATCTGATTGAAAGTGCACCCTTCAACATCGGGAAAAGTAAGACATACCTGGGTGTGCCGGGAAATCTCCTAGCATTTGCCTGCAAACTTTCCTTTCAGCGTGGTGGAGAAGGTTATGTTTCATTTCTCTCGAAGACAAAGCTGATTGCGCATTACGAAAAAAGTTTGGGGGCAGTACACGTTGGAGGGCGCAACATGGTTATTACTACGGAAACAGCACTATTATTGACAAACAAATATTTTAAATAAAATTATTATGGCACTGATAAAAGAACCTCTTGATGTAGATTTTGTGGTTGACCCAAGGCCATTGACAAAGGCTGAAGAAAAAACCATCAGCGACTTCATTCGTGCGGATAAGGAAAAACGCAAACTAAAAGAGCGCAAGAAAAAGACTTCCAGTAAACAAAAGAACAGACAACCTGCGTAACAAAACGGCACGAACCGTTTACATGGTATTTGCAATATGGCGGCTTGACGTTAAATGCTCAACAGTTGCGCACTATTAAACTTTTGTATTAAATTCAGCAAACGAATTTCTATTTTCGCCAAATCGCAAATACGTAATCTGTATTTTTCAATATACCAAATTTTTTTTTTGGCTGCATTCCAAATTGTCGCACAAAACAAATATCCAATTTATGGTCATTCCGAACGAAGTGAGGAATCTACCCTAATATTCAGGAAATACCTCCTTGCAGTCGGCATGACGCTCGCGACAATTAGTATATATATTATCATTAAAAATTTGAAAATCAAAAGATCAGTAAGGGTGTATATTCGGTTTATTGCTGTGTCGCTTCAGCAGGGAGAATTCGGAATGCACCTTTTTTTGTAAGAATGAAACTTCCTAAGTCCAACGATTTGCTTTTATTCCCAGGAAAAGGCCCAGCGGGGGCAATCAGCACAGATGAAAACGGGTACTGTGGGCGGTTCTTTTCTCTGTTTATTCCATGAATGGAGAGCATAAAAAAATTGCCCCCGTAAAGGGAGCAATTCTAAATAAAATTTGCTTAGACAAAGCCGCTAGAGCCTCTAAAGCCGCTGAAGCCTCTAAAGCCGCTGAAGCCTCTAAAGCCGCTAAAGCCACTTATTCCTTGGAAATGGTGATTACTTTAGAGTAGCTGCTATGGCCGTTCTTATCCACCTGCTCAATGCGCAGAAATGCTTTACCCGCTGTTTTCGATGCCAGTTCATTTGTGTTTTTGGTGCAGGAAACAATAAAGCCTGCTACACCCATCAGGAATAGCGCCGCCATCAGCACCCTGGTTTTTCTGTTGAAACCCAGAACTCCGATGCCCAATAAAGCAAACAAGGATAATGCAAAAGAAATTTTGCCGGCAATATCCAATGTAAGTTGATAGGTAGTACTCCCCGAAGCGTTGCCATCGGCGTGTTTAGACTGAATCGTGGCAATGGTGGTGAAGTCCACACCGTTTTGAGAGCTTTGGAGGTTAAAGTGGTCGTTATTAGTCTCTTGCAGGGTGGTGAAACTAACAGCAAGCACATTGTTGGCAAGTTCTGCTGCAAAAGGACCAAAATGAACGGGTAGTGAGCTTATAACCGTAATTTTTACCTGTCCATCGGCGCCATTACCAGATTTAGCTGTACTTATAAATTTTCCACCGCCACCGGCACCCGGGCTATAACCATCACCTGCCGGATCCCCAGCCGACCCACCTTCACCACCGGTACCTTCACCTGTTCCACCAGGCCCTCCATCAAAAGCTTGAGAATTTCCCCCGTTGTTTCCAGAAGCTGAAGCCCAGGCAGAACCACCGCCCCCACCGCCATTTGCGTTTCCAACTAAAGCTTTTCCACCTGTCCCGCCACTATGGCTGGTATATCCAGGCCCAATGCTGGCAACTCCACCGGCACCACCGGCGCCATCTGTAGAAGGAAACCCAAGAATCAAAGACCCACCAGCGAAGCCACCGTTGGCAATTACGCTACTACCGCCAAAGGTTGAATTACCTCCGTTTTGCGCTGCAGTGCCACCTGAAGTGGCCGGTCTGTTAGCTCCAACTCCTCCAGAACCTACAACTACAGAATAGTTGCCTGCTGATAACGTTAAAGTCTTAGAGGCATAAGCGCCGCCGCCGCCGCCGCCGCCACTTAAACTAAAACTGTTGCCGCCACCGCCGCCGCCGGCTCCCCAGGCCTCCACTTTTATTGTGGCCGTCCAGCCAGTTGGGATTATATAAGTATGGTTACCTGCCGCGGAAAAAGTTTGAGATACAGGTTGAGACTGAGAAGAATTGCTTACAAAAAACAATGCTAATGCGGCAATTAATGCTCCTTTCTGTGTTATAGGTTTCATGATTTTTTGATTTAGCTTTTTTTCTGAAAATTCGACCTGACTGCAATATACGGGAAATTTTTAGTAATCTAAATTCTTTTGAGAACGGTGTGCATCCTAAAGATCAGCAATTTGTATATTTTTAGCCAGATAATGCAAAACAGCATAGGTTCTTGAAAAAACAGAGAAAGCGAACGTTTAGTGGTTCCACCCAATATGTTCTATCAATTCATAAGAAAAAAAATTGCCCCCGTAAAGGGAGCAATTTTAAAAAGTTTTTTGCTTGATCTAAGCCGCTTACTCGTTGGTAATGGTGATTACTTTAGAGTAGCTGCTATGGCCGTTTTTATCCACCTGCTCAATGCGGAGGAAGGCTTTACCCGCTGTTTTCGATGCCAGTTCATTTGTGTTTTTGGTGCAGGAAACAATAAAGCCTGCTACACCCATCAGGAACAGCGCCGCCATCAGCACCCTGGTTTTTCTGTTGAAACCCAGAACTCCGATGCCCAATAGGGCAAACAAGGACACTGCAAAAGAAATTTTGCCCGCAATATCCAATGTAAGTTGATAGGTAGTACTGCCCGAAGCGCTGCCATCGGCGTGTTTAGACTGAATCGTGGCAATGGTGGTGAAGTCCACACCGTTTTGAGAGCTTTGGAGGTTAAAGTGGTCGTTATTAGTTTCCTGCAGGGTGGTGAAACTAACAGCAAGCACATTGTTGGCAAGTTCTGCTGCAAAAGGTCCAAAATGAACGGGTAGTGAACTTATAACCGTAATTATCACCTGCCCATCAGCACCATCGCCTGAAAAAGATGGATTGGAATTAACATCTGTCGAGGGTTTACCACCGCCGCCCCCGCCCGGGGCGGTTCCGTTAGCGCCATTAGTGGGGCTGCTGCCTCCGTCACCGCCAGCGCCACCCGTACCCTGACCGGTTCCACCCACTCCGCCAGTAGTGGGGGGTGTGTTACTGGCATCTCCTCCAGCTCCACCATCCGCACTAGCCGTAGCAGAACCTCCTCCGCCGCCGCAAGCGTTCGAAGCTGTGCTGTTTGTTGCGGTTAGTCCCCCATTACCTCCATCGTGTGTAGTAAAACCCACGTTAGGGCTGCCCCCAAGGCCTCCCGCTACAGGCGTGGACGGATCCCAAACAAATGTGCCACCCGGTCCACCGCCGGATGCCATCATTGCAGAGATGGAAGCATGGGTAAAAGAAGAAGCATCACCACTGGTAGCTATTTATAAAAAAAAGGCCACCTGATTTCATCATCTCTCGCTAGTAGGCCTGTTCAGGAATTACGAAAATACCCGCTCTGACACCGTCTTCAGCTTAGTGAGCTTCTTGGGTTGTGGCCAAACCCTCAAAAAAAGACCGCCTTTTGAGGCAGTCTTTCCTAAATGAGTTTATGGTTTCATGCTAGAGAAACGAAACACAGCTTTTCTCAAATAAATCTGCTGTACCTTTTCATCGTAAATTTATTTTACCGGCGTTTACTACCTTACTATAACTGTAGTTGCCGTTCTTATCTACTTGTTTGATTCTTACAAACAAATTATTGTGTGTTTTCACCCCGGCATCGCGATCGGATTTGCGACAGGCTGCAAACTGGAACGTGAAAGCCACCACGGCCACAGCCAATAAAAACACTCTTTTCCTACCTTTAAATCCGAAACTCAACAATCCTAAAATAGCCGGTATTGCCAACATAGCGCCCATATCAGACAGGTTAATAGTAACTTCGTAATCCAGTGCACTTCCCGGAAGCGCCCTGTTTTTGCTGCGTATTGTTTGAAGAGTGGTAAAATCTTCTCCGTTTTTAGACCCCTGAATTTCAAAATAATCGTTGTTGGTTTCATCCAGAGTGCTCCATTTTACATTTAAGCTGTTCCCGTTCAGGTTCTGAACATCCAGATTACCAAAGCTTACAGGTAAGGTTATATCACCGTCAAATCCAAAGCTGTTGATTTGGTAAGTACTGTTAGTATAGCCTGCCCATGCATAAATCCTGAAAGTAACCGCAGTCGTGAGCCCCTGAAACTGCGCCCCGGACAAACTAAAACTGCGATTTGCAGCAGTGTAAACCCCTGGCGTCCATTCGGAGCCAATATTGTTGGCGTAATTGTCCACGCTCGACCTTAAAACAGCATAAGATGGTCCATTTGTACCCCGTTCATCCTGAAACGAAAAATTTGAAAAGTTCATCTTTTTACCGGGAGAAGGCGTCAAGGTGAACTCAAAATAATCATCGGTGTTTGGGCTTAAGCTTCCACCTCCAGCATTAAAACTAGTAGCCCTGTATGCATAATTCGTACCAGAGATTGCTCCTCCACTGCCCCTGCTGATACCAGACACCGTTATACCATTTGCAATCACACGCCCAGCGCTGTTGACTGCACCAGTACCCCCGTTATAAGGGTTGGCAGTAATAGTGCTACTCGATGTAATCGGATCCTGCCATATTTTTGCATTTAGGCCGGCTGTTCCGTTGAAACTAAACTGTTCGATTTGATTGTAACCGGTTCCGTTACTTCCACCATTCCACCCGTAAATCCGGAAAGTAATCGGAGCGGTTATTAAACTATAACGACCACTGGTTAAATTAACAGTACGTGAGGTGCTTGTACTACTCGGCTCCCAACTGGCGATATCTGATCCATAAGAATCCAAACTTGACCTTAAAGATGCATCCTCAGGACCAGCGTCATTATCTCCACTTGAAGTTACCTTATCAGTAAATATAAAGTTCGTAAAGCTTACGTAACCGCCGGAAGGAGGTGTGATGGTAAATTCAAAATAGTCGTTGTTGCTCGTATTAAGGGTACTCGAGCTTGCCCAACCCCTAGCTCGGTAAACATTATCAGCATTGTTTAAGGATATGCCACTTCCTTTGCTAATGCCTGATACGGTAACCCCTGGGGCAATAGTAACACCCGAAGTTGAATTAAACGGGCTTGAACCAATATTGTTGCCGGTAATGGGATCGCTCCAGATGACCTGGGCCTGTACCAGGGTATATGTCAATAGTAAAACTGAAAGTGTTGAAAAATATTTCATATGCATTGGTTTTTAATTATAAAAGTTTTTAAACGATACGCAATGATATACTTTTAGTACGCCAATAACAAACAACCGGTTTCTTTAAGGAAATTTCAGAAAGGTATCGTCTTGCTTAATTAATACGATATGAGTTTTTTTTTACTGAGTCAAATGTTGTGATTTTTTATAAATACACCAACTTTTCTGCAATTCATTTTTACACAGAGCGTTTTTTTTAATACACGCCAGCCCTTCAACCTTGGGCAAACGGATTCAACTCCAGATAAATGGTTAGGCAGCTATGGAACGATCCTGACGGGTAAACACGGAGCCTCGAATACGCTATTAGCTAAGCAATTTCACATTTCTACATGTTCTATCTCTGGTTAGTATTCCTGATTCTTGCATAGGTTTGTAGCCGAAATAAATTGCCATCTGCAATATTATAGTTTTAGCCAAGCAGGTACCCGATACCCGGGCGGTAGGGAAAGACGCCAAGAAAGCCGATGGCACGGTAAACCGGGCCGCCCTGCCCCGCCGGCAAGTCCCGCAGCTCCGCCACCCCCACCGCCGCCAGCACCCCAGACTTCTACTTTTATTGTGGCCCGTCCAGCCAGAGGGGATGATGTAAACAGAAGCGCCTGGGGTAGTATAAATTTGGCC
The DNA here is from genome assembly GCA_039811305.1 of Niabella sp. Lineage (GTDB taxonomy): Bacteria > Bacteroidota > Bacteroidia > Chitinophagales > Chitinophagaceae > Niabella. The sequence continues at coordinate 15,674 of JBDHYK010000046.1, forward strand.
TACAGGCTGTTGGGATAGAGCTGTGTTACTTAAAAAAAGTAACGCAAACAGCGCAATAAATACCACTTTTGGTTTAATCAAGTTCATAGCTTGGTAATTGAGTTTTTTTGTAAATGCGATTTCAACGTAAATAATAAAAGTAAGCGGTCATGCCAACAGACCCACTTCTACCGACAAGCAGAATTGCAAAACAGAATTCTTTTTCGTAAATTCGTAAGGTGAAAAAACAAAAGGAAAAGGGACTTGATTTTGAGGTTGATAAACTGACCAATTCTATTGAGAATGTAAAATCCCGAGACAGTTTTCCGACCGAGATTTCACTGTTGACAAAAGCAGAAGTAAAAGGAATGACCAAGAAAAATGGTTGGCAATTTAATTGGGTGAGTGAACTTAAAGTTCCTGCAAGGGAAGTGTATAAACTGACAATTACCAACAACCCGAACATCATTCAGGGAGTAGTAAGTTTGGAGGTAAAAGCCGACCATGTTTACATACATCTGATTGAAAGTGCACCCTTCAACATCGGGAAAAGTAAGACATACCTGGGTGTGCCGGGAAATCTCCTAGCATTTGCCTGCAAACTTTCCTTTCAGCGTGGTGGAGAAGGTTATGTTTCATTTCTCTCGAAGACAAAGCTGATTGCGCATTACGAAAAAAGTTTGGGGGCAGTACACGTTGGAGGGCGCAACATGGTTATTACTACGGAAACAGCACTATTATTGACAAACAAATATTTTAAATAAAATTATTATGGCACTGATAAAAGAACCTCTTGATGTAGATTTTGTGGTTGACCCAAGGCCATTGACAAAGGCTGAAGAAAAAACCATCAGCGACTTCATTCGTGCGGATAAGGAAAAACGCAAACTAAAAGAGCGCAAGAAAAAGACTTCCAGTAAACAAAAGAACAGACAACCTGCGTAACAAAACGGCACGAACCGTTTACATGGTATTTGCAATATGGCGGCTTGACGTTAAATGCTCAACAGTTGCGCACTATTAAACTTTTGTATTAAATTCAGCAAACGAATTTCTATTTTCGCCAAATCGCAAATACGTAATCTGTATTTTTCAATATACCAAATTTTTTTTTTGGCTGCATTCCAAATTGTCGCACAAAACAAATATCCAATTTATGGTCATTCCGAACGAAGTGAGGAATCTACCCTAATATTCAGGA
>JBDHYK010000047.1:0-16797 GCA_039811305.1 Niabella sp.
ATCCGCTAATGAAAACAGCCAGAACAATAAAGATGAAGAAGTTAAGGATTCCGGCACCAACGCCGCCATAAAAAGCATTGATCATCATAGCCAGCATCTCATTCATCCCAGATAGTGGCATGCTACTATCGTGCATTGAATTAATTGATCCGGTAGAAATTACTGTTGTTACAATGCTCCAAAAACCGGCGGCGGCAGCACCAATGCGAACTTCCTTTCCTTCTGTGGCACCGAGCGACGTATCAATCCCCATAGACGCAATAGCAGGATTCCCTTTCATTTCCATCAAAATATTTGGAATTGCCAGAAGTAAAAATCCTATCGTCATTACACCATAAATCATCCATGCAAATTTTTTCCTTCGTATAAAAAACCCAAATGCAAATACCATTGCCATAGGAATAATAAACTGCGCAAACATCTCTGCCATATTTGTAAGATAAGAAGGATTCTCGAGTGGATGAGCGCCATTAGCTCCAAAAAAGCCACCCCCATTTGTGCCAACGTGCTTTATGGGCACAAAGGCTGCAACGGGTCCGGTAGAAACCTGAACGGTATCGCCTTGCAGCGTAATCATCGTATCTTTTCCGTTAAAAGTCATTGGGGTTCCTTCAAACAAAAGAATTGCTGCAATAACTAAAGAAATAGGTAATAGAATTCTGGTATTCGACTTCAAAAAATAGTTGTAAAAATTTCCAAGTTTCGTGGTAGATTTCTCGCGGAATGCTTTGAAGATCACTACTGCTGCAGCCATCCCTGTAGCAGCAGTTACAAACTGTAAAAACATCAACCACAGTTGCCCTAAATAACTAATGCCTGTTTCACCGGAGTAGTGCTGCAAGTTGCAGTTTACCAAAAATGAAATGGTAGTGTTAAAAGCTAAATCGGCTGACTGGTCGGGATTGTTATCCGGATTAAACGGAAGCCAACTCATATTCATAAGAATCGCCATACTCATCAAAAACCACAACGCATTAATGGTTAGCAACGCTACCAAATGTTGTTTCCAGGTCATTTCTTTGCTTGCATCAATGCCTGAAAATTTAAAAAACAAGCGTTCTAAAGGGTTAAAAACTTTATCGAGTAGCGTCCTATCCCCTGCGTAAACTTTTGCAATGTACTTCCCCAGCGGAATGGATAATAAAAACGTTATCATAAACATTGCTATAACGCCCAATATATCTGTATTCATTTTTTTGGTTGCTTTTTTTATGTTAGAAGGGGTCAGTAAGTAGTTTGGAACCAACGGGAAAACTCCAATTTCCAAACCTCATTTTTCACTTTTTTTTCCTTCTAGCTTTTTGATCAAAATTTTTCTGGTTTTAGGAGTACATAACACATAAAAGCGAAAACTCCTATAGCTATAATCAATAATGCTGTCATATTTTTTCGAATAATTTAATGAGATAAAAAAAGAGAGCGAAAAGTAGTAACCCTGTTGCGATTAATAAAGTTGCCATTTTGAATTTTTAATTGTCTGATTTCTTCATGCAAATTTTTGCTCCAAAAAAAATAAAATGTTTGTAACCAGTTGTTACTCAAATGGTTAGTAAGGAGTAGTTATTTCTTAAAAAACAAAAACCCTTTCAAAATGAAAGGGGTTATCCTATCGTTTTGAAAGGGTGGAAATCAATTATTTCACTTTTATAAAACGTAGAGGCAATAAGAATGCTTTAACGTTCTCAACATCTTTGTAACTATATGCATCACTAATATGAAGATAAATTACCAGGGGCTTTTCGTAGTGCTTTTAATCACGTAGCTATTTACGCTGTCATTCCAGGCTATATTCGCTTAACTTTCTATACAAAGTGGTTAGCGCAATCCCCAGCAACTCGGCAGTTCTGGTTTTATTACCGTTCGTATAGTTTAATACTTTTTTAATATGAAGTTTTTCCGCATTAGATAAATTAAATGCAGAAAGTTGTTTCCCCCTTTCGGTAGAAACAATTTGGTGCTGAAACTCAACGGGTAAATCGTTGATGGTAAGGTCATCGGTAGTGGAAAGTATCACGCTGCGTTCGATAACATTTTTGAACTCTCTAATATTACCCAACCAGGGGTGGTGTTTCATAGCTTCTACAAAATCTGGGGACAATGATTTCGGTTTCTTCCCCATTTTAATTGAAAAAACGGACACAAAATGTTCTGCAAGGGCATCAATATCGAACAGGCGGTCACGCAATGAGGGCAGCACGATTTGAAAAACAGAGAGGCGGTAAAAAAGATCCTGACGAAAATGCCCCGCTTCTATCTCTTGTGGCAAATCACGGTGTGTGGCAGCAATGATGCGAACATTTGTTTTACTGGGTTTACTTTCGCCAACTTTAATATATTCTCCTGTTTCCAACACCCGCAATAGTTTTGCCTGCAACTCGATGCTCATTTCACCAATTTCGTCTAAGAAAATAGTTCCGGAGTTTGCTTCCTCAAACAACCCTTTTTTATCCCTGGTTGCACCTGTAAATGCACCGGATCTGTGCCCAAACATTTCGCTTTCCAGTAATTCTCTGCTAAAAGCAGAACAGTTAATGGCAACAAATGGTTTGGCCGCCCGATTACTGGCAGTGTGAATCGCTTGCGCGAAAACCTCTTTGCCCGTTCCGGTTTCGCCAAGAATTAACACGGTTGTGTCGCCAGGAGCAACTCTTTTAGCTAAATCAACGGCCGACTGTATTAATTTTGACTTTCCAATAATCGTATCAAAAGAGTATTTCTGACCCACTTGCTTTTGTAAAATTTGAACTCTTTTTGTCAAATACACTTTTTCTACAGCCCGATTCAAAAGAGGAACGATTTTATTATTGTCATCGCCTTTGGTGATATAGTCAAAGGCTCCATTTTTCATGGCCTGTACACCATCTGAAATATTTCCGTAAGCGGTAAGCAGTATAATTTCTACTTGAGGGTAGGTTGCTTTTATTTTTTTTGTGAGTTCTACACCATTTCCATCTGGCAACTTTACATCGCATAAAACTACATCTATTTCATGCTCGCTTAATTTTTTTAAGGCTGATTTGCAATCGGCCGCCTGAACCACTTCAAAACCTTCCAAACCCATAATTCGGGCAAGTAGTGTTCTTAGTTTTTCCTCATCATCAATTAATAATACTTTAGCCATTTGCATTGAATACTTTTGTAAACAAACTTACTATTAACAGCCGGAGCGTTGGTTTGTATTTTTTAAAAAAAAACTTCTTGCCAATACAGTTGCGCCACGAAATTACTGGTTTGCTCTATTTTTTCTTTTAGCAATACTCAAAAATTTCTTCAAAAATCCTCATCAAAAATTATGGAACAATTGCGTATGAGCGTTCACAGCAACAAGGTATTTAGGAATCTCTTGTCCTGTTCGTGGTTTTTTATCAGCTGGATGAATTGAATCCAGAGGGTTACTCCATAATCGGCCTTAGCCATCTTAGCATTTCATCGTTGCTCATTCCTTTTCTGTGGGCATAGTTTTCAAGTTGGTCTTGTTTTATTTTGCCCACACCAAAATACTTACTATCCTTATGACCGAAATACCACCCGCAAACGGAAGCTGCCGGGTACATGGCCAGCGACTCTGTAAGGTGAATACCGGTAGCGGCTTCGCCCCCTAAAAGTTCAAATAGTTTATATTTTTCTGTATGATCCGGACAGGCGGGGTAGCCGGGTGCCGGGCGGATGCCAGTGTAGCGTTCTTTTATAAGGTCTTCATTGGAAAAGCTTTCATCGGCATCATAACCCCAGAATTCTTTGCGTGTTTTTTGGTGTAGCCATTCTGCTGAGGCTTCCGCCAACCTGTCTGCTAACGCTTGTAAAATTATTTTATTGTAATCATCGTTATCTGCTATGAACCGCTGCAAATGGGGTTCTATTCCCTTTATAGTAACGGAAAATGCGCCTATAAAATCGTCTGTCGGGCTTATAAAGTCTGCCAGGGAGTAATTCGGCTGACCGGCAGCTTTTTTGTTTTGTTGTCTTAAAAACTCAAGTTGTATTTTCTTTTCGTCTTGATGCACTACCACACTGTCATCAGCCGGTTTGGTGGTAGGCCAAAAACCAGCGGCCGCTTTTAATGTCAGCCATTTTTCACCAATAATTTTATCGAGTAGCTGATTGGCATCTGCGTATAATTTAGACGCCTCTTGTCCCACAATTTCATCTTCGAGTATTTGCGGAAAACGCCCGTGCATTTCCCAGGCTATGAAAAACGGTTGCCAGTCAATATAGGGGCGTATTTCATTTAAATCTACCTGATCTAATAGTTTTGTTCCGGTGTAGGTGGGTGGTACGGGGGTGTAGCTGCTCCAGTCTATTTTTGTTTTGTTTTTCTGAGCGTCTTCTAAAGAAATATACTGTTTTACCGATTTCTTATTTGCAAATTCTTCGGCTAATTTTGTATATTCTTGCTTTATTGAGCTAAGAAATTGGGGCTTTTGATCGGGGTTCAGCAGCGACCCGGTTACAGTTACACTTCTCGAAGCATCCAACACATGAACCACGCCATTTTCAAACTGTGGGGCTATTTTTACGGCAGTGTGCATCCTTGAGGTAGTTGCGCCGCCAATAAGCAGGGGTTGTGGCATGTTGCGTCTTTGCATTTCATGTGCCACGTGTACCATTTCATCCAAAGAGGGGGTTATTAATCCACTCACACCAATAATATCAGCTTTTTGTTCTATCGCCGCATCCAGGATTTTTTCAGCAGGAACCATCACGCCCAAGTCCACTACATTGTATCCATTGCAGCCGAGCACCACACCTACAATATTTTTGCCAATATCGTGCACGTCTCCTTTCACGGTTGCCAGTAGTATTTTTGGAGCCACATGATCATCCACCTGGGGGTTGTTTCGCTTTTCTTCTTCAATAAACGGGGTGAGGTAGGCTACGCTTTTTTTCATAACCCTTGCGCTCTTAACTACTTGTGGCAGAAACATTTTTCCTGCGCCAAACAAATCTCCCACCACGTCCATACCTGCCATCAATGGCCCCTCAATCACATCTAAGGGGCGAGGGTATTTTTGGCGGGCTTCTTCAGTATCTACATCTATAAAGTCGGTAATGCCGTTTACCAATGAATGTTTCAAACGCTCTTCCACCGATGTTTTACGCCAGCTATCATCTTTTTGTTTCGTCTTTCCCTGCGATTTTACGGTTTCGGCAAAAGCCAACAATTTCTCAGTGGCTTCGTTGTTTTTATTGTTGCGATTTAAAATCACATCTTCGCATAGTTCTCGAAGCTGAGGGTCAATTTCGTCATAAACAGCTAACTGTCCGGCATTTACGATGCCCATTGTCATACCGGCTTTAATGGCATAGTATAGGAATACCGCATGCATGGCTTCACGTACCGGTTCGTTGCCCCTGAAAGAAAACGATAGGTTGCTTATTCCGCCACTGATATGAACCCCGGGCATCAGCTCTTTGATTTCGCGGGTGGCGTCTATAAAATCTACGGCATAGCTATTGTGTTCTTCCAGTCCGGTAGCAACAGGGAACACATTGGGATCGAAAATGATATCCTGGGGGGCAAATCCCACCTGGTCGGTTAATATCTTATAAGCCCGATGACAAATAGAAACTCTTCGGTCTTTGGTATCGGCCTGTCCTGCTTCATCAAAAGCCATCACCACCACAGCCGCACCATAGTCTTTACAAATAATGGCTTCTTGAATAAACTTGTCTTCTCCTTCTTTCATTGAAATGGAGTTCACTATACATTTACCTTGTACACACTGCAGGCCTGCTTCTATAATCTCAAATTTGGATGAGTCTATCATGATAGGCACTTTGGCAATATCCGGCTCGCTTTGTACCAGGTTTAAAAAGTTCACCATTGCCTGTACGCCATCTAAAAGCGCGTCGTCCATATTGATATCAATCACCTGAGCGCCGTTTTCTACCTGCTGACGAGCCACGCTGAGCGCTTCTTCATATTTGTTTTCACGAATCAGCCGGGCGAATTTTTTGGATCCGGTAACATTCGTTCTTTCGCCCACATTTATAAAGTTGCTTTCGGGGCGAACAATCAATGGCTCCAGGCCACTTAAGGTGAGATACTTTTGAATTTCTTTCATAATTCCTCTTCTTGGGGTAGGGGTTCGGGTATTCTGGGAGCCACTTCTTTTATGGCGGCGGCTATAGCTCTGATATGGTCGGGCGTAGTACCGCAGCAGCCGCCTACGATATTAACAAATCCTTCTTTTGCCCATTCTCCCAGAAAACTGGCTGTAAGGGCTGGGTCTTCGTCGTATTCTCCCATGGCATTGGGCAGACCCGCATTGGGATAAGCCGAAACATAGCAGGAGGCAATTTCAGAAAGTTCTTCCACATACTGCCTCATTTCTTTAGCACCCAGAGCGCAGTTCACGCCTACGCTCAGCGGTTGAGCATGGGCTATTGAAATATAAAACGCTTCCAGAGTTTGTCCGCTAAGTGTTCGCCCGGATGCGTCAGTAATGGTTCCACTGATCAGAATTTCTTTTTTCTTGTCGGGATGATTTCTAAAAAATCGGTTTGCTGCTAAAATAGCGGCTTTGGCGTTCAGCGTATCAAAAATGGTTTCGATAAGCAATAGATCCACTCCGCCATCAATCAGGCCAGAAATTTGTTCATAATAGGCAGCCGTTACATCGTTAAAACTTACGGCTCTATACCCGGGGTTGTTCACATCAGGAGACAGCGAGAGGGTTTTGTTCAGAGGGCCGATTGCGCCGGCAACGAACAATTGCTTTCTGTCTTCAGGCGCTTTGGAAGCCAAAAACTCTTCAACCGCTTCTCTGGCACAACTTGCAGCGGCCTTGTTCAGTTCGTAGGCCAGATCCTGCATTTCATAGTCGGCTTGTGCAATAGAGGTGCTGTTGAATGTGTTGGTTTCTATAATATCGGCCCCTGCGGCAAGGTATTCTTTGTGAATGGCTTTGATGATTTGGGGCTTTGTAATGCTCAGAAGATCATTGTTGCCTTTCAGATCCTTATGCCAATCTTGAAACCGGTGGCCCCGGTAATCGGCTTCTTTCAGTTTGTATTGTTGAATCATTGTGCCCATTGCCCCGTCCAACAACAAAATACGAGTGTTCAATAAGTCTCGAATGCTACTCATTTTAAAATCGGTTTTTCTTTAATAATAAACGTAGGAGAAACTGTGGTGGGCGTCTGAAACGTTTATTAGTTCATTATTTTTATACAGGATGAACAATAAACAAATCCGCCTGCAGGCGCAAAAATACAATTATTTTAGAAATTAATCGAGATGGGGGTTACGATTTCTTATAATATCTCCTTACCTTCCCCGATAAAAACGAAGAAATGCCACAGTATATTTTATCCTTTGACCAGGGTACCACCAGTTCCAGGGCGATTGTTTTTGATAAACAGGGAACAATACAAGGTGTTGCCCAGAAGGAATTTGCTCAAATTTTTCCACAGCCTGGCTGGGTAGAGCATGACGCCAATGAAATCTGGAGCACCCAAATTGGGGTTGCTACCGAGGCCGTACAAAAAGCGGGCATCACCACGCAGGAGCTTGCCGCCATCGGTATTACCAACCAGCGCGAAACCACAGTAGTTTGGGATCGAAATACTTCCCAGCCTGTTTATAATGCCATTGTATGGCAGGACCGGCGCACCAGCCATTATTGTAACGAGCTCAAAGCCAGGGGCTTTGCGGAAAGAATAAAAGAAAAAACCGGTCTGGTAACGGATGCCTACTTCAGCGGCACCAAGCTGAAATGGATTTTGGATCATGTACCCGGTGCTCGCGAAAAAGCCGAAAAAGGTGAGCTTTGCTTTGGAACAATTGACTCCTGGTTACTTTGGAAACTCACCCGCGGAAAGGTACACGCAACAGATGTAAGCAACGCCAGCCGTACACTGCTTTTTAATATTCACACCTTAGACTGGGATGAAGAATTGCTGCAACTGATGAACATCCCCAGAAGCGTTTTACCAGAAGTTCGATCCAGCAGCGAGGTGTATGGTTACACCGAGCAAATTGTTACTGCCGTAAGAATACCCGTTAGTGGAATTGCCGGCGACCAACAGGCGGCTCTTTTTGGTCAAATGTGTACCCAACCGGGAATGGTGAAAAATACTTACGGTACAGGTTGTTTTATGCTGATGAATACCGGCCACCGACCCATTACATCACAAAACAACCTGCTGACCACCATTGCCTGGAAGGTAAATGAGCAGGTGAGCTATGCGTTGGAAGGGAGTGTATTTATTGCTGGTGCGGTAGTGCAATGGTTACGCGATGGTTTGAAATTAATACAAAAAAGCAGTGACGTGGAAGCACTCAGCCTAAAAGAGCCGGATAGTGGCGGAGTTTTTATGGTTCCTGCGTTTACCGGGTTAGGAGCTCCGTACTGGAACCAAGATGCGCGTGGCGTTATTGTGGGACTGACCCGTGGCAGCAACGACGCCCATATTGCCCGTGCTGCCGTAGACAGCATCGCATACCAAACTATGGATGTATTAAAAGCCATGGAAGCAGATGCTGAAATGCAAATAAAAGAAGTGCGTGTAGATGGAGGGGCTACTATTAATAATTATCTGATGCAATTTCAGGCAGATATTCTGAATACCGACGTTATTCGCCCAAGTATTACAGAAACCACAGCTTTGGGAGCCGCCTACCTTGCCGGATTGGCAGTTGGTTTTTGGGAAAATATTGCCGAAGTACAAGCCTGCTGGCAGAAAGAAAGCACTTTTTCTCCGGCTATGGACGAAGAGCAACGGCACGACCTTAGGCAACAATGGGCGCGGGCAATACGCACCGCTCAGGCTTGGACCGAAGCCCCATAGAAAAGACTATTTATTTTTTAATACAACTCTAATTTCTTCTTCATACTTTAACCCATCATTGAATTTTATGAGTATTTTTACTGCAGAATGTATTGGCACCGCATTACTTATTTTGTTAGGTAACGGAGTGGTAGCCAATGTAGTACTAAAAAACACGAAAGGAAATAATAGCGGTTGGATCGTTATCACCTTCGGTTGGGCTATGGCCGTATTTATTGGGGTATTTGTAGCCTCCAATATTAGCGGTGCTCATTTGAATCCTGCGGTTACCGTCGCTTTTGCCTATTTAGGAAAAATCAGTGCAAATACAATTCCTCAGTATATCAGCGGCCAAATGCTCGGTGCTATCATTGGCCAGTTGTTCGTTTATTTTACCTACCGACAGCACTATCTGGCATTTGACGATGTTACGGCTAAATTAGCAACCTTTAGTACGATACCTGCCATACGCAAATACGCCGACAATTTTATTACCGAGGCTGTGGGTACCTTCGTCCTAATATTTACCATACTATTTCTCATTGCTCCTTCCAACAGTTTAGGCGCTTTAGACGGCCTGCCCGTGGCGTTTATTGTTTTCGCCATTGGCTTAAGCCTCGGTGGACCTACCGGGTATGCCATCAACCCCGCCCGCGACCTGGGGCCACGAATCGTGCATGCCCTTCTGCCTATTGGGAAAAAAGGTTCCAGCGACTGGGCTTATAGCTGGGTACCCGTACTGGGGCCCCTTACCGGGGCATTGCTGGCTGCCCTTGTGTTTCAATGGGTAGCATCCTGATGGGGGTGCCGTAAAGCACTGACTTAAACAGGTTAAAATCAAACCTCTTTTTTTTCTTTTTCGTTTTTGAAACTCAAGTTTAAAAACAGAGCCCTGTTTGTTGTATTAATTCAGTAAAAACCCCTTTAACTTCGCTAAAAACAGATGCTATGAATGCTTTTGAAGTTAGAGGTGGAAAAAAACTGCAGGGCGAAATCCTTCCCCAAGGGGCAAAAAACGAAGCACTACAAGTGATTAGTGCCGTGTTGCTAACTCCCGAAACCGTTACAATTTCTAATATCCCCGATATATTAGACGTTAATTTGCTCATTGAGCTCCTGACGGAAATGAACGTAACCGTAAACCGGCAAAACCGTAGTACCTGTACCTTTCAAGCCGATCAGGTGAACATTGACTATCTGCACAGCCCCGAATTTAAAAAGAAAAGTGGCCGGCTGCGAGGATCCGTTATGCTGGCAGGTGCTCTTTTGGCACGTTATAAAAAAGCCTATATACCCAAGCCGGGTGGCGATAAAATTGGGCGGCGTCGGTTAGATACCCATGTAATTGGGTTCGAAAAATTAGGTACCCGGTTCGAATACAACCAGGAAGATGGCTTTTTTCACCTCACTGCCCAAGAGTTGAAAGGAACCTACATGTTATTGGACGAACCCTCGGTTACGGGAACCGCCAATATTGTGATGGCAGCCACCATGGCCACCGGTACTACCACAATTTATAATGCCGCCTGCGAACCCTATGTGCAACAATTATGTAAAATGCTCAACCGCATGGGTGCAAGGATCAGCGGTATCGGCAGTAACCTTCTTACTATCGAAGGGGTTGACTACCTGGCCGGAACTACGCATACGATGCTGCCCGACATGATTGAGGTGGGCTCCTTCATAGGGCTGGCTGCCATGACGCAAAGTGATATCACGATTAAGAATGCCGGCATCAACGACCTCGGCATTATACCCGAAAAATTTAAACTATTGGGCATTAATATGGATTTTCAGAATGATGACATCCACATTCCAGCCCAGGAGTCCTACACCATTCAAAGATATTTTGATGGGGGCGTTTTAAGCATTTACGACCACCCCTGGCCGGGTTTCACCCCTGATTTGCTCAGCATTGTATTAGTTACCGCCATACAAGCCAATGGAAGCCTACTGATTCATCAAAAAATGTTTGAGAGCCGCTTGTTTTTTGTTGACAAACTTATAGAAATGGGTGCCCAGATTATTTTATGCGATCCGCACCGCGCCGTTGTAATTGGTTTGGAGCGAGAGCAGAAACTGAGAGGCATCAATATGACCAGCCCCGATATCAGAGCGGGTGTAGCCCTGCTCATTGCGGCTTTAAGCGCCGAAGGCAAAAGCATTATCCAAAATATTGAACAAATAGATCGTGGGTATCAAAACATAGATTTGCGACTGCAACAGTTAGGTGCCGATATTAAAAGAATTGGCTCTTAAAGCTGATTTTGGAGTTGTGTTATGGGCAGGTGATACTCAGTTTTAGTGTGCCCCCTAAGAAGAAGTAAGATCAATACCATGCTACGCAAACCAAAAACCGGCACAAATAGCCTGCCTCAGCCTGTATTTTAATGCAGGAGGGATCTGGTGGCTTAAAATTTTGAACTCCACGAAGTAAACCTTAAATTGCGGTTCGAATTAAACCAATTTATGTCTGATCCTGATAAAAAGCTCGTAATTATTACAGCCCCTTCCGGTGCCGGAAAAACCTCCATTACCCACTATCTTTTGGAAACAATACCTACCCTGGTCTTTTCAGTGTCTGCGGCTACAAGACGGCCCCGAAAAGGAGAAGTAAATGGTAAAGACTATTATTTTATGCCCGTAAAAGAATTTCAGGAAAAAATACAAACCGGCCAGTTTTTAGAGTGGGAAATGGTATATGAGGGCAGTTATTACGGTACCCTGAAAGCAGAAATAGAAAGGCTCTGGTCCGAAAACAAAATTCCACTGCTGGATATAGACGTAAAAGGAGCCATTCACGTGCAGCAACAGCTTCCAGAAACCAGCTTATCGCTTTTTATCGAACCCCCGTCTGTAAAAGAACTCACCCGAAGGCTCATTTCAAGGGGTACCGAAACAGAAGAATCCTTAGCAATACGCATTAGTAAGGCCGAGTACGAGATGACTTTTATGGATCATTTTGATAAAATCATTGTAAACGATTCGCTGCAAGAGGCCTGCGCCGAAGCAGAAAAAGTTACAAAAAAATTTTTAAACATAAAGTAACCTAACGGTATTTTAAAGCTTTTCCTATCTTTATTCCATGGATATCACCCTAATTATCTGGATACTATCGTTTGTTTTTATGATATTCTTTGCCGGAATGGAAATGGCCTTTCTTAGTTCCAACCGCTTAAATATTGAGTTGAAAAGAAAACAAGGCTCTGCCGTGGGGAAACTATTGGGGAAATTTGTAGATGCACCGGCACTATTTCTGGGAACAACGATTATCGGGTCACTGATCGCATTAACTGCCTTTGTGCTTTTAACAAACGAAGTTTCTCACAGAATTTGGCCTTTATTAAATATTCAATCCCGCAGCGTACAAATAGTACTGGAAATTACCGTGAATGTTTTGCTGACCCTCATTTTTGTGGAATTGATCCCTCGGGCTATTTTCAGAGCCCATAGTACGGCCCTGCTAAAAAGGCTGGCGATGCCCATGAACTTCTTCTTTTGGTTGTTTCAGCCCATTACCGAGGCGCTGTTCTCGCTTTCAAACTGGATTTTGAAATACGTGTTCAATGTACGGGTAGATAGCAGCAAATCCCCTTTCAACCGCAGTGATTTAACTTTTCTGTTCCGGGACAATGTTAAAGACTTAGTAAAAATGGAAACCAGCACCCAACTGCTGGAGAATGCCCAGGAGCTCCCCCACATCAAGATCAGACAATGTTTAGTGCCAAGAAAAGAGATTATCGGTATTGAAAAAAACACACCCATACAAGGGTTGGTAGATAAACTTACCGCTACAAAGCGCAGCCGTATCATTATTTATGAAAACAATATTGACAATATTTTGGGATATGTGCACGAACTGGATCTATTTAAAAAACCTGCAACCATCGAAGAAATTATCATTGACATCCCCGCTGTGCCCGAAAGTATGAGCGCAGTAAGCATGATCAACAAATTTAGTACTTCAGGAAAAAGTATTGCCTGGGTGGTAGATGAATTTGGCGGAACCGCCGGGATAATTACCTTAGAAGACCTGTTAGAAGAAATTTTTGGCGATATTTTAGACGAATATGATACGGAGGTTTTTGTAGAAAAACGTATTTCTGAAGATGAATATATTTTCTCCGGAAGGTTGGAACTGGATTATTTAGAGGAAAAGTATCAACTTCAGTTTGAGGGCAACGACAGCGAAACCCTGTCGGGGTACATCATTGACGATCATGAGACCATTCCCGAGCAAAAAGAAAGGATCATTATTGGCGATTACGAATTCGACATTCTTTCGGTGAGCGATACCCGGATAGAAATGATAAAGCTGAAAAAGTTAAAATAGTCTATCTTGCGCAGGTTTTAACAAAAAGCGAGCTGCTTTGAGCAACTATTTTTTGTTAAAAACTGTTTTTTTTATTTTTAAACCGCCTGTAGTATGCAGGCCTAAGACAAAGAACCCAATACCCGGATGGCCTTAATGGATTTTTTTGAAAAGCGAAACGCAGAGAATGAGGCAGAGATGTCGTTTGTGGATCATTTGGAAGAACTGCGGTGGCATTTGATCCGCTCCATTGCCGTAGTCTTAGTCTGTTCCATTGCCGTCTTTGTTTTTTCAGGTTTTTTTGTAGATGATATTATCTTTGGCCCTACCCGCCCCAATTTTATTTCTGTAAAATGGCTCTGTTCCATGGGGCAAAAAGTGGGTATTGGGGATGGATTGTGCTTTACCTCCAAAACGGTTGAGTTTCAGGAAACTACCATGACCGGCCAGTTCATTGCTTCTTTTACCGTAGCCTTTCTCGGTGGTTTGATCCTCGCGTTTCCTTATGTAATTTGGGAACTATGGCGGTTTGCAAAACCGGCTTTATCTGAAAAAGAAAGAAAAGGAACCCGGGGTATCATTTTTTGGGTATCTCTTTTGTTCTTTATTGGCGTAGGTTTTGGATATTTTATTCTAACGCCGTTAATGGTCAATTTCTACTTTAACTACAAACTCAGCGATCAAATTATTATACGACCTACATTTTCAGATTATCTGGAAAATATTTTTTACACCACAGCGGGTATCGGACTGTTGTTTCAGATGCCCCTACTCATACTTACCCTGTCAAAAGCTGGAATTATTACCTCTTCCATGTTGAAAAAATACCGCCGCCACGCATTTATGGTGATAGTAATAGCTGCCGCCATCATAACGCCTACCACAGATCCTTTTAGTTTAGCCGTAGTAACACTACCTTTGTATATATTGTTTGAAATCAGCATTCGCCTGGCAGCAAAAGGAGAAGCGAATGCGTACGAAAAAGAACTTCAGGAATGGAGCTAAACGATTAAAATTCAATTATGGAGTATCAATTTGACCTCAGTAAACCCATTGCAATTGGAAGCGACCATGCAGGGTTTGAAATGAAAGGACTTCTTATTTCCTATCTCGAAGGCAAAGACCTTCATTATAAGGATTTTGGCACCCACAGCACGGAATCGGTGGACTATCCCGATTTTGCCCACCCTGTAGCGGAAGCCGTTGAGAGCGGCGCCTTTGCCTGTGGCATTTTGCTATGTGGCAGCGCTAACGGTGTGGCCATAACAGCCAACAAGCACCAGGGGGTGAGGGCAGCAGTATGCTGGGACTCAGAAATAGCATCTTTAGCCCGCAAACACAACAACGCTACGATCATTTGCATCCCGGCCCGCTTTGTATCGGAGCATATTGCCGAAGAGATGATAGATATCTTTTTGTCCACCGAGTTTGAAGGAGGACGACACCTCAACCGCGTTAATAAAATGTGTTGTGGATAAACCGGCTTGTGCAACCTTTATTGTTCCCTTTTGATCTTAGAAATTCTACCAGCAATTTCTAATACAACATATATTTCCCATTTTAAACATATAACCCATTAGTTTTTATGATGAATCGCTTGTTCTTTGTATCTTTTTTATTGATTTCTCTGAATGTTGCCGCCCAAAAAAAGTCAAACCCCTCGGTTTATGCAAAAACAATTACCGCGCAGGATTTGCGAAATAACCTAAACGTGATAGCCAGTGCCGAAATGGAAGGGCGAAATACCCCCTCGCCCGGATTAGAAAAAGCCGCAGACTACATCATCGAAAATTTTAAAAAATATGGCCTGCAGCCAGGGAATGGAGACAGTTTTCGCCAAACCTACAAACTTACAAAAAGCGAGCCCGGCGAGATGAGCCTAACGATTGATGGCACAAATTTTAAACCCTACGAGGACTTTGCCCCCGGCATGGGTATGCCCAATACGCTTGACATGGAGTTTACATCCTACGTTTTTGTAGGATACGGAATTGTAGATGAAAAGCAAGACGACTATAAAGGAGCCGATGTGAAGGGCAAATTAGTAATTTTTATAAATGGTGAGCCGAAAGGCTACACGCCTTCGAAAACCGGCTCAAATTCACCCACATTTATTTTTAACAAAATACGTACCGCTTTCACAAAAGGAGCGGCTGCAGTGTTGATCATTCGGGAAGACCTGCCCTCAAGGCTGAGTGCTTTCAGCTCTTACAGGCCCGAAACCCCGAACCCACGTAGAGGAGGAGTAGGATCTTACCCTGTTTTTTTCATTAACGAGAATGTAGTACAACGCGTAAGTGGTTACGATCTTAACACAGTGATTCAAGCTATTGGTACCGATGTTTCCATCCCTTTGGAAAACAACGCCAATATCCGCCTAAAGAATCACAACCACCAATCAGTTGACTATGCGTCCAATATTGTAGGTATTGTAGAAGGCTCCGACAAAAAAGATGAGTATCTGGTGATTTCTGCACACTACGATCATGTAGGGAAAGACAATGAAGGCAATATATATTACGGTGCCGATGACGATGGCTCTGGTACAGTAGGCCTTATGGAATTGGCCGAGGCCTTTGCTACCGCAAAGAAAAAAGGTGCCGGCCCCCGGCGCACGGTGGTTTTTCTTGCTGTGAGCGGTGAAGAAAAAGGCCTTTGGGGATCCGAATACTATACCCAAAACCCCATTTACCCCTTAAATAAAACTTCAGCAGATCTGAATATAGACATGATCGGGCGTATCGGCTCGGAATACCTAAACAAAAAAGACGCCGAAAACTACCTTTATATTATTGGCGACGACAAGCTAAGCACCGACCTGGCGCCTCTTACTGATAAAGTTAATAATGAATATGTAAACATGAAATTAGATAGAAAATACAACGACCCCAATGATCCCGAAAGGTTCTATTATCGCAGCGATCATTACAATTTTGCTGCAAAAGGGGTTCCCGTAATTTTTTATTTCAATGGTGTGCACGCCGACTATCACAAACCTACAGATACGGTTGATAAGATTCATTTTGATCTAATGGCAAAAAGAACCCAATTAGTTTTTTATACCGCCTGGGAAATTGCAAACCGCGAAGCCTTGTTGAAACGAAATCTTGAGTTGCCAGCCCCCAGATAAATAACGCCGGTTTGTGATGAACTGACAACAGACGTCTGCGCCATTTGCTTCCATTCCATCATCTGAAGTATCTGTTATAGTAAAACTTCGATTCCTCCAACCGTCATGCCCCTAAAGACTGGGGCAAAATTCAAATTCCTTAGCTCGCGCCGCTCGAATTTAATAGTGCCGATACGATGGCTCCGGTCTATTCGTATGCGATGCATTACATTTGCAGCAAAGAAAATTTTGTGAAATATCTATACTTTTTAGGCATTGGGCTATCTTTTACCCTTCTTTCCTGCAAAAACATCGTGGTAAACGAAAGGGTAGTGAACATTCCAAAACACACCTGGCAAAAAGATTTTGAGGCAACCGTAAAGGTAGAAGCTCCAGATAGCGGTGCTTACTACCCTGTTTTCATCATCCGCTACAGCGAAAAATATAGTTTTGAGAATATTCTCGTTCATCTTGTAGCACAAGACAGTACCAAAAAGGACTTGGCCAAATGGGATCTGAATATTCCCTTAGCAAACAAAAATGGATCCTGGAAAGGGAAAAATATGGATGATCTGTACGACTATCGGGTTAAAGTAATCCCATC